>JAGHYV010000027.1 GCA_017743475.1 Roseiflexus sp. | reverse complement strand
CCCAAACTCCCCCTTCTCCCCTTGTGGGAGAAGGGGGCAGGGGGGATGAGGGGGCGCCAGCGTGCCAGATGAGTCGCAGGATTACGCTGCCGCCAGCGCCTCGCGCAGTTTGCCGAGCAGCATCCCTTCCGGCGCCGCGCCTTCGATGTGCACCACATCGTCGATGACAGTGCGGGGAACTCCCATCACTTCGTAGCGCTCGCCGAGTTCCGGGAACTCGGTGACCTCGATGACATCGGCGGTGATCAGCGGGCTGGCATACGCCAGGCGGTGCGCCAGCACGCCAGCGCGCGGGCAGTAGGGGCAGCCAGGTGTGACAAAGACCTGGAGGTGCATCGGTTGTTTCAGTTCGTTCAGGAACGTGCGCGTCGCCGGTTGCAGTTCCACCGAGTCGCTGCCGACCATGCGCAGGGCTTCGAGCAGGGTCACGAACTCGTAGCCGCTCGGAATACCGTAGAACCGCACGCCGTAATTCTGCTGATCCTCACCGCCAAGCACAACAATCGCTGGCGCCTTATCGACGCCCAGTTCCGCAGCGCGTGCAGCGTCCGCTTCCAGGTCGTAGGTCGCTACGCGCAGCAGCGGGTGAATGCTGGCGACTTCTTCCACCAGTTCGCCGGTGACATCGCACAGTTCGCAGTTGTTCTTGCTGCTGAAAAACGCCATCGTCACCGGTCGCTTCAATCCTTCGTCCAGCTGCTCGCGCACGATTTTGCGATCTTTATCGTTCAAGAGTGCCATACTGCCTGTCTCCTTATTTATAGATGCCGATTCGTTCTGCGGGTATGATGCAGCGGGCGCGGAGAACGTTACATCACCCATGCAATGACGGCAGGAACACCGTCGGGCTGGAAACGAGCAACGGGCTGTGACTCTTGAACGCCTCGGCATATGCCACGCCGAAAAGTCTGCCGATGTAGGTATCTTCCGCTTCGTAGAGGGTCAACAACCGGTCATGCCCTTCGACCTTGAAGATCGAACCGTACTCTGCCAGCGCAGCGCGTTTGCGGTCGTAGGTGGCGCTGACATCCACCGCAAAGGCGAAGTCGCGCCCCCAGGGCGGTTCCATCTTGCAGTGCGGGTAGAAGAGTCGATCAATTGCCCACGGCGCCGTATCGCCGAGCACGTCACCACCCGGCACACGCTCCCAGTGATCGAGACGCGCGTAGAAGACGGCTGCACTGACCAGACTCCCGACGGCAGCGTGATCAGGGTGGATGCAGGCGTCGGTTGTGGCAAAGACGAGTGACGGACGATGGATGCGGATCAGGCGGGCGACTTCAAACCGCAGGTGAAGCGTGTCGGTGATCAGTCGATCCTGCCCGTCGAGAAAGATGCGATCCGCCCCCAGATGCGCTGCCGCCCGTCGCGCCTGATCGACACGCACTCCCGGCAGCGCAAAATCGCTCGGTTCGCCGTCGCAGAGATCCACCAGCAACACCCGTTTCCCCTGTCCGGTGAGCAGCGCAATCGTGCCTCCCATCTGCACTTCTGCATCGTCGGGGTGTGCGGAGATGACCATGACATCGTATGACATGGCTCGCCCCTTTCCTGTGAATGCCCTGTCTGGTTAAGGTACGATGCAGCGCAAGGTGCAATGGTTACAGCGTGGTATAATGGCGCTTCCTGTCCGGGTGCAGTGAATAGAAAGGAGGTTCGGCGATGGGTGCGTGGTCGGAACTGGATGCAGCGTATCCGCCTGGCGCGCTGACCCCCGGCGCGGCGTTTGTGGCGGCGCTTGCACACCTGCACGGAGCGACGAGCATCTACGACAGTACAGGCGCGCTGATGCGTTTTGTGCCGGATGCCGGTCGTGGACTGGCGCTGGACAACGATCTGATCGAACGGGTCGAGCGCTCATTGAGGCATGTTCCGCTCGATGATTTTCTGCGCGAAGCGCGTGAACGGCTCAACCACGCGCAACGCCGCTGCCTGGCGCTGAATTTGCTCGATGCGACGCTGGCGGCAGGCGCAAGCCCCGCAGTGCGTGAGCGCTACCATGTACTGATAGAGGGTCTCGGCATACCGGCTGAGATGATCGAACCATACCGTCCCGCCCTGACACTGAAGAACGATCTGAGCATCTTTCCGCAATAAATGACCATTCCATCGTTGCAGCGCAGCACATTTGCCGCAAGGACGTTCGCGGCGTTACGCTATCGTAACTATCGTCTCTGGTTCTTTGGTCAGATGGTGTCGCTCTTCGGCTCCTGGATGCAGACCACTGCCCAGGGATTCCTGGTGTTCCAGTTGACCGGTTCGCCAGCGTATCTGGGATACGTCGGCTTTGCCGCTGGCGTGCCCGCCTGGGCGTTGACCCTGTATGGCGGCGTGGTTGCCGACCGTGTGCCGCGACGGACGCTCCTGATTGTGACGCAGATAGCGCAGATGGCGCTGGCGTTCATTCTGGCAGGGCTGGTCTTCAGCGGCATTGTTCAACCCTGGCACATTATCGTCCTGTCGCTGTTGCTGGGGGTCGCCAACGCCTTCGACGCCCCGGCGCGCCTGGCGTTCGTGCGCGAACTGGTCGATAAGGAGGATCTGACGAACGGCATTGCACTGAATGCGACAATGTTCAACCTGGCGACCACGACCGGACCGGCAATGGCGGGCGTCATGTACAACCTGGTCGGACCGGCGTGGTGTTTCATGCTCAACGGCATCTCGTTTCTGGCGGTCATCGGCGCACTCTGGCAGATGCGAATCGCATCTGGTCCGGTTGCGTCGCGCAATGCTTCAGCGTGGCGCGATCTCCGGGAGGGTCTGAGTTACATCCTGCACGAACCGGTGGTGCGGACGCTGATTGCGCTGGTTGGGGCGACGAGTTGCTTCGGTATTTCGTTTGCGACCCTCTTCCCGGCGTGGGCGGTGCGCATTTTAGGCGGCGATGCAACAACGACCGGGCTGCTGCAATCGGCGCGCGGTCTGGGCGCGCTGCTGGGTGCGTTGCTGATTGCATCGCTTGGTCGCTTTCAGTTCAAAGGGCGCCTGCTCACCGTTGGCACGTTTGCCTTTCCACTCCTGCTGATCCTGATGACCTTCACTAACCGGTTGTGGCTGACCCTGGCGATCCTGGTTGCTTCCGGTCTGGCGGTCATCCTGATCATGAATCTGGCGAATGCGCTGGTGCAGACGTTGACCCCTGATGCGTTGCGCGGTCGGGTGATGGCGGTATACAGCATGGTTTTCTTCGGCATGATGCCGGTGGGGGCGTTGTGGGTCGGGGTGGTTGCCGAGCGGGTGGGAGAACCAGCGGCAGTGATCAGCGGGGCGCTGGCAGTGCTGGGTGTCGCAGGGGCGATTTTTGTCGCCGTGCCGCAAATTCGGGCGTTGCGGTGATGTTGAATGTAATATGCGTCTTTGTGCGTTTGTAAGCATATCGGTAGCACCGTCGATGACAAAACCGTAAGATTACGCCAGGGTTATCAGTAGTACGATAGAGATGGGCGCATTCCTCTTCGCGTCACTGCCTCGCCTCCTTGACGTCGCCTCAATCGAAAGGAGGGACTGATGAGACCCGTTGCTCGCATGGTTCTGCTGCTGCTCGTGGTCGTCGCTCTCACGGTGTTCGTGCCGACGACTCCCGCACAGGCGACCACAACCGCCTCATCACCCCGGATCACGTATGTTGCGCTTGGCAACTCGCTCGGGTTCGGACTGTGGGATTTCAGTCGTGGAGGGTACGTGTATCGGTATGGGGCAGCACTAGCTGTCGACACGGGTGCGACCGTTTCGTTGATCAATCTCAGCGT
Source organism: Roseiflexus sp. (assembly GCA_017743475.1). GTDB lineage: Bacteria > Chloroflexota > Chloroflexia > Chloroflexales > Roseiflexaceae > Roseiflexus. The sequence goes on along the minus strand of JAGHYV010000027.1, from coordinate 50,334 downwards.
GCCTGGATGGACGAGCAGCGATCTGGTGAATGCGCTCCGCAATCGCTGGACATTCCGTCTGTCAGTCATGTCGGCGCAGGTGGTGACGTGGGACATCGGCGGAAATGACCTGTTGCGCGCCCGCGATCGGTACATCGCCGGTACGTGCGGCGGTCTGGACAACCAGGAGTGCCTGCGTGAAGCAGTGACAATCTTCAGGAACAACTGGCGCGCTATTGTGCGTGAAATCACGACGTTGCGCAGCGGACGCCCGACGGTTTATCGCACGATGGATCTGTACTACCCGTTTGTCGCCCAGGACGCTGCCAGCGGTCGTCTCCCGGTGTTGCTGCCATATCTCAAGCAGGCGAACGACATCATTCATGCAACTGGATGCGGCGTCAGGGTCGCCAATGTCTACGCGGCATTCAATGGCAGTTATGACGATCCCCGGCAACCGTCACTCTATCTCTCATTTGATGGCTATCACCCGAATGCAGCCGGTCATGCGGTCATTGCCGGGCAACTGCGGGCGCTGGGGTACGAACCAGCCATAGCCATACCCGTGTCGTGCTCGTAAGCGTTGTCAGATAGGGGCATAAGGTGATGTGCAGGCGAAGGCGCTGCCTTCGCCTGTCATTGTGCGCTGCGCCAGGAATGAGGCGATCTCCTGCGCAATGATCGCAGGCGCACGGAAAGATTTGCGTCGATCGCTGCGCTTCCTTGCAATCACACTAGACGCTGCGCTCCCGCACAACGAAAGCGTACTGATAAAGTCTATTGACAATTCGCCGTTGCTATGCTACTTTGCATTGGTGTTTCATTGCATTATGACGTTCTCAGGAATATTCTATGGCGACACTCGCAATCAATGGCGGCTCACCGGTGCGCACCCGTCCCCGGCCCCGCTGGCCACAGTGGGATGCGCGGGAAGAGCAGCGAGTGCTCGATGTGCTCCGCAGCGACGATTGGGGCGGTTTCGCGCCGGTGGTTGAGGAGTTTGAGCGTGCGTTCGCGCGCGCCACTCATTGCCCGAATGCCAAACAGACGTGTCGTGAGGCGATCTGGCTGCCACAGTGGCTGCTGCTTGCCGATCCGCACGAGATGGACGATGTTGTTACTGCAGTGATCAGAATCCGCGATCACCGGGATGAACTGCGCCATGCTGCTTCCCTCTGATCAGTATCCGAAGCTGCGTGCCATTGATATTCGCCAGGTGATGCACGATGGTCAACCGTCACTGCTGCTGCGCGATCCGCTCCAGATTTCGGACCGCTTCCTGGTGATCTCACACGGTCTCGGTCCGGCGCTATTGTTCTGCGATGGAAAGCACAACCGCGCAGCAATTGCGGGTAAGTTGCGCTCTGTCTTTGGTCTGCCGGTCGATGTATCGCTGGTGAACAATCTGGTGGATGCGCTCGACGAGGCATTGCTGTTGGATAACCTGCGCTTCAAGACGGCGCAGGCGCGCGCGCTGGCTGCCTATCGCGCCGCGCCGTTTCGCCAACCGGCACTCGCCGGGCAGTCGTACCCCGCTGATCCGGCGGACCTCCGGCGCTTGCTCGATGGCTATGTCGCTGCAGTTGGTCAGGTGACGCCAGCACCACCAACTGGTCGCGGCGTGCTTAGTCCACACATCGACTATGAGCGTGGCGGACGAGTGTATGCACAGGTCTGGCAGCGGGCAGCAGAGATGGTGCGCGCTGCCGAGATCGTAATCCTGATTGGCACGGATCACTACAGCCCCGAACCGATCACGCTCACGCGCCAGCGCTACGCAACTCCGTTCGGTGTGTTGCCGACCGATACTGCAATCGTTGACGCGCTAGCGAATGCACTTGGTGAAGAAGCGGCATTTGCGGGCGAGTTGTACCATCGTATCGAACATTCGCTCGAACTGGCAGCAGTATGGTTACAGTATGTGCGCGGCAATCCGCCCTGCCCCGTCATTCCTATTCTGGTCGGTTCCTTCGCGCGCTATATGGACGGCGGCGACCCGGCGGCTGATCCGCACCTCAATGCGCTGGTTGCGACGTTGCGTCGGGTGTTGGACACGCGGCGTGCGCTGGTGGTCATCTCTGGCGATATGTCGCATGTTGGTCCGGCATTCGGCGGCGCGCCGCTGAGCGATTCTGACAAGATGGCGCTTCAACAGGCGGATGAATTAGTGATCGACCGCATGCGCGCTGGTGATGCTGCTGGTTTCTTCCAGGTCATCGCTGATACAGGCGATCGCCAGAATATCTGCGGGTTGCCGCCGACCTATGTGGCGCTCCAGTTGATGGGCGCTGTTGAGGGTGAACTGACAGGCTATGCACAGTGCCCGGCGGATGACGAGGGAACATCAGTTGTGTCGATCTGCGGGATGGTGTTTGGGTGACAGGTGTGAGGGACGAGGACTGAAGGTTGAAAGTTGAAGGTCGTGACACGTTGAAGGTTGCAGGTTACAGGTTGTGACGCACTGCACGTTGAAGGCTGGACGTTGAAGGTCGCAGGTGCACCCTGATGGAGCGTGAGAGTTGCACGTTGCATGTTTGGAAAGCATCGTTGCGTTGCATGGTACCGGTGGAAAAGGTGCATAAGGGAAGGCAAAAGGTTAAGGCAGACGATCTAGCCCCTAAACCATAAACCCTGACCCCCCGGTTCTCAGTCCTCGGTTCCTGGTTCTCAGTTCCCGAATCCCTGACTGTTAAGACAAGATCATGCGGAACATACGACCTACTATCTGGATTGCTGCTCTTCTCCTGGTGCTGGCAGGATGCGCCGGGCTGCCGTTGCCGGGAATCGGCGGCGCGCTCCCCACGGTTGAACAGCTGCCGTCTCCTCCCACGACCGACACGCCTGCCATTGAGGTGACGCCGGTTGCAGCGCAACCCTCGCCAGAAACGACACCTCCTGCTGAAGCGACATCGGTCACAGCGCAACCCTCACCGGAAACGACGCGCATTGCTGAAGCAACGCCAGTTGCGGCGCAACCCTTTCCGACAGCCGCCGAACCCGTCGCAGTGAACACCGTCACGCCCACACCTTCACCAACAGCGACCGACACAATGCCCAGCGCCACTGCCGGTCCGACGGAAGAGCCACTCTACCTGCAACCGTCGCCAATCCCCGGCTTGCCAACCGCTGCGCTGCCAACCGCAACTCCAACATCAAGCCCGACGCCGACAGCGACTCCTGTTTTCTCGCCAACTCCCGGTGCTAAGGCGTCACCCACCCCGACGCCTACCTACCCGCCGGTGCCGATTGTGTCATCGCTGCGCGGTACGGTGGCAAACCCCGGCAATGTGCGCGCCGATCCGAACCCGAACGCAACGCCACTTGATCGGGTGAACCGAGGTGAGGAAGTGCAGCTCCTCGGACGCAGCGACAATGGTCGCTGGTATCTGGTGCTGACAGTACGCGGGGTAGCCGGGTGGGTGAATGCTGTGCTCCTGAGTGTACCACCTGAAACTGCAGCTCAGGTGCCGGTCAACCCTGACATCGTTCTGCCGACGCCACCCGGTGGCGCGCCGTAGCAATCGTGCGCAAAGCGTCACACACTTGTCTCCGAGTAATGCCGACTCCTGCCCGTATCCATGCAAAAGCCTGTGCCACGGCTTCCGCCGGTTCTCACTATCGCACATGCTGTCTGTGATTGAAAAAAGTGAAGTGGGGAGCGCAGCGGCGCTGTGCTCCCCGTACAGGCGACTAGGAGTAGACTGACTTGAGCAACATGCATCAGGTCATAGCCGTCAATTCCGGACGAACAGTTTCATACTTTTTGGAGTAGTCGCTCATTCCCCAAGGAGCGATGTTAACGAGATTGGAATACCCCAACCGTTTCAGGAAGCTGACGACAGCGCTGGCACGTGTTCCGCTCTCACACACCACCACAATGGTACGGTCGGTAGGTAGTTCACGCCAGCGCTGTTTAATCTCGCCGAGCGAAATCAGGCGGATGTTGGTGCTGCCATTCGGAATTACGCCTTTTTCCCACTCGAACGGTTCACGCACGTCCAGGATGACCGCATCGCGGTCTTGTACGTGGCGATGGAGCACTTCCAGATCGCCGGTTACAATCCGGTCGACTGGCAATCCGCTCGATAGCCACGCGCTGACCGATTCCTGAACATACCCGGCAATAGTCATTCCTTCCTCAACCAGCATCTGTGCCGCTTCCTGTGCAACCAGTGGAATATCACCAATAATGATCAGCGAATCACTAGAGTCAAACAGTTTTTTGGCGCGCTCCACCAGGTTACCCTTGTTGAACATGAGATTGATCGCACCGGCTGGATGCCCTGCAGCGAATGCAAGCGGCGGTCGTAGATCGACAATGAATGCACCGCGCTGCGCCGCTTCAAATGCCTGCTGGAGCGAGAGCGCCAGAACGTCAGTAAACTGGCGACGACAGTGGCGCCGATCACCGGTCGCAATCTCCTCAGGAAGGGGTAGCACGCCACGATTCGTGTTGCGGTGGATCAGCACCGACTCGACTGCTTCACGCGGCACAACGCCGCTGAGAGATATGAACTCGTGCACATCGCGTGCCTGCAACATCCAGTTGAAGCGACGCTCGAACCCGATGGTGCTGACCGGCTTACCGCTCATCTGCTTGCCGCCACATGCCGAACCGCCGTAGTGCGCCGGATAAATCTCGCAGTAGTCGGGCAGTTCGAGCAACCGCTGAATGCTGTTGTAGATCACCTCCGGCCCTGTAAGCGGCAGGTTCACCAGGTCGGTGCGCGCCACATCGTTGATGAACAACGAGTCGCCAGTCAGAACCATCCAGGGTTCATTGGCACGCGGTGTATCGATCACCGCATACGCCATGTGCTCTGGTGTATGCCCCGGCGTATGGATGGCCCGAATAATAATGTTGCCGATCCGGATCTCATCGCCATCACGTACGCGCGTGTGCGGGTAGTGGACTGAAGCGCCGGTAATGTCGTTCTCAATGTCGTCGCGGCTCGGTGCATAGATCGGTGCACCAGTCAACGCTGCAAGTGCTCTGCCAGTCGAAAAATAATCGGCGTGGAAGTGCGTCTCGATAATTGCGGTAATGCGGAGTCCCCGGTCAGCAGCTGCTACCAGATACTCTTCAGGCGGCAACCCCGGATCGACGATAGCACACTCCCCGCTCTGGATGCACCCAATCAGGTACGACGCCGCCGAGATCGACTCATTAAGGAACTGACGAAAGATCATGGCATACTCCTTGATGAAGTTTCACATGCGCCCACGTAGCATGCCGTTCCAATACATAGCCGGTAGACCATAGGCCTTTAGCGCATACATGCTATAGCGCTCCTTCGACTGATCAAACGGGAACGACTCCTTCGGCGTCAACCGGTAGTCGAACTCGGCGAGGATCAGGCTGCCATAGCCGGTCACCAGTGGGCAGGAAGTGTATCCGTCGTAGATGGCTTCAAGTGGTCGCCCATCCATTGCCGCGAGCAGATTTTCCACCAGCACCGGCGCCTGTTTGCGAATGGCAGCGCCGGTCTTGGATGTTGGCAGGTTGCTGCAATCGCCGAGCGCGAAAACGTTGGGATAACGCACGTGCTGTAACGAGAATTGATCAACGTCGACCCAACCGGTCGAAGCGGCGAGCTTGCTCTGCTTGATAACATCTGGGCTGCTCATCGGCGGTGTGACATGGATCATGTCGTAGTGCACTGTGACTCGTTCGCCATTCGCCAGTTTCTGGAAAACCGCCTCTTTTCGGCGATGATCGATCTCAACCAGCTCGTGCTGGAAGTATGTTTCGATCCCTTTGCGACGGCACACAGCAGAGAGGGCGTCGGCGTATTTTTTGACTGAGAAGATGCCGCCAGTACCGGAAAAGAACTTGATCACGCTCTTGTTGCGCACCCCGGCGCGGCGGAAGTAATCATCAGCGAGGTATGCAATCTTCTGGGGCGCGCCGCCACACTTGATAGGGGTCGATGGTTGGGTAAAGACCGCAACGCCTCCTCTGAATGAGCGAATATTGTCCCAGGTGCGATTCACCGTCTCGTAGGAATAGTTACTGCACACGCCATTGCACTCCGCCAGCGCCTCGCGCAAGCCCTTCACTCTGTCCCAATCGATCTGAATGCCGAGCGCCACCACCAGGTAATTGTAGGACATGGTATCGCCATTCTTGAGAGCGACCAAGTTCTGATCTGGATCAAACGCAGTAACGTACTCCTGAATCCACGTTACGCCAGCCGGGATATAGTCTGCTTCCTGACGCATCGACTCTTCCTTCGGGAAAACTCCACCGCCGACAAGCGTCCAGAGCGGCTGGTAGAAATGGTACTCACTTGGCTCGATAAGGGCAATCCGAGATGGGTCAATAGCATTGACCAGTTGAGCAGCGACAGTCAATCCTGCTGTGCCGCCGCCAGCAATCACGATGGGGTAATGGGATGACATTGATGACCTCCTCAGGCGCTGGTTTTGCAACGGCTTCCAAACGACTTCGCAAAGGCAAGGAGAAATCCCGCCCAGCGCACGAATCAACCCAAAGAGCGAAGTGGGTCGAGCAGTGCAGGCGCTCTCCTCCAATGACTGGGCAGCGTTGCTGATAACTGCAACTGCTGCATCTTCAAGGACATTGGAGTTAATCAGCGCCTTTACCGCGTGCAATCCTCTTCGCCCCAAATGCTCGATATCGATGCCCGCTTCCCGTAGACGCATCGCCGGTTCATCGCCAGTGTCCACCATTGTGGCAACCATACCCGGCACTTGCTGGACTAGCGCACCTAGTGTAGGCAGCATCTTCACCAGCGTATGGAGCGTCTCCATCGATTGCGGCGCAGTCAGTTCGGCAAGAAGTCGGAGCGTCTCTTTCACTCGCTCGTCGACATTGATACCGGATTGCGTCAAATCGTGCATCCATCCATCGACAGAGTCGGTCATCATTCCCACCATGGGCAACGTCTGCTGGATAAGCGCTTCGTAGTGGTCGAGACGCTGTTCCATCCGCTCGAGTTTTGCGAGAATGAGCGCCAGCATTTCGATTTTGCCATTGCCGTTCGTTACCGGAGAGGCGCTGTTGCCGGACGGCGCCATTGTGATTGCGGTTGTTGGATCGTCATCGCTTACTTGCTCCTTCGCGTGATTGACGGACCGTTATTGCTTCGGTCGAAACGTAGTGCGCCAGGAACGCTATCGTCGCTCTCAACCGTCGTCCCTGGCGTTTCCTGGCACATACTGATCGAGCGACTCCCGCCATACTGCAACCAGATGGTCGGCATAGGCAGCAACAGTATCAGGTTGCTACCACTTGACAGTCGTGGATTGCTTTGGCATGCCGTTTGTCCATAGGGTGTGGCTAGCGGGATTTTGGTGAAGAGTAGCACCAAAAAAATATACTGGAAATGCCCGTTCTCTGGTATACTCTTTTCGCTATCGCTGCTATTATCTGCAGTTATGCTATGTTAACCCTGCACAAACTCGAACTGTTCGTCTATGTGGCGCAGGCAGGCAGCATCAGCAAGGCAGCGGATCATTTCCTGATGTCTCAGCCGAATGTGAGCCAGCACATCCAGGACCTGGAGTCAGAGTTCGGCAAGCAGTTACTGATCCGCAAGCATCGCGGGGTTGAGTTGACGCCTGCCGGAGAAACGCTCCTCCAATATGCGCAAGAGATCTTCAGGTTAGTGGCAGAGGCGAAACTAGCGATTACCGATGTGTCACATCTGAGCAGCGGCAGTCTGGCACTGGCAGCGACGCCTGGCGTTGGCATTTATGTGCTGCCAGAGTGTGTGGAACGGTTCCGCATCCGTTATCCTCAGTTTACAGTTTCGATCAAGACGGGTACGACTGCTGAGGTGATCAATCTTCTGACCGAAAGCCAGTGCGAGGCGGGTTTTATCGAAGGCGAACTGGATGGCATTCGTCTGCCATCGTGCTTCGGAGTGCTGGTGCTAGATACTGTACAGCAGTACATTGTCGTTGGTCAGGCGCACCCGTGGTGGACGTTTTCATCGCTGAGCATTCAGGCACTCCATGATCAGCCGGTGATCCTGCGGCAGATCGGCAGCCAGAGTCGGGCATGGCTCGACAAACTGCTGAAGGAGCACCGTATTCGCCTGCGGTACGTAGGTGAGTTTGACAATCCGGAGACGATCAAACGTGCGCTCCTTGCGGGAAGCGCATTTGCCATCCTGCCTGCCTATGTGGTGCGTCACGAAGTAGACCTGGGGGTACTGCGTCTGTTGCCGCTGACCGATTGCGAGTTGCAGCGTCAGTTGAAACTAATCTGGAACAAAGAGTGGCCACTCTCACCAATCACCTATGCCTTTTTGCAGCACCTGACCGATCAGTATCCCGGAATTCACACTATATTCACCATCTCCAGGCGTCATTTGAGGACAAGTAGAACACCTGAGCGATAGCAGGAAGCTGGCATCGGGGTGCCCTGATCGCACAGGGATATTGGAAAGCCTCTGCGTGTTATCTGCCGTTTCGGGCATCAGGACGCTAAAATTCCCCCTTCTCCCCGTGTGAGAGAGGGGACAGGGGGGATGCTTACAGGGGTAGATTTTTTGGAAGCCCCTGCGTTCCTTCTCTCGTTTTGGGCTTCAGGACGTCCAGACTCCCCCTTCTCCCACAAGGGGAGAAGGGGGCAGGGGGGATGAGGGCAAAAGCGCATGGGAATGCAGAAAACCACATCATCACGCAGGCTGGAGTGGCGTCCATCGCCTCCTCCTGGTTGAGCAGCCTGCCGGTTGCGCCGGATGCAGGCTGGAAGCCCGCGTACCCTGGCAATCCAGGCAGGATGCCGCAGGATAGCGGTGCGAAATCCATCCAGATTGGGCGCAGGAGCGCGCTATGTGCGTTTCCGCCGCAGCAGAATAATGCCGAGCAATCCGAGTAATCCCCCCCATTTCAGCAGAACCGCCAGCGCGTCGAGCAAGGCGAGGATGCCCATCAGCGCAAAAAAGCCGCCAACCCCTATGAAGATACCCGATGGCAACCAGAGGTCCCACGAATCGATCAACGCCGACTGTGGCGTTTGCGGGTCGTAGAGCACCCTGACCATATCGCCGACACGGTACGACGATGGGTTGCTGCCCGTGCTGCCCTCGAAACGGACACTCTCCCCGCCAGCCGTGCGAAACTCTACGACCGGATAGAAGTAGGTCTTGCGCTCACCACCCGATGTTGTAGTGCGAGAGACGATGTCGACCACCCTGCCCTCTGCCGGAAGCATCGCGGCGATCTCGTTCTGAGTCAAGGTCCGCACATACAATCCAAGGAACAGGGCGCCAAATCCGAGAACGAGCATTATTGGCCCAACAAAGAGACCGCCGATGCGATTGGTGGAGCGTACTCTCACGTTCATTGTCTTCCTCCATGTGGTGATGCAGTGGCGGTTGGCGCTCGCATAAAAAAGCCCGCGAAAGGAGCCGATAGGGGAAGAGGCACAGCAGCGCCTCTTCCCTCGGAGAGTGCATTTACCTGACAACCAGCGGCAGGTTCACCCGGTAACTGACCTCACCCAGCATCGTCAACCCCCAGCGCCCAGGCTCGTGCGCTACGCTGCCACGTGGCCACGCCGCACCCGGATCATGGGCGACCAGCATACGCACCAGTTTGTTCCATCCACCCAGGCGGGCGACCTCGATCTGCATCTCAACGCTCCAGCTTGTCGCCGTCGCGCTGACGGTGCCAATCATGCCCTGGGTGACAGGATCGAACACCGTGGACGTAGCGCCGTTGCCACGTCCACTGAGGGCGCGACCATCCCGTTGCACCACGAAGATGACGTCATCCGGTTGCTGGAACGTATCGGCGCTGTTGTTGACATCGAATTTCAGGACGACCGCTTCTGTGGTGCTTGTGCTGCGCGGCAGACCACTGAAGCAGGCATACACAACATCCCCCGCCCGCACGAAACGCACCTGCGCCGCAGTCGCTTCAGCAGTCCCTTCGTTGTAGCGCAGTGAGATGGGATGCGGATCGGCGTTGTAGGCGGCGTCATCGCAGTAGCCATCGACAACTGGCGCTGCACCATTGGTGATGCGCTTGGGTGAAACCGTAATCTGCACCGTCCCCTCACCGGTGTTGCCATCACTGTCGGTCGCTTGGAGTCGCGCCGTGTACGTACCGGGAGGCAAGTTGAGCAGCGTCAATTGATCGCCATCGCCAGTGACACTGATCGGACCGCTCACCTGCCACTGCAACCGCGCGCCGCTCAGAAAACCATCTTCGGGGTCGTAGGCGCGGCTGCGCAGGGTGATGGGATCACCAGGGGCGAAGACCGATCCATCACTCAGCAGGATGGAGACTTCAGGGATTCGCCGGGCCACTGTGAAGGGGGCGGAGGTGGCGATGGCAGTGTTCAACCCGTCGGTGGTAATGACCTGAATGCGCCCCGTACCACCTGGCAGACTACTGATGTCCACCGTGAGCGTATTAGCAGTCAGCCCCTGACCGATTACCGTCCATGTGGCGCCATTGTCGGCGCTATAGCGCACCATATGATGGAGCAGGCCGCCATCGGGGTCGCTGGCGTTCCAGCCTACGGTGAGGGTGCGATCAACAGAGCTTCCGGCTGTCGGTGCAGTGATCGTCACTATGGGCGGATTCGGGCTAACGTTCAGCCTGCCAATGACGCTGCCGCCGGTCACCCGCACTACCTCGATACGGGTGGGACGGGCAGGTAGATCGAGGCGCTGGAAGAAACCGGTGAGGTCTGGTTCCGGCATGCCCGGACCCAGATCGCCTTCGGCGCTGGCAATGCGCAACGGCAGATCGACAAGCAGGGTGGTTCCGTTGAAGGCGCGGATGCGATAATCGGGGCTTTCCACCGTGCTGGCATTGATCTGAGCTGTGACCTGGCTGAGCAACGGCTCAGGAAGCTCGAACGACTCGCGCATCTCGGCGACCGTGCCCGAAATAAAGCCGGTAACAATGAATGAGAGGGTGGACTGCGGCGTTGACGCCTCTACCTCCGTGGCAGCAACCGCCGAACTGCGATTGTTAATCTGGTTGAATAGACCCAGCCAGGTGTAATTCGATGTCCAGCGCGGACGAGGGATCAGATGCGCGTATGACATCACATCGCCGGTGGTGTCGGGAAGAAGGAGACTGAGTGTTCGGAAGCCATCAAAACCGAGATACTCGTTCGGTCCAGGGGTGTCGAGCTGACACGGCGGATGTGGATAGCCACTATCTACATTGTCAGGTACTCCTGGAGGACAGTTGACGTGTCTACGACCATACGCATGACCGAGCTCATGCGCCAGCGTCACACCGCCGCCCGGCACATTCTGCGCGAATCCGCCTGCGGGCTCCCAAAAGGTGAAGAACAGCACCGTATCGTCAAGATTCATGCCGTTTACTTCACGCTCCGGAAAATCCTGCGCCATCACCGTGCGGATTGTTCTGCCGCCATCAGGACACAGGTTATCGTCGAAGAGAGTTGAAACCTTCAGCAGGAAGAGCATCAACCCGCTATCGGCATTGGTGCGCGAAAGGCCAAAAGGATCGCTCTCGAAGAGATACCAGCGCGGCTTACGCAGCGGGTTGCCGCCACGCATAAAGACGCGCAGTTCATGAGTAGGTAACAACTGCTCAGCGCGCCTGAAGAATGAGCGGATAAACCTTTGTCTTCCCTCATCGAGGGACCAGGCCGAAATGGTTACACCACGCTCAGTGCTGACCGGCTTGATGTCGAGACAGATAGGCGCCTTGCGCACAAACGTAGTATTGCGTGTCACCTCGTTGTTGGCATAGTTTGTCTCGGCCTGTACACGACGCGGATTAACGACGGCACGCAGCTGCACCGTTCCATCCGTCCATGAAGCTGGCAGGCGGAACCAGACGCCGTTATTGACATCGCGTCGGTTGATTGTCGTCCCCACGCTATGGCGATTGCCGGGGGAATGAACTGGTTCGAGCGGCGATCCAGGCAGCGGTGTTCCGCCACGGGTTCCGTACAGAAGAACATTAGGCCACAGATCGACGTTTGTTCTGGGCGGCGTACTGCTAAGTATGCGCGGAAAGACGCGCACGAAGGTCTCTTTGCCGCTTACTAGTGGAACATCATTGTTGGGATTCTGGATGGTCTGTACCACCTCCAGTCCACTCACGTCCAGATCGAGCGTCCAGGTGGAAGCGTTGACCGGCAGACGGTAGATGTTGCCGCTGTTCCAAAAGAGATAGCGCCCATTGCTGACCAGCGCCGACGCGTTCTCCAGCACATCGGTGATCTGCGCAGGCGGGCCACCGGTGAGACTGCGGCGAAAGATCGGTCCGAACGAGCCACGTATTTCCTGCCAGTACACGTGTTCAGAATCCACAGTGATCACCAGTGCTGTCGGGTTGCCGACATTCCCGCGATTCTCCAGCATCTCTACAGCGCTGGGATTGCTGCGTGGCGCACGTTTGATGATCAGGTTGCCGAGCTTCTCTGCCCAGTAGATGTGAGCATTGCTAAGGGTGTAGGACGCGACGCCAGCTATTCCCAAAGCAGTAGAGGTAAAGCCGCTACCTTCGGGTCTCGTGTGAAACAGAGTATTGAGAAACGTAGACACATAGTATGCACCACCATTGCCGTCGGCGCGTAATTGCCGGAAGTAACCCTGCCCAAAACCGGTAATTATCCGCTCTGCCATGAGCTGACGTTCACCACCTGTCTTGGGCATACGGTACAGCCTGCCGGATACTGGCGAAGCGGTGTTGCTTTCCGTCCAGAAGATATGGTTGGCGTCTACATCAATTTCGAATTCCAGGGTCTCTGTCGTGTATGCCGTACTCCCTATCACCTCCGGCGCTGTACCGGTTGTGGCGCTGCGCGGCAGGCGTCTGATCTGAAAGTCGCTGCCGATCCAGTACACATGGGTGTTGTCAACGGCAAGGTTCGAGCGGATGAATGGTCCGGTATTCCCGGCATCGTGCAACGTGCGAACAGGGCTGAACGACGCATCGCCATTGGCTGTGCGCCTGCGGATCTGGCATGGTTTGGGAAAATCTTCCCCTGGCCCTGCACACGATACTGGTTGCGCAGCCCAAAACACGTCGAAGGTGTGGTGCGTCAGACCCCGAGCAGCATCCTGGCCCCAGATTTCTGGTGTATCGGACGGGACTGCCGACGCGGGGATTGTTTCGTCATCGAACACTTCAGGCGTCGACGGATCATCCTGTGCGTAGGCGGGAATGATCAATCCAGTCATCAGGCTGATGATGAGCAGGAACGTGAACAGTGGGGTTTTCATCGCAATCGCCTCCTGAAATAGTGTGAACGGTCTTCCGGTGCGTCACAGTGTTCGTTCGTCAGAACATGACGATGCGCTGCGCTCTATCGCTGTTGCGAAGATGCATGGTGTGCGCATCCTACTGGAGAGGCGTCTACACAACGTCTACATCAGAGAACCCGGCAGAGAGTTATTACGATGGTGTGTCGTGATCCGAACGGTCGAGGATACGGCACTACTGCACCGGAGTGGACGGCAGGTCCTGGCAGGGCTGCGTGTGTGCTGCCGACGCATGTGATACGTGGGCGAAAGACGTAGATAGTCCTTTGGGTTGCACTACCGCAACAGAAAGTGTTCACATTTCTCCTTTGAGCGCGGGCATCTTGCCCTCGCAGACGCGACGAGCGCGGGACGACCCCACACGCAGGCGCCTGGGTGCGCGGGCCGCTGGCCCGCATTGTGCGGTACGTGGTTGGAACCTATCGTTTGGCGCATCAGCACAGGTTTGGAACCTGCCCCTACCGTGCGGTGACGGGCATGACTCGGTGAGACAACAGGTGGGGGTGGTCGCAGACCACCCTCGGTACGGGAAGCTACGTGCCTTCGCACGCGCTGCGAACGGGTTAGGCACCCAACTCTCTCGCTCACCGCTCTTTTCTTCGTTCCAATCTCCTTATTACCGCAGGGTAGGGTGAAAACGTTGAAAAGCCCTGGCACTGGTCGCCTAGACCGGTGATTCAAACACGTATGCGCCATCCTTGAGGCAGTGCGAAGTTCCACGAACAGGCGGAAGAAGCGGTCTGCAAACCGCTCCTTCCAGTATGGAAGTCGGGGTGCATAACCGTGACGCCTCGACATCAATTTGTTGCCCAACCAGAAATGTCCGATATCTATCGTGGTTTGATACGATGTGCGCCCGGAAGCCCACATGAGTAGTCAACGCGACGAAGCGACCTGTCGGAGACAGGGGCATGCCCATTTATGGAGTATGCACAATCATAGGCAGATACACCATCGCCCGATGCTGCAATGCGAACGTCCCACCATAATAGGTGCCAGCATAGAGCATGGTCGAGTCCATTGCCAGGGCATGCACCCTAGAGGTTGTCAGGCCCGTGTTGACCGCGCTCCAGGTTGCGCCACCGTCCGTGCTCTTGAACACGCCACCGCCATACGTCCCGGCATAGAGCGTGTTGGGGTTCATCGGGTTAATCGCCAGGGCATAGATCCAGCCGCCTATGGGACCAATGCTGGTCCAGGTATTGAATTCCGCCAGAATGGAGGCTGGCTAGCTGAGGCTCAGCACGAGCGCCAGCAAGCCGATCAGTAGAATTTTGCTAAATAGGACATGCATCGTGAACCTCCTTTCGTTGAGTAAACATTTGTGGTGGTTACTCAGCCAACCATTGTGAGCGCACTCGCCAGGCCATCCCCAATGAATGAGCGATCACTTCGCTGCTGCGCGGCTTGCAATGACCAGCAGGGGAGCCGTTCCAATGCCGCAGTCAGGTCTTGCGATCCGGAGCACGGCAGGCATCCTCCACATCCGAGAGCAGGCCACTCACAGAGGGCTGATTCGGAAGGTATACAACCTTTACGGGACTGCCAACCTCCAGATGATTGTAGGTTTCGCGCGAGACAAACGAGGTGCGATAGTAGCGATTACCGAAAGAGTCGTAATATTCGTACTTGATTTGATAGCGGCCGCGAACAAACTTCAACTTGCGTGTTACTGTCCCGGTCGTCTCCACTCCTTCCATAGCCAGCCAGCGCATCTCGAATCCGCGCATATAGACCGTATAACCCCCAAGCAACAACGGGACGATTGCAAAAATGTTACCTCCAAGCAAATCACGGAAAAAAAAAACAGGAGGAATCCCAGCACTACCATGAATATCCCAATCGCTGTGAAAGTGAGAATGGCTCTTAAGAATCCCTTTGCCTCTTCCCTTGGCTCCTGCATAAGACTTGCCTTTTCGGTGGTGGTCAGGTGATGGCCTAAATGAGTTTGCTACAGAAACTCACCGCAGAGACGCTGGGAGCGTAGCATTTTCCTTTGGTGTAATCTCTGCGTGCTCTGCGTCTCAGCGGTAGGATAACCTTTCTTCCTGACTTTCGCACCCTGGCTTGACCGACAAAAATGCACATACGTTGAGGAGCTGGACCAGTCCTGTCGTTTGTCGATCTGACGGCGTGGAAGCGAAATAGAGTCATGGAATCGTGTAAGAGAGCAGAACGATCTCGGTCACGCCCATGTCTCCAGAATCGCGCGATTTGACCCATCCCACCCCCACAGCATACCAGGAAGAACCGGTAACGGTCATGTTGAAAGCCGGGGCGCCTGCAATCGAGATGCCCAGTTGGGTCGTGCAGTCCACCCGCAGGGCTTCGAAGTCGCTGGCTGGTACACTCACCCTCTCCGTGCCGATAGCTTTGCACGACAGATTCAGCTCGTTGCGCGACTCCATGCTTTTGTCACCAATGGTTTGCTGACTACGGTAGATGATGGTTTGGGCCCATTCCGTGCCGGGCCGAGGATCGGCCGGAAAGGTAATGCCCGTGTTCGATTCAATGGTGAAGTTCGCCTGAACATTGGACGCAATGACACTGGTGCCAGAACCCGGCGTCAGGCTGATGAGATTGCCCTCCCGACATTCCCAACGGCCCTGGCGGGTAACACCAGCACTGAAGACGTCTTGGTCGTCAAAGCCATTTTCCCTGACGTTGATAATTGAGCGCACAAATGTACCACCGCTGATGCCGCTCATCTGGTATTCCCAGGACGCACCAGCCACCACCGGGTAGTAGGGGTGCTGGCAAAGGCCAGCGGTAGGAGTAGCTTGAACGATTGTCGTGGGGTTCTCTGCCACAGGCGACGGTCGGGCAGTTGGTGCGACAGATGGCGCAGTCGGGTTCTCTGTTGTGGGTGATGGTTGGGCAGTCGGTGCAGCAGTTGGCACGGCAGTGTTCTCCACAGCCGTAGGGAATGACCGTACAGTCGGTTCACCGCCCAATGAGCAGCCAGACAAAGCCAGGATCGCTCCGATCAGGAGAGAACGAGCGATGATCATCGTATTCCTCCTCCGTAGGTCTCAGAATCAACGACGGGTAAAGGCTGTTTCCTCCACGCTCATCTGCACCCATCCGTGATATACGTTTGACTTGTCGCAGCACGTACCCGGAAACAACGGTAACGTTCCTCCCTATCTGTTGTTATGAAGACATACCTAACCTACCGGAGAGGCGTCCACACAACGTCTACATCGGGGAACCCGGCGGGGCGTCATTACGATGGGGCATCGTGATCCGGGTGGTTGGGGCGCGGCAAGCGCTTACAGGAGAAGTTGAGAGCTACTCACACTAACATCGGTGGTTCGGGCCAGACGCCACTGTCCCAGGCTTGCAGGATCGCACGATTGAATGCAAACACGTTACGGTAACGTTCGCGGTATGGTGGCGGCAATTGTTGCTCGTTGCGGTACAGACATTCCACGGCTGACTGCAAAGCATTGTTAGCTTCGGTTATCAAACCCTGTGCGCGGAGAACCTGAGCTCGTGCAAACCAGACCTGCTGTGGGTTTTCTACCTGTGGCGCTTGCGCCAGGTACTCCACAGCCTCCAGGCTATACCGGTCGGCAGCCTCGATGTCGCTAAGACGCAGGCAGGCAATCGCCAGAAAGGCGCGGTCGATACTCACATCGATGTGCCCCTGCGCGGCACGTAATGCCAGTCCCTGTTCCATCAACCGACGGGCTTCTTCCAGCCGCCCCTGCTGGAGCAACGCCGCACCCAGATTTGCCAGCGCTGCTGCCTGTTGCGCAGGCAGTGGAATTGCAACCGCACGCTCATACGACTCGCGCAGCCATGGCTCAGCTTCGGCGCCACGTCCCATCCAGACTAGCGCCGCACCCCTGTTGCTGGCAGTGACACACATGCCACGTGCGTCGTTGATCGCCTGGAACAGTTCCCAGGCTTCCTCTGCCAGACGCAACCCGTGGTCAAAATTGCCAATGCGCAACGCCAGGGTGCATGCATTGATACGAGCGGCTGCCATACCCTGGCGCAGTTCGAGCGCAGCATACCCGGCATAGGCGGACTGGTACGCTTCGAATGCTGCCTCAAACTGCCCCAGCCGGGCGTGCATCCGGGCGATCAGAACCCAGGCAGCCGCTTCGCTATCGGGCGCACCCATCTGCGCAAACAGACGTTGCGCCTCCTGTCCATACGTCAGCGCACTGACGAAATCGTTGCGCACGGTAGCCATATTCCCAAGGTTCAACATCAGTTGCGGCAATGTGGGTGATGAGGGTTCGATCAGGTGCACGGCGTGCTTCAAGGCGCTTTCGGCGGCATCGAAGCGCTCCCGTCCCTGCTCGATGTCGGCGCGTGTCAGCCAGCAGCGCGCCTGCGCCTCACGATCACGCTGCTGCTGTGCCAGGGCCAGTGCACGTTCGAGCACCTCATCTGCTTCGCGCCACTGCCGGTTGTGGCCAAGGGCGCGGGCCAGCAGGCATAACGTCGTCCAGTCACTATGTAGCGTGAGTGCTGCCGCTCGGCGCAGTGCGTCGACAGCGACGTTCCATTCATTGCACGCAAGGGCAAGGCGCCCGCGTTTGCGATAGACTTCGGCACGCCAGTCGGGGTGATCGGGGGACTGTTCGACTAAGCGCTCCAGTGTCTCCAGCGTCGCACGCTGTTCATCGCGCAACCCGTGTTCGTGCAGCATTGATTCCCGTTCACTCAACAACTCGAACAGCACGTGTCGATCACGAACCAGCCCCAGACCACACTGAAGAGCCGTGAGTGCAGCATCGTGCGCGTAGAGCGACCGTGCGCGCCGCGCCGCCTGAAGCCACATCGCGGCCGCCTCATCTGGTTGATCGGCAGACTCAAGATGGTACGCAATCCGCGCGGGGTCTGCGTTGTGCTGACGCAACACCAACGCAGCCTGACAATGCAGACGCTGGCGACGCGCTGGACTCAGGCTCTCCAGCACTGCTTCCTGCACCTCCGGGTGAGCGACGACGTACCGTGATCCGTCAAACGTGAGCCAGTCGCATGCCCGAAGTTCCTCACAGGCGTGTTCCACCTCGTCAGTGGTGCGTCCGCTGACCTGTTGAATCTCGAGCGCATCACCGCTTTGTAGCACCGCTGCTGCTTCCATAACCTGGCGGGTGGTCGGGGCAAGCGATTTCAACTGAATCTGAATGGCTTCGTGCAGTGATGAAGGGAGTGCGGAAAGGTCTTTTCCGTCAGCGACCATCGCACGCACCATCTCGCGGGTTGCCAGCGGCGTCCCGCCTGTCTGCCGCCAGATCTCTTCAGCCATCTTCGTCGGCAGACCCGCATGCTGAGCCAGACGGATGACTGTTGGATAATCAAATGCAGGAAGTGTCAATAATTGCAGCATGCCGCGTGCGCGCAGGTTGGAGAGTATTGCGTCGAGGGCGCCCTCTGCTGTGCGACAGGTGATCACCAGTGCCAGATTCGTTCCGTGCAGCGAGCGCGCCAGCCAGGCAACGGCTTCAATTGAGAGTGGATCGGCCTGATCCAGGTCTTCCAGTACCACGATAACTGGCTCTCCGCCCGCCAGCGCATGGACAGCGCGTGGCAGCGCCTGCAATAACCGCCGCTGTAAGAGGTGATGGGAGGATGTTGATTCTTCTGCACGCTGGCGAATAGGTTGCAACCTGAGGAAAACGGCGCGCAACTCTGGCAGCACGCGGATGGCCTCGGTCATCCGCAAGTCGGTCGGCAAAGCACGCTTTGCGTCAGGATGGTTCAGTCGCTCGCGGAGCGCCGTATCGAGCAGGTCGATCATGACGCCGAAGGGACGTTGCTGCCCTGATCGCCGTGCGCCGGATAGCCACACCAGAAGATTGGTCGTTGTTTGCCGAATCTGATCCAGCGCCTGTCGAACCATGCGCGTTTTCCCGCTGCCGGCCTGTCCCTGCACAACGACAACCGGCGACGATCCGGTGAGAGCTGTGCACAGGGCTGCGACCAGATCTGCTGTCAATGTCGTCGTGAGTGTCGGTGGCGAGGTGTGTTCCGCGTGGCCAGTGGAACTGCGGATGGCGGATAGAAGCGACTGATCCCGGAATGCCAGCGACCGCGCAGCATCGAGCTGGTTATTCAGAATAGCCCGATAGAGCGCCGCAGTATCTGCGTCCGGCTCAAGCGCCAGTTCACGTTCCAGCAATGCAGTACAGACGGTAAACTGCCGAATGGCGTCACTGCGACGACCGGTTTTTGCGTAGAGCCACATCGCCTTGCGGTGCAGCGTTTCAGAGAGCGGATCGAGAACGAGCGCATGTTCAACCGCAGCAATAGCGCGGTCAATGTCGCCCGTGCTGGCGTACCCATCGACCAGCCGCTGCCAGATATCGAGGATCATGCGCTCGAAGCGTTCGCGCTGCTGGAGGAGCCAGTGTTCGAACTCCGGCGACTCGCCGGATTCCAGCCCGCTCAACAGCGGTCCAGCGTAGAGTCGCGTCGCCTGCTCGGCGGCGTGTAAGCCGTCCGGATCAGGCAACGTACGCGCCTGAGCGGATAAGCGCACGAACTCACGGGCATCGACCCGGCACATACTGGTATTAAAACGAATAACGCTGCTGCCGATCCCGGCTTCACCAGTCAACAACCGGTCGGCCAGCGGACCGACCAACTGGCGTAGTTGTGAAAGTGACCGACGCAACCGTTGACGCCCAACGGTCTGCGGCGAGTCAGGCCACAACAGGTACGTTAGTTCATCGCGAGTAACGGCACGTTCGCTGAGTGCCAGCACTGCCATAATTGCCAGCGGTTGTCGCCGGCGGAACGGTACGTCGCGCTGGTCGAGCAAAAGGCGCGGCGCGCCGAAAACCCGGAGTTCGAGCGATGGATGTGGATGATGCGAACCGATCATGACGATGCGCTTGCGATTCGGGCGGATTGAACCGGATACTCTGCGTGTGATGGTATTATACCTGTTCAGACATCGCTTTTGCCGTCTTGCGCTATGCATCAGCCGCAAAGCGACATTGATGTCAAGCGTTGCGTTTGCTGAAGATAACGTAATGCTGAATTGTTTTCTCGAGCATTATGTGATGCACACAATCGTTGCGCCTCAGATACACAGGAGCCCCCCATGATTGACATTTTTACCGATGGCGCCTGCCGTGGCAATCCTGGTCCCGGCGGTTGGGCAGCAGTCATCGTTCAGAACAGCGAGGTGATCGAAATCGGCGGCGCCGAGGAGCGGACGACAAATAACCGAATGGAACTGCGCGCCGCAGTCGAGGCGTTGCGGCGGGTTCCGCCCGATGCGCCGGTGCGCCTGACAACCGATAGCGAGTACCTGCTGCACGGCGCGACCCACTGGCTTCCGTTGTGGAAAAAGCGCAACTGGCTCACGATTGAACAAATGCCGGTCGAACATCGCGATCTCTGGGAAGAACTGGATGCGCTTGCCGATCAACGTGTCACATGGCGGTACGTGCGCGGACATAGCGGCGATCCATGGAACGAACGCGCAAACACGCTGGCTCAGGCGTATGCTGATGGACGTGCGACGGGTCAGTCCCAGGGGAAGGGGCACAGACACATGTCGTACCTGAGCCTGGTGCAAGGCATACTAGTACGCCATGCGACCTGGGAGGAGTGCCGCGCGCGGGTACACGGCGTCTCCGGCGCGCGCTGGAAGAAGTGCACCTCACCGGAAGAAGAGCGCGAGACCGTCATCCGCTGGGGGATACCGGTCGAGACGCTTGAGGAGTTGGATGCTAGGGAGTAGGGGTCAGGGGTTGAGGGTTCCGACGCCGTGATTTCGATAGACGTGATCGCTAATAGTGGCTGTGCCTCAGTTATCCCCCTGACTGTAATGGAGATTGAGAATTACAGCAGTTTTCAGATACGCTGCCCCGTGTCTGGGTCTGCCATGTCGCGCGAGACGCCCGCTTCCGGCGAAGCGTAGACCGAAATTCATTTCGGTTGTCGCGTGTAGCGCGTGACACCAGAAATGCTAAACCCTGTCCATTGGGTTCATCCTTTGTGAGAACTGCTATAAATCTGGGTATGTGCCTCTTGCCGTTGGACTAATGGAGATTGAGCATTAAATCCGCTATACCGAACTAGCCGTCGGGCTAATGAAAATTAAGAATATAAAATCGGTATTCGACCCTAATGAATCCAGTATAACGAACTAGCCGCGGGGCCAGAGCCCTCGGCTAGCCAAGGCGAAGCCCGTATGCGCAGGCTAGAGCGGAATAATGACTCAAAGACTATAAGCCCTCGACTATGAAATGCGAAGCCCACCCGCGCAGGATAGAGCAATTATTCTTTATTCAAAGACCATTATAGCCTGGTTCCTCGTCGGGTCGTCTACCAGGGCAGTCGCCCAATGAGGGTATAAGGTCACCTGTGGTGGTCGTCCGCGACGGCGGTTGCTCGTGGTGGCAGGTCGCCCGTCTCTATCAAATCGTTGGCATTACCCGCAGGTCGATCATGTCCTCAACTGGCGATGACTCGCGTTCTACCGCTTTCGGCAGGCGAACTTTTTCCGCATGCATTGCAGCGAGCCAACGGTGCATGGCGCTCAACGCCTCCTGGTCATCGGGTTGATCAAACAGACGCGCCAAGTTTTGCAGCGTCCGTTTGTTCATGCGCAACAGGATCGTATTGAGACGCGCCGTTGTCTCTTCATCGAGATCGCTCCACAGGGTGTAGAGCGCAATCAATGCCTCAATACGCCGCGCAAAGAGTGCACGTTCTTCGGCGCTGCCGGAGTAGTAGGGCGGGCAAACCGGCAGATTGTCATTCGTCAGCGCGTCGCGCAGAAACGTGGCATAATCCGCCTGAACATCGTCGTAGGCAGAGCGCATATCGCAGAGTTGCTGATCGATCTCCGAAAGGAGCGTCACGAGGCGCACCCAGCGATGATCATTAAATTTGAATCCGCCACCCTTTCTCCCAGCTGCCTCTGGTTCCTGCGGCAGCAACGCGCGCCCGGCAAGTTGCCCCTTGCGCATAATCGCTGCAATGGTCTGGCGCGGCATGCGCAGATTGAGTCCTCCCTCCTCTGGTCGCAGCCGCACGCGCACTACCCGCTCATTGTACCCCGGCAGGCGTGCCTGCGCCGTGTCGCGGTAGTTCTGTGCTGTGCCGAAGATCGACCAGAAGAACGCCTGAATGCTGCCAATTGCATGCCATTCGATATAATCTTCACCCGGTCCTGCTGGCGGCAGGTAGATCTCTCCTTGTGGGTCGCTGAACGGCGCAGTGGCGTGCGTCTGTGGCGGAGATGCAGGCGCTGCGGCACGAAAGTCAGCGCGCCCTAGGTGTGTCTGTCTGACAGTAACGCCGGTTCGCACCGGTTCTGCTACGGCTTCCGCAACATCGTCGGCGAGGAGTGCCTGGAGAAACTGTTGATTGTCGGCTTCATCGACAGGGAGTTGCACCAGGTTGATGCCAAAGGTTGGATGGGTCGGCAGCCAGCGGTCAAAGAAATGGATCGGGAAGTTGCTGGCAATCCCGCCATCACTGAAGACATGTCGCTGAATATGATCCGAGCGCAGAGTCTTTCCGGTACTCGCCTCGCGTTGCCCGGCAACGCTGACGGTGTAGAGCGGCACGGCAGCAATCAGAATTGGAAAACTCAGGCTCATGCGAGCTCCCACAACCACCGGTATATCACGCCATGCAGGGAGCGGCAGCAACGTTTGCGAAGCGCCCCGCGCATTGGCGATGCGATATGCAGCACCAGCGCTGTGTGTGCACAGATGTTCGACAACAATGTCGGGAAACAGGCGCGCCCACTCGTTCGGATCGAAGAGAAACCGACCCAGGTCTTTCGGCAGCACATATGGCATGTGCTCACTCAGGTTGCTGGTCATCGTGCGCAGCGCAATGCCTTTCCTTTCCAGATCGCCGAACGTCAACGGCGGCTGGCGCGCGTCGCGTCCCGCAAGCCCGTTGATGACCGCGTGGAGCCAGTCGGTCAGCGCGGGAGGTCTGCCACGTCCCTGATCGTCTCCCAGTGTCGGCGGCCATCCCTGCGGCATTGTGCCTGCCGTGTGACCGCTGGACAGACCGAGCAGGTTGCGCGGCAGTTCGTAAACCGCCAGCCAGACAAGATGCCCTGCACCTGCCAGGATGCCGACAATTGCGCCAATTAGGATGGCAGACGCCACCCATCCGACGACGTGTATTGGAGAAGCGAAACCATCGTTGGATATTGAAATCAGGATCTGGAAGGCAAGAACGATTAACACAACCATCATGCCGATTCCCAGCGTCACCTGCGGATGACGGCGTATCAACACCCGTGCACTGCGAAGGAACAGTGTCAGGGCACGCCAGGCAAAGCGCATTCCAATCGCAGGAATGCGGAGTGCGCCTGCGCCAGGCATGTGCGTCGATGGACGCCCCGGAGAAGTCTGGGATCGTGTTCTGGACGCGATGGTCAGGTCGAGCAGGACGTTGAACAGGGGTTTCATACGTGGCAGCGGTTGAAATAGTCCGGGAATGTGATCCTCGTGCTCGCCGAGCCAGACGCGCAACCGGTCGAGCCGCAGAAAACTGCTGCGATACCCGGCGTATGGCACATCGCGTCCATACTCTGCGGCGGCGGCGGCAGCAGCAGCAATAGCGCCAGCCGACGTGCCGCCGACATTAACAAAACGGTAGCGCGTGGCAAGCTCGATGATTGCAGGCGGGTATACTACACCGCTGGTGATCCCACCTTTCATCACCAGATCGCAGCGACGCAGATCATCCCTAGTGAAATCGGCGTCGGTATAGACCGGAGTGCTGTCATGGCTCATGCCAGTTTCCCTTCGTTCAAGTGTGCGACGTTCAGAGACAGGGTGCATCGAAGCAGTCTACCACAATCTGGTACAATGCTCAGTATGTTGAATGAACTGTTTTTGATCCGACATGCCGCACCAGATCGCACAACCGGATTACCCTACACGGTAATGCCAGGTCCGCCCTTGACGCCGCGCGGCGAGGAAGAGGCAGTGCAGGCAGGGCACTGGTTGCGTGATCGTGGCATTGAACGTCTGCTTTCATCGCCGTTCACACGCACTGTTGCGACAGCAACGGTGATTGGGCAACTGATCGGAGTGACGCCGACCATTATCGAAGCGCTGCGTGAAGTTGCACCGGGTGAGCAGCCTTCGGAGGTGCGCGCCCGGATTGCCGATCTCCTCAATCAGCTCGACGACGCGCCGTTGCAGCGTGTGGCGCTCGTGACCCATGGCGGTTGCATCCTGGCTGCGCTGCAATATACAACTGGCGACCGTATCGATCTGAGCGGGCATCGGTACGATAACGGCAACCACACGCCGACCGCCGGAATCTGGCACGGGGTACGCACTGATCGGGTGTGGCGCTGGTCGCTGGCATTTCGCCCGGATATAGCAGTGGAGAGTTGAAGGTTGCGGGTTGCAGGTGGAAGGTGATCTCCTAACCCCTATAGCGAAATGCGAAATGATTGGGCCACGTGCGTGCCGGGTGCGCGGGCGTCTCGCCCGCATGTACCCGCATGTATAAGGTGCACAATCCCGGCGGTCAACTGTTTTGCACGTCGCTGTAACCTCTCGTCCCTCAGTTCAGTTCTTGTCACTTCTCTGGTATTGTCGTACAATACGACATACGATAGTAAAATTATCTGGACAAAGCGATGAGGTTTCCATTGCCCGGATCTTCCGAGAATGCAGCATATTCGTAACGTTCTTCGGAAAAAATGCATCATTGCCTCTGGCATGATGCATCGCTCGACATCATATCGAACACTTGTATGAATGACACGCTCTGCCCCCGCCCATGCCCGACAGTTGCTGCCGTGCGCAACTATTTTAACGCCCTACGCGATCACCTGGTCACCGGTCATCGCTGCGTCGATGCATGGCTGGCGCTGGCAGACATTGTGACCGTTCCGGCGTACCGTCTCGATTGCCTGGCGCGTGCTAGCGCCCTGGCGCCAGACGATATCGAACTGGAAATCGCCTACCTGGAACAGCGCCTGATTGTTGATCCGGGTGATACCGAAGCTTCCGGTGCGCTGCGCGCTGCACGCGCACAGCGGGCGTTGATGAGGCATAAGCCGCGCATCTTCAAGCAGATGGATGCCTCGCCAACGCTGGGATCAATTCTGGTGCAGATGGGGGCAATCACGCAACAGGAACTGGAATGGTTGCTCGAAGAACAGGCGGCAATCCGCCGCCGCGGTGAACAGATGCTGTTTGGTGATGTCGCCATCGCGCGCGGCAAAGTAACCCCAGAAACGCTAGCGCGCGCTCTGATAACCCAGATTCAACAGCGGATTGGGAATGATGCCGCGCCCCGCGCTCTTGGCGAATACCTGATTGCCAGCGGACTGCCGCCAGAGCGTCTCGAACAGGCATTGACCGAGCAGATCTATCTCCGACAGGTTGGTCGGCGTGAGACGCTCGGCGAGATTTTGATCCGGCGGCGGTGGATTACGCGCGATCAGCTGGAACGCGCACTAGCGCAGCAGCAGCATGATGCGCTGTCACTATTCCGTTGAAGGCGCAACGCTCCCGCAGCGGGCACCCGCTGCACGTCAGGCAGTGGGTTGCGCACTTGCGTGGGTCGGCAAACGTACGCTGCACACCGGGCTGGTTGCAGCGCGGGTGACGCGCCAGACAGTGGTGAACGCAGGCTTCGATAATCAGTGCATGGAACTGAGCGAAGAAAAAGGTGCTGCTGCCGTTCGCCTTGATCGCCTGGTGCACATGGAAGTTCTCTCGAACGATGATCGAAACGTCAGGCAGGATCAGGATCAGTGCGTGCTCGACCAGGCGCTGGACTGTATCGTATGGCGCACGCAGGAAATCGAATCCCGGCGCTAGATCGAGGCGCGCAAACAGGCGGCGCGCATACGTATCGACCACGAACAGCGACCATCCGCCACCGTAGAGCATGATCGTATCCGCCGTTTCGCGCCCGATGCGCGGCAATGCTAGCAGACGGTTGCGAACGGTCATACGGTCGCCGGTGAGTAACCGTATCGTGTCACCACCGTACTTCTGCACGATCTCACGACAGATAGCGTGCAGCCCTGCGGCTTTTTGGGCGTGGAAGGCGCATGGACGGATCAGCGCAGCAAGCGAGTCGGTCGTGACCGTCGCAAGCCGCTCTGGCGACATCAACCCGGCGTCGCGCAACCGAATGATCGCCGTCTCGACCGTTTCCCAGCGCGTTTGCTGCACCAGCACTGCGCCGACTAGCACCTCGAACGGCGGATCATCGGTGATAACGGGCCACCAATGCGGTTCGTGACCGAAGTGCTTGTCGAGGGCGGTAAAGCATGCCAGCAACCGTTCCCCCAATGCGCGATAGTCAGTCACACCAGCTCCAGAGCGAAATCGACCTCGAACAGACGATTCCAGGGTAAACGGGTGCTGCCAGGTGTCACGCGCCAGCGACCGGCAAAGCCGGGAAGTGCGCCGATACGCGCATTGAGATGGGTTTCGATCCAACGACAGATCGCACCGATTGTCGTATCATCCGGCTCATGTACTCCTACCATCCGTTCGAGCATGGCGCGCGCAGCGCGCCGCACTACATGCTGATACCCCCAGTCTTCAACAAAACGGTGAAGCAGAAAGCGGAGATGGGCGATCTGCTGCACTGGCGTCGTCGCCAAAAGCGCTGCGCATCCCTGTGCCAGCGCTGTGCCGATCGTATTACTGGCGGTATTCCATGCGCCGAACCCTGCCAGTTTGAGGAGGTCAACCTTCTCGATCAGCAATTCCATCAATACCGGATCGGCGCCATTCGGGTAAGCAACATCTGCCACAATCACCTTTTGACCATGCTCCTGGAGTTCATGAACGCGATTCACTAGCGCATCGAGATGATCGTAGCGCTCATCGCGCTCTTCGGCAGCAAACGTCTCGTCCCACTCGGTGCGACGCGGCGACGGCGTATTAACTGCCAGCCACAGGTCAGGTTCGCTATTGTCGGTCGCAAGTGTCCCACCGATAGCCTGGATCTGCCGTTCGACCGTCAAGCGGACAGGACCATCTTCGTATGGCGCAACAATCTCCTCGCCGCCAGGGATGGCATACAGTGGCGCAATACGCGGCGCCCGTCTGGCATGCTGATTGATAACCCGCGCCAGCAGTGCACATCCCACTTCATCAGCGCCGGGATACATCAGGAGCGTTCCTGGCGTTTGCAACACCTGATCCTGCCCATCCGTCAGAGGGTGATCTCTGCTGAGCGTCAGCAGTTCTGCCCAGCTCGCCAGCCATCGTTTTTCGCGCGATCCAAGCCCGAACGGACTGGTATCGTCGGAACTGAGGACCAACAGATTAATCGTGCCCGAGTCGAGCAGATGAAGCGACGCAAGATTAACGATATGGTTGCGTAACCGGCGGCGCAGCATATCGCGCAGAACTTCGGGGGGGATTTCGTCGCGGAGTGCGGCAATCTCGTCGAGCAGCGGCTCACCCTGTGCAGCACGGTCGAGCAACTGTGACAGTCGGTAAAGGCGTGTACCGTAGGTTTCCCAGTAGAGCGGCTCTTCGGTGCAGGCATTGGCATTGGAAATACGGGTGATAACATTGAACGCCAGGATTGGCAGGTCGGGTAGTTCAGCCCTGATTGCCCGCAGGACATCCAGGCGGCTCATCACAGCGCTGGGCGGGTCATCAGAGATGCGCGATGCGATCAGTCCCCCAAATGCCAGCATCTCAACATCGACGATCAGTGCGTCTAGTGCTGGCGCGACGGCGCGCAACCAGGCGGCAAGATCGTCACAGCGTGCCGGTTCTCGCAAATGGCTGAGCAGATTATCCGGCGGCAGCGCCAGTTCGACCCCAGCGATTGCCGCAATCATCGCTGGATACCGGGTATTGACTGGCCGCTCATCGAGCGGAAGCAGACCAACCCTCATGGTGACAGTATTCCCCCTGATATGGATGCATAATTAAGAAACCGCACGATGAGCGCCATCATGCGGCTTCGGAACACATCGACGTGCAGCGGCGCGCTACTTGGTTTCGCGGTAGATGACGTGCCGCCGCAGGGTTGGATCGTAGCGGCGCAGTTCGAGCCGGTTGGGATCGTTCTTGCGGTTCTTTGTTGTTGTGTACGTATGTGTGCTTTCAGTGCTGCGCAGCTTGATGATAACCCGATTCCCCTTTTTACTTGCCATAATCTATCACTACCTCGAATGTCATCTGCTATCGTATAACGCTATAAGTATTGTAGCAGCAAGCGTCGGTCCTGGCAAGCAACTGATTGACAGCATCGGTTTATGCCACGTATAATTTCCTCATTCCCCGCTTGCGCTCTGAAAAAATTGGACATGGCTGTTCACCAAAGGAGGGACTCGATGCTGAACCTCGCCATCTTGCTGGAGGAGAGCGCTCGCCGCATGCCTGGAAAGACCGCCATCATCCTCGATAGCATCCGCCTGAACTATGCTGAACTGAACGGCGCTGCCAACAAGATCGCTAATGGTCTGACGAAACTCGGTGTTCGTCCTGGCGACAAGGTTGCGATCATGCTCCCCAACACGCCGCACTTCCCTATGTGCTACTACGGCATTCTGAAGGCAGGAGCGACCGTTGTGCCGCTGAATGTGCTGTTCAAGCGCCACGAGGTCGAGTATCATCTTGAGGATAGCGACTCGGTAGCGCTGATTGTCTGGGAAGATTTCCTCGATGAAGCAGCGTATGGTTTTCGCATGGCTGAAACCTGTCGTCATCTGATCGTCGCACAGGCGCCTGGTTCAACTACGACCCTCCCGGATGGCGCAATTCCGCTTGGCAGCATCCTTGCCGAACATTCACATGTCTTCGACACCGTCCAGACGATGCCAGACGACACGGCGGTCATTCTGTACACCAGCGGCACTACTGGCCACCCGAAAGGCGCCGAACTGACCCACGCCAATATGTTCCTCAATGCGACGATCTGCGCCGATAAGTTGCTCAACATCTCATCCGATTCGGTCGGTCTGGCAGTATTGCCGTTGTTCCACAGTTTCGGGCAGACGTGTGTGATGAACACGCTGATCTACCTCGGCGGAACGATCACGTTGCTGCCGCGCTTCGAGCCGCAGAAGGCTTTGGAGGTAATGGCACGCGACCGGGTGACCTATTTTGCTGGCGTGCCGACGATGTACTTCTACCTGCTCAATTTCCCAAATGCGGATCAGTACGATCTGTCCGCGCTCAAGTTCTGTGTGTCGGGTGGCGCAGCGATGCCGGTAGAGGTGATGCACGCCTTCAACCGCAAATACAACGTTACCATCCTCGAAGGGTACGGTCTTTCCGAAACCTCGCCAGTTGCATCGTTCAACCATCTTGACCGGGAGCCGAAGCCCGGTTCGATCGGCATCCCGATCTGGGGCGTCGAGATGCGCGTGGTGGACAGTGAAGGACGCGAGGTCCCCAATGGCGAGTTGGGGGAGATCGTCATTCGCGGTCATAATGTGATGAAAGGGTACTACAAGCGTCCCGAAGCCACTGCTGACGCGATCCGCAATGGCTGGTTCTACAGCGGCGACATTGCATACCGCGATGATGATGGGTTCTTCTTTATCAAAGACCGTGTGAAAGACATGATCATCCGCGGCGGCTTCAATGTCTATCCACGCGAGATCGAAGAGGTGCTCTACGGACATCCTGCTATCGCCGAAGCCGCAGTGATTGGCGTACCCGATCCGGCACTCGGTGAAGAAGTGAAGGCAGTGGTTGCATTCAAACCGGGACAAACTGCCACCGAGGCTGAGATTATCGAATATTGCAAAGAGCGTCTGGCAGCCTACAAGTATCCGCGCTTCGTCGAAATTCGCGATACATTGCCCAAGACAGCAACTGGAAAGATCCTCAAACGTGAACTTCGCCAGGTTGATCAGATGGAAGCGACTGCCAGCGCATAGTTGTCGCAGAACGCTCGACGCTGGTCTCTCCCGCGTCGAGCGTTCCACACTGCTGATCGATCATGCTGTAACCGTGTCAGCATGCCGCGCCAGCGCCTGGCGCAGCACTGGGTATGGTTGTGCACCGATCAATCGATCGACTACACGCCCCCCCTTGAAGATGTAAAGTGCAGGAATGCTGCTGATGCCAAAGCGCTGCACCGTGCGCGGGTTCTCGTCCACATTCAATTGAGCCACTACCGCGCGCCCGGCGAATTCCTGCGCCAGTCGCTCGACCGCTGGCGCCACGGCGCGACATGGACCGCACCACGGCGCCCAGAAATCGACAAGCACTGGTTGATCGCTGCGTGTGACGATCTGATCGAACGTGGCATCACTGAGTGTAACCGGCTTTGTGCTGCCGCCCTGTCCACCTGCTTCCTGTTGCGTGGCGCGCACATCGGACGCTGGATAGGCAACCGGTCGCCGCAGTGGTACGCTCGGACCAGTGGGTAATGGCGGTTGTGTCCCTCCCTCTGCCAGATATGTCAACCATGCCCGCAAAGACTCTTCTGCTACAGCGCCAGCTGTTTGCGCCACTGGTGCGCCGTTTTTAACGAAGACCAGACCGGGAAGGGCAGTGATAGCGTACTTCCGCACCAGCGCCGGATTGTCATCAGCATCCACTCGTGCCAGCAGGACGCGTCCCGCGAAGAGTTTCGCCAGCCGCTCGATCACCCCATCGAGTTGCTGACAGGTTGGACAACCGTGGCGGTCGAATATTAATACCACTGGCAAACCGGCGCGCAGCACGCGATCGATGCTCTGCTCACTTGTACGAACAGGCGTTGCGAATACCATTGTCGTTTTCTCCTGATTATTGTCGTTTCCTGCACCCAACGCTGGTACGACTATACGCCAATTGTGTTGGTTCCACGGTAGCGGTGTGTTGGTGGGATATTAGCATAAAATAACATAGTGTACCTCGATGTCTGTAACCGAAATACGGTACCGTACATCATTGTGAGCGGAACAGGAGGAAGACAGTATGTTCTGGCGCAGGGCATCGGCGGCACGTGCATCAAACGTCACCGCTCTATCGGAACAAGAGTTGCAGCGTCTACACGAGCAGGCAATCAACCGGCGGTATGATTTGCGCATCTGCAACCCGGCGCACAGCGACTTTTACGCATATATGGCGCGCTATAAGGACGCTGCGAATGATGCCAACGCTCTTGATCATCTGGCAGAGGAGATTGTCGCGCACCAGGCGCGTCTGACCCATGATCCTGGACTGTACGAGTCGTTTGGGCATCTCGCGGAACTTGCGCGCTGGCGCGCCCGAATGCTACGCTCCGGTCGTTCGTGATCCTGTACTCTAGCTGTCCATCAGCATCGCGCCCAGATATGAGACGCGGGCAATGATCGCTTGCGTCGTGATCCTGTGCTCTCGCCGTCCATCAGCGTCGCGCGGAGCAGCCCTCTGTGCGCCAGGAATGAGCCGGTCACCAGGAGTACGAACGTTGCCAGGCGCACCAGTTGCGTCACGCGCGTGATCGCTTCGTCTTAGTTCATTACTGCCACGATTGCGGTCACTGATGTCACAAACAGCGCCCCGCAACGCTGACGAGATCGAGCAGCACGGGGGGCCACACCAGCAATCCAACATAGCATGACAGTTAGAGTCGCGGTATTATCCAGGGCGATCATGCCCAGCTTGCGCCAATGCCCTGACCGGCAGGTCCAACGCTACATCATGGCACAGTGAGTGTTGAAGAGAAGCGCCAATGTCATTGCCAGCCCTATGCTGGCGCCCGTGCCTGTCGCAGCACGCAAATCGTTGTACAGTTCGTACTACGGCGCTATCCCGAATCTTATTGATAGTCGAATTGATGCCATCCAGTGCCATGAGTGCGACAAGTCCGATCAGCGTTGCCAGAATACGCCAGGGCAGGAACACGCTGGCATGCATTCGCCTGCGTAGCCGGATGACGCCCGGTGTTACCAGGACACTGAGATACATCCCCGTATCGCGCACAGAGCAGCAGTTGGATTCCGCCAACGAACAGATTGTGCTGCTATGGTCTTTGCAATTAAATAATCTGGCATAGCCTGCGCAGGCGGGCTTTGCCCAACATAGCTGAGGGCTTATGGTCTTTGAAATAAATAATCCGATATAGCCCGCACAGGTGAGCTTCGCCTAGATAGCCGAGGGCTTAAGAATTTCAAGAATAAGTCCGGTACAGCCTGCGCAGGCGGACTTTGCCCCACATAGCCGAGGGCTTCAG
The DNA here is from genome assembly GCA_017743475.1 of Roseiflexus sp. Classification (GTDB taxonomy): domain Bacteria; phylum Chloroflexota; class Chloroflexia; order Chloroflexales; family Roseiflexaceae; genus Roseiflexus. The sequence continues at coordinate 18,013 of JAGHYV010000027.1, read as the reverse complement.
CCCCACGGCAAGAGGTAAATATAGCCCGACGGCGAGAGATGTATACCAGATTAAATTCTCAATCTCTATCTAAGCGCAAACGCCACTGAGGATTAGGATCAACGTGCGCTCTAGCGTCGGCGCGGGAACGAAGAAGATAGCCGTGATCAGCACAATCAGTGTCAGGAAAAAGAACATCCGCCAGCGATGATCCTCCTCAGTGCACCGCATCCGTATTGCCTGGGAGCAAGCGGCAAGCGTGGCATGCACCTCCGCAATGCCCTGTTTAGTGACCAGATCGCTGGATGATGGCTAATGTTCCGGCATAGATCAGCCCGTCTTGTCTGGCAATAGTATACTGCGCTTTGTGTTTTATACGGATCACTTTACACTTCAAAAATATGCAATGCGATAGCATAGAGCAGATTCGCACATTCCTATTGCACATGTGCCATGCATCGCGTATAATCATTCAAGGTGTAAAGCGCAAACATTGCGGGTGATGACCCGGAATCATGTCTGTACAACCGCCTCGCCAGCCCGGTTCAACGCAACAGGAAGACGAAACGCTGCTCGAAACGCTGATCAGCACACCGCTTGCGCCAAAGAAAGCATGGCAAAAGCAAATCGTGCTGCGTTCTCTCGATGAGCACCGTCGTTATGCGCTCAAAGGGTATCGCCTGCGCACGTGGATTGATCACTGGCTCCATCACGCGGAACGCCTGTTCGGTATTGCGGCGCTGTTGATCTTTATCGAATGGGCAGTGGACGGACCGATACGCGACTGGTGGCACGCACAGCAGATGGTACGGCACGCTGCACCAGCGCATGCTTCTTCGCACGCAACGACGGTCGTGCGTTTATCGGCGCCAGTGGTACCTGACCGTGTCGTTCCTGCGAACGTGCCGCTCCCATTCACAACGCCAGACATGCAGCAACCGCTGGTGTCGGAGGGGTTTCTTGCGCCGCGTTCGATCATCAGTGCACCGGAAGATGGACGGCACAGATTGCTGCCCCATCGTCTGATCATTCCAGATATTGATCTCGATACGCCGGTGATTGAGGTATTTGTCGTTAATGGCGCATGGCAGGTCGCCGACTATGCCGCCGGGTATCTGCACGGCACGGGGTTGCCGGGCGATCCCGGCAATATGGCGCTGGCAGGTCATGCCGGTCTGCGCGGGGCAGTGTTCCGCGACCTGGGACACCTGCGTATAGGGGCGGATATATTTGTCGATGCCGGTTCGTGGCGGTATCAGTACCGGGTTCGTGATATGCGAAATGTCTGGCCCACAGAAGTCAATGTGCTCGATCCAACGCCAACGCCGACACTTACCCTGATCACCTGCACCAACTGGGATACGCAGCGATTGATCGTCATCGGCGATCTGGTGGGGGCGCAGCCGCTGACCGACGATTAGCGCAGCGCCTGGATCGCAAGGAGGAACGTTCCCATGCAGCGCCTCTCTGGTCGTCATCGTTCACCCCGCTTCGGGCGCGGGCGCGCGCCGGCGCGCTGGACATTCTACGAACTGGCGTTGATTGCTCTGAGCATCGCGCTGATCGTCTTCCCGCTATATGCGGAGGTATATCGCTGGGTGTATCCTGCCTTCGTTCCAGCTGCTCCGCGTGCGCAGGAGGCGCCGACCGTGGGTGCCACGCCTGCTCCAGGTGAAAGCGCCACTGACGCGCCAACCAGTGTACCAACCAGTGCGCCAACCAGTGTGCCCGCAAATGAGCAGAATGAAACGCCACCTGCGGAACCGCAGCAGCGTGTGACAGAAACGCCTGAACCAAGCCCGACGGCCGGACCAAGCCCAACGAGCAGCCCAACGCCGGTGAACACGCCAACACCGACCAGTACACCTACCCCAACAAGCGATGGGGACGCGACTCCGCCGTCGACCAATACACCTACCCCGACGACCGATGGAGGCGCGACTCCGACGCTTATCCCGACATTCTCACCGACCAGGACGCCGACCCCGTCGTCAACGCCTGGTCCCAGCCCGACACCAGTTCTGGATGTGCCGCCGTTGACTCTCTCGAAGTCTGCTTCGGTGCAGTTTGCTTCACCAGGTCAGGAATTTACCTATTCTCTGGCAGTCGGCACGAATTCATCGGTTCCAATCCAGATCGAGGTGCGCGACCCAATCAACGCGCAACTTGAGGTGGTTGGAACAAGCGCATCGAATGGTTCGTGCCAGGTGAGTGGCAATACGGTGGTGTGTAACGTTACTGCGGTTGTCAATCAACCAGTGTCGATCAACATCAATGTTCGTGTGCGCCCTTCTGTGCAGTCGGAAGTGATTATTACCAATCAGGCAGCCGCCCAGGACGCCCGCAGTTTTACCGCTGCCTCGGATCCGGTGATTGTGCGTATTCCGGGTGGCGGCGTCGTTCCTCCAACCCCATTGCCAGACCCCAACCGACCCACTCCGCCGCCGGTAACGCCGGTTCCTCAATCGCCAACACCACCATCAACGTCGCCACAACCACCGCAACCACCGCCACTGCCACAACCGCCAGCGCCTCCTGGTGATGAGGGAGGCGCGCTGCCAGAAGGCGCTCCACCGCCACTGCCGGTTGATCTGGTGCTTCCGCCAACCCCCGCGCCAGTCGCGCCTGCCACGCCGGTTGCGCAACAACTGCGACCAACCCGCCCTACAGGTGGCGCACGCACTGCAACACCAGTAGCGTCACCAACCGTCATTGCCGCCATCGATGCTGTCTTCTTCCGTATGGCGAGCAACTGGGGCAGCGCCTTCCCTGGCGATGCAGTGACCTACGTGATCGCTGTACGCAACACGCATCCCACCCAGGCACTGCGCGATCTGGCGCTGCGCAGCGTCTTTCCGGCGAACCTGGAAATCACTGGACTCTCCTCCGGTCCGATTGATCGCAACCTTCCAGGCGCATTTACGCCAGGTGATCCGTCGCGCACCGATAACCGCGTTTCGCTCGGTATCGCCGAATTACCCGCCGGGCAGGGATTCGAGGTCATCGTCCAGACCAGGATCAAGCCGACGGTTCCTGCCGGAACGCGGATTGTGGCGCAGGCGGAGTTGACCTTCGCCGGTCTCGCCATCCCGCTCTACTCCAATATTGTGACCGTTGATGTGGTCAATGCGGCGCAGGCGCAGGTGTTGCCGACGAACACTGCGACAACTACGCCAACCGCAACGCCGACCGTTACTACCGAACCAACCCGGCTACCGACAACCGAAGTACCAACGGTAGTTGTCGAAGCAGCGCAGCCGGTAGCGGTCGTCCCAACCGCGACCCCCGGCGCAGCCAGAAGCGCGACCGGTCCGGCACCAGCCGCGCCGTTGCCAGCGACCAGTACAGGTGTGCCACTAGCGGGGTTTGCGTTACTCGGCGCAACCCTGCTGGCGCGGACATGGCGCCTCCACCGCGCCCGGTCTCGTATCTAAGGCGCTGGTGCACAATCCGATATCGTGACGCCAGGGCAGGTGCGGTCAGATCCTGCACCTGCCTTTGATGTTGCGCGCACCCTCTGGAATCCGCCGACATCCAGGTTACGTTCAGCGCGTATCATGAACACTGTAAGTATCGCCGCAAGTGCAGGAGAAAACTACGTGTGGCTGATTGTTGGGCTTGGCAACCCTGGCGAAACCTATGCCCGGACGCGCCATAACATCGGGTTTCGCGTCGTCGCGGAACTAGCGCAGCGACACCAGCTCGAATTCTCACAAAAACGCGCAAATGCACAGATTGCTGAAGGAGTCATTGCCGGGCAGCGGGTGGCGCTTGCACTTCCGCAGACCTATATGAACCTCAGCGGGCAGGCGGTTGTCGGGTTGCGCCAGTGGTACAAGATCAATCCAGCAACAGAGTTGTTGGTCGTGTATGATGATGTCGATCTGCCGTTTGGCGTCCTTCGTTTGCGCGAACGCGGCAGCGCAGGGACGCACAACGGCATGCGCTCGATCATCGCCCTGCTCGGCTCACAGGTCTTCCCTCGATTGCGGATTGGCATTGATCGTCCGCCGCCTGCGTGGGATCTGGCGAACTACGTGCTGGGGCGTTTCACGCCTGAACAGGAAGCGCAGTTGCCAGACATCATCCAAAAAGCAGCGGATGCGCTGGATCTGGTGGTACGTGAGGGAATAGTTGTGGCAATGAACCGTATCAACGCGCCGCTGCCAAGGTCGAAGCGTGAGCAAAAGCGCTTGCTAGAAGCGCCTGATCTATCGTCCGATTCGAACACGAGCAATACTTCTGATGAATAAACGTGCCGGTTGTGAAATTGATCGCACTCCGTTATCAAACCGTACGGACACCCCGTGTGTACTCGTTGTATATTGTTATGCGATGCCACAAAAACGCCAGCGTTGGCGATCATGCAATGAAGCAGGTACAGCCCTATGAACACCAACGATCTGCGAACATTTCAGTCGCAACCCGAACTGCGCGCTATCCTCGAAGCGCGCGCACGTGCACTCGCAGCGCACGATGTCATCGACACGGCAATCGGCGGCGAGGTGATGATCCGTTTCCGTCTTGGTGACGGACAATATGCGCTTCCGGCGCGTTATGCACGCGAGGTGCAACCGCTACGCGCATACACGCCGTTGTTCCGCGCACCGCCGTTCATCGTCGGGCTGGTCAACATCCACGGGCGTTTGCTGACCTGTCTCGATCTGCGTCCACTGCTCGATCTGCCAGTCGATCCGCCCGCTCCCGGCTCGTTCCTGATCGTACTCCAGGGAACCGGCGGCGATGCGGTGCTGCTGGCGGATAGCATTCTGGATATGACTTCAGATGCGCTTGAACTCAGTCCTGCACCTGTCACGACAGCAAACGCTGCCATCTCGTGGATCCGCGGCGTGGACCGCGATCTGTCCATCGTGATCGACCCAGTTGCACTGCTTGCCGATCCGCGTCTGATCGTCGACCATCAGGCGGTCGCCTGAGATTGCCGCCCGGCGCCTTCCTCCTGTCCAGAAACCGTTGTGCATGGCACGACGGTATGCTGCTATCTTCATATCTGCTGAGCAAGGATGGTATGAAACTCTCGATCTACTTCAAACTCCTCGGCGCTTCTGGACTTACACCGGCGCTCATGATTGCCCTGGGCGTGATTGCGCTCTATCAGATGGAACTAATGAATGATCGCGCTCAACACCTGAGCGAGAACATCGTGCCAGCGACACGCACCAGCAGCGATATGCGGCGCATTGTCAACCGGCACCGCAGTCTGGCAGCGGTGCGTATTGCAGATCCACGTCCCGAACAGGTGTCCCGCACCAATAGCGAGCGGCGTGAACTTGAGACCGAAATGGACGCCCTGTTGCAGAAGTATGAAACATTTATCGTAACGGATATTGAACGTGAACTGTACACGCGCATTCGCAAAAACTGGAGCGCATATACCGAGGAGGTTGGAACAAAGATCTTTGAGACCGATGATCCGCAATCCGCATTGTCCGTCTTCATCGGGCTGAAACCGCTATTCGATCAGTTGAACCAGGATACTACCGCACTTGAGCGGGAAAACAACCGCCAGGCGCTCGAAGCCACAGGTGCAGCGCAGGAAGCGTACCGCAGTGCAACCATGACGATCACCAGCCTGCTGATTGTGGCACTGGTTGCTTCTGCAGTAGTCAGCATTGCTCTAGCATCGATGATTACGCGGAACATCGGGCGTCTGACCGAAGCGACGAACGCAGTAGCGCGGGGCGATCTGTCGCGTGAAGTTCAGGCGTCATCGAACGATGAGATCGGGACACTCGCCGCTGCCTACAACCAGATGGTCGCCAGCCTGCGCGCCAGTCGTGCTGCAGAGGCGGAGGCGCGCGAAGCCGAGGAGCGATTGCGTCAGGCGGAAGCCGAGAGCCGCCGGATGCTGGAAGAAACGGTCGCCGAATATCTGGCGTTCACCCAGCGCATTGCTGAGGGCGATCTCTCCCGGCGCCTGGAAGTGCACCAGAACGGGGCGCTTGGGCAACTTGGCAAAGGCTTGAATGCCATGGTCGCCAGTCTGCACACCATGACGCTCCAGATTCAGCAGGCCAATGCAGCTATCGCCTCTGCTGCCGCCGAAATTCTTGCCGCCACAACGCAACAGGCAGCATCTGCGACCGAACAATCCGCTGCGATTACCCAGACATTGACGACCATCGAGGAGGTAAAGGCGATTGTGCTTCAGACAGCGCGCCAGGCGGCGCAAGTAGCACAGGATAGCCAGACGGCGCTCCAGGTGGCGCGTCAGGGTGCACAAGCGGTCGAAGACACAATTAACGGTATGGGACAGATCCGCGAGCGAGTCGAGAGTATTGCCCAGACGATCCTTTCGCTGGCAGAGCAAACGCAGGCGATTGGCGCCATTACCACCACCATTGCCGAACTGGCCGACCAGTCGAATATGCTGGCGCTGAACGCGGCTATTGAGGCAGCACGCGCCGGTGAGCAGGGCAGGAGTTTTGCCGTCGTGGCGCAGCACGTGCGCGATCTGGCGGAACGCTCGAAAGCCGCAACAGTCCAGGTACGTGAGATCCTGAGCGAAATTCAGCGCGCGACCAACGCCGCCGTTATGGTGACGGAAGAAGGAACGAAAGGTGTTGAGCAGGGGTGAGTCTGGCGATCCGCGCCGGTCAGGTGATCCATACAAATGTCGAAAGAGGTTGAGAGCGGAGCGCAGGCAAATGTACAAATGGCAGCTGCCGCCCAGCAACAAACCGCAGGCATGGATCAGATCGCTCAGGCGATGACATCCATCCAGCAGGCGACAACCCAGGCACTTGCCAGTACGCGCCAGGCAGAACGCGCAGCGCAAGACCTGCACACGCTTGCTCAGTCGTTGCAGGCGACGATTGCCAGGTATCGACTATAGCAGGCAGGTGCGGCGGTATGGAGAACGATAATGACATTATGACGCAGGTCTTTGCCGCTTTTTGCGAAGAGCAGGCGGAGCATCGCGCTGCAATCGCGTCATTGTTGCTTGAAATGGAGCAGCATCCCGATCATCCCGATGACCGCGCACTCGTTGACCAGCTTTTCCGCGCTGCGCACAGCCTGAAAGGCAGCGCCCGCGCGGCTGGTTTGCCGGGTATTGAGCAAATTGCGCATGCCATCGAGGATCTGTTTGCCGCGCTGCGAGAGCGTCGCCTGCGCGTGACGCCAGCGTTGTGCGATCCGGTGTACGCTGCGCTGGACGTGATCGGCGTTTTAGTGGATCGGGCAATTGCCCATCACCCGCCAGACAACGCCCTTATCGAGACGACTGTTCACCAGTTGCGCGCCTTTCTTGCGCAACCGCCGTCGGATCAGGAGTTGGCGGAACAAACAGAAGACGCCACAATCTCCGGTGATGAAACGCCGGTCGTTTCTGCCGGTCTTCCTGTAGCGCCGACCGGTATTGGGGAGGTGACCACAGTTCGCCGTGCGATCGAGGTACTGGATACCCTGCTCAACGATGTCGGCGAACTGATGACCGGGGTGATGCGAATACGCGCTCAGGCGCGCCGGATCCAGGATCTCAGACGCATGTTAGCGCCCTGGAAACGCCTGTGGCGTCAGGTGCGCCCGGTTGTTGCGCGATATCAGGCTCACAGCGATGCCTTCCACCCGGTGGTGCATCATCTTGACATCCGTCCAATTACCCATGAGCGCTATAGCAACGAGCTTCAGCAGCGTGATCTTCAGCAACTGGCAGGCGCATTGAACCGGGCAGCAGCGCTGATCGATGAGATTGATCAACAATTGACGGCATGTGCACGTGATCTTGCCGCCGATCAATCAACGTTGAGTACGGTCACCGACCGTCTGCATCTCCAGATCCGACGCACTCGCATGCTGCCGCTGCGGACTATCTTCCAGTCGCTGCGTCTGGTTGCGCGCGATGTCAGTCGCAGCGCTGGCAAACCGGTCGATCTGTTCTTCGACGATGGGGGTGCTGAAGCTGATCGTCAGGTGCTCGACACGCTGCGTGAAGTGCTCACTCATCTCCTACGCAACGCCATTGATCACGGTATCGAAGAAGCAACAGTGCGTCGGCATCGTGGTAAACCGGAGCAGGGGGCGATTCGCCTGAATGCAGCCGTTGACGGCGACTGGTTGACAATTGAGATTGCCGACAATGGCGCCGGGCTGGACGATGAGGCTATTCGACGTCGGGCGCTTGAACTGGGATTGCTAACGGCGACCGATCTGGAGCGTCTCACACCGACCGACGCAGCCAATCTTATTTTCCTGCCAGGCTTTTCGACGCGCACGACAGCCAGCCATCTGTCGGGGCGCGGGGTTGGTCTCGATATCGTCCATTCGCATATTGAGCGAATGCGGGGCCGGATTCAGGTGCACAGCACGCCAGGTGCAGGATGTCGCTTCGTGCTGAGCGTTCCAGTTTCACTGACCAGCACTCACGGCTTGCTGGTGAAACTCGGGCAACACATCTGCGCCGTGCCGCTGGAGTCGATCCAATTGTGGCGGTTCAACCCAGTGATGTACGTGTGCTTGAAGGCAGGACAGTCATTCTGGTGGACGGTCGTCCGGTCGTGCTGGTGCATCTGGCGGATCTGGTGGAAGCCGGTAATGGGATGGGATCATTCTCACGCGGCGAGGAGCGCTGTGCGGCGCTGTTATTGGGGAGCAGTGGAGAACGCCTGGTAGCGTGCCTGGTTGATGGTGTCGTAAGCGAGCAAGAACTGGTCGTGCATCGACTACCGTTTCCTATCAGACGGGTGCAGTTTATTGCTGCTGCTGCCATCCTGCCCGATGGTGCAATTGCGCCAATTCTGGATACAGTTGATATTGTACGGGCGGCATCGGGGGCGCAGCGTCTGCCAGCGCCTGTGATGCCTGATGTCAATCAACAGCGGCGCATACCGCAGATTCTGGTTGTAGACGACTCGCTGACAACACGGATGCTGGAGAAGAACATTCTCGAAACAGCCGGCTACCAGGTGCATCTGGCCACCGATGGCATCGAAGCGCTGGAAGTTTTGCAGCGTCTATCCACGAATGGCGGATGCGATCTTGTGATTAGCGATATCGACATGCCGCGTCTGAATGGCTTTGAGTTGACCGAGAAACTGCGCGCCAGTGAGCGTTTTAAACACCTGCCGATCGTGCTGGTAACATCGCTTGATGCTCCAGAACACCGCGAACGCGGGGTGACCGTCGGTGCGGATGCGTATATCGTCAAACGTGCATTCGATCAACAAACATTGCTGGATACCATCGCTCGTCTGATATAAGGGTAAAGCAATGACGCCACATATCTTGATCGTCGAAGATAGCCGGACGCAGGCGTTGCGCTTTCAGCTCGAACTCCAGCGCTGCGGCGCGCGCGTCGATATTGCCTGCGATGGCATCCAAGGGTGGGAGTGCGCGCGTGCGCTGCGTCCCAAAGCGATTGTACTCGACGTTGATCTGCCAGGCATCGATGGATATACCCTTTGCCAGCGCCTGAAGCAGGAACCGGCAACGTCTGCCGTGCCAATCATTATGCTCACACATCGAGAAGATGCACGCAGTGCGCAGACTGGGCTGGAAGCTGGTGCCGACGATTACATCCCCAAAGACGAGTTTGCCGAGCAGAATCTTATCGAGTCGCTGCGCGCTCTTGGCGTGTTGACGCAGACGTGAGGTTTCATATGGCACACCGTATGGCTCTGGATACGCAACAGGTGCGTGTTGCTTCAGGGTACGACGTGGTACTCGCGCGTCAGCATATGCGGCAGATGGCGCGAGAAGCCGGTTTCAACCTTCCATTGCAGGCGCGCATGACTGCTGTGGTCAGCGAAATCGCACGTGTGGCGCTCGAACATCACTGGAATGCGCATTTCACGTTTCGCCTGTCCTTTCATCGTGGGAGGAGCGTGATCGAAGTGCAATGCACTTCCGACAGTATCCGGCGAGACACCAATACGCTGGCGCATCTCGCACATGATGTCCAGGCACTGGTTGGCGACAATGTACTGACGACGAATCAGGAAGCCGGTCAACTGACCTTGCGTTTTCACGCGTAGCCTGATGACAAACGATGGAAACTCAGATGACAATGCAGACACTAGTGGTCTGTCGTATCGGGGCACAGGATTATGCGTTGCCGCTCAATGACGCGCTGCGTGTGGTGCGGTTGCCAGCGCTGACTGCCGTCCCCGATAGCCGCCCGGAAGTGTGCGGACTGATCAATCTGAACGGACGCCATCTGCCGGTGATCGATGGCTGGCGGTTGGTCGGGGAGCCATCGCACTACGACGTGACCAACCATATTGTCATCATTGGCGACGATCAGGATCGTGCAATACCAGCGCTGGGTCTGCTAGTCGACGAAGTGTACGGTCTCGCACAGCATCCGTCGTCGGCAATCCATCCGTTGCGCAACAGTTATGCAGGCGCTCTCTTTTGTGGCATCATTTATCTGGAACAACGATCATGTCTGGTGTTCAACGTTGCTGAGCTACGAAGGATGGTCCTGTGAACAAAGCAGCGTCGCCAATTCGCGTGCTGCTAGTGGAAGACTCGCCCGGTCAGCGTGCATTGCTGGTTGGGTTGCTCAATGCGAGCGATTCGTTCACCGTGGTCGGTGTGGCGGGAAATGGCCGTCAGGCAGTGCAGGAGACGTTACGTTTACGCCCCGATGTGATTGCCATGGACATTCATCTCCCGCTGATGGATGGCTACGAGGCGACGCGCGAGATTATGCAGTGCTGCCCGACGCCGATTGTCCTGATCAGCGCCAGTGCTGGCGAGAAGAAGTTGATCGACGCATTGGCAGTCGGCGCGTTGACCGTTATTCGTAAACCAGGCGGGCGTCACGTCGATCCTGACGAGCACGAGACCTTTCTGAAAACGTTGCAGATCATGGCTGGTGTGCGAGTCGTCACGCGATTTGCGCCATGCGTGCGTCTGCCAGCATCACCAGGGAATGTGCAGAGAGCGCTGGCTCCAGGCACTGCGCAGGTGCTGGCAATTGCAGCATCGACTGGCGGACCAGCGGCGGTGCAGACAGTTATCAGCGGTCTGGGAGCGCAGTTTCCGCTGCCTGTGCTGCTGGTGCAACACATTGCGCGTGATTTCGTGGCAGCGCTCCGGGACTGGCTTCAGCGAACGACACCGCTGCCGGTGCGGGTTGCGACCCACGGCGAACGTCTGGCGCCTGGATGCCTGTACCTGCCGCCAGACGGCTTTCACCTGCTGGCAGGCAGGCGCGGCTTTGTCGAGTTGTGTCCAGCGCTCGCCGAAGACCGGTACTGCCCTTCCACCGATCTGCTGTTCCATTCGGTAGCGCAGGCATATGGCGCGCACGCAATCGGTGTGATTCTGACCGGTATGGGAGACGATGGGGCGCGCGGTCTCAAAGAACTCCGCGAACGAGGCGCCGTTACCATTGCTCAAGACGAGGCGAGTTGCGTTGTCTATGGCATGCCGCGCAGCGCTATCGAAGCTGGCGCGGCAGTGCAGGTGGCAGCACTTAACGAGATTGCACCGCACATACTGACGCTTGTAACTGCATGAGTACAACATTTACGAGCGATCTCTTTCAGCGATTCCGTGATCTGCTGCTAACTCGCAGCGGTCTCTACTTTCCCGACCATCGGCAGAACGATCTCCACCACTGCCTGATGTCAGTTTTGCCTGCCACCGGTTGCGCATCGCTCGAAGCGCTGTACACTGCTGCAGTTTCCAGCGAGCGCGTGCTGCATACGATTATCGAGAGCGTCACCGTCGGTGAAACCTATTTCTTTCGTAATGCTTCGCAGTTCGCCGCGCTCCGTGATCAGATCATTCCGACCTGATAGCCCGACGGGAGGCGATCCGGTCACTGCGTTTCTGGAGTGCCGGTTGCGCCACAGGAGAAGAACCGTACTCACTGGCGATCCTGCTCCGCGATACCCTCCCCGATTTCGACAACTGGCAGATCACTATTCTGGCAACCGATATCAATGCTGGATTCCTGGAACGGGCGCGTGCAGGGGTGTACGGCGCATGGTCGTTTCGCGAGACAGACCCGACAGTGCGTGATCGTTACTTTGAACGTATCGAAGGCACGCGCTGGCGGATTCGTTCGGAGATCCGTCGTCAGGTGCTGTTCACGCGACTGAACCTGGTCGAGGACGAGTATCCTGCTGTGACGAATGGCACGAGTATGCAGGATGTCATTCTCTGCTGCAATGTACTGATCTATTTCGACGATGAGACAATACGCGCAGTTGTACGCCGCCTGTATCGGGCGCTCACCCCTGGCGGCTGGCTAATCGTTGGGCATGCCGAAGCGCGTTCCGACTTTTTTGCCCATTTCGAGGTGATCAACTGTCCAGGAACTGTCATCTATCGCAAGCCGCTCAATGCACTGCTCTTCGATGAGACGGCTGTTCCTCCGCTTTCGCCAGCGCGCATCATGCCCGTTTCACTGCTGAATGTCTCTTCCAGCGATGTTTCGTCAGGTCTCCCTGCACTGCCAGTAGCGTTGTCACCTTCCGAACCGGCGCCAGTGAGGGCAGCCGACGCCGACGCTCACGCGTTCGACGACCTGCAAGCTGCGCGGCAGTCAGCTGATCGCGGTGATCTGGAAGAAGCGTTGCGCCTGTGTGCGACTATTATCCAGCGTGAGCTGCTGTGCGCTGAGGCGCATCTGCTTACTGGACAGATTCTGGAGCAACTGGAGCGTTTCGATGAAGCGATCGCTGCCTACCGACGCGCCATCTATCTCGATCATACATTGTACCTCGCATCGCTAGCAATGGCAGGCATCTTGCAGCGCACGGGTCACACCGATGATGCATGTCGCGCATACCGGCGGTTGCTCCGTTCACTCGCAACCCTTCAGCCGGATGCACCGGTTCCCTCACTGAACGGTGTGACAGCGGCAGAACTCCAGATGTTTATTCACCGTCGGATGGCGACGTTACGCTCATGACGCCGTGATCCAATGATAGCATTTCTCAGATATATTGAGCATCGTTCGCATCTGTCGTGTCGCACGAGGCACCCGCTTTCAGCGGAGTGTAGACCAAAACTATGGAGATTGAGCATCAAATCCGCTATACCACAAGAGCCATGGGGCTGAAACCCTCGGCTATCCAGGGCAAAGCCCGCCTGCGCGGGCGAGAGCGAATTATGTATTCAAAGACCATCATTTCATTTGCCGCGTGGGGGCTCGACTCAGGGAGTGTTCAACCTCGCCGATCAGGTTCAACCTCATGTGAGAGCTGAAAAAAAACAAAAACCTGCCCCGTTCATCTGCCTGTCTTCTGCTGCGTACAGATGCGCGTCTGTCTCAGATGAACCAGGACTCAGAGCAGCAAAAAGGACGGGGCGCACCGTTCCCAGTCCTCCCGCAGTTCTATCATGGATTCAACTCCACCACCTGCGCCTTTACCAGGTACACTACCCGTTCACCGATATTCGTCGCGCGATCGGCAACCCGCTCCAGGTAGTGCGCCACAAACAACAGTCCTGAAACCCACGCAACGGTGAGAGGGTTCTGCGCCATCTGGTGCGTGAGCATCGTTTCCACACGCTCATACAGATCGTCGACTTCATCGTCGTCTGCGGCGAGCATTTCAGCGGTGGCGCTGTCCCTGGCAACGAGGGCATCGAGCGCTTTTTGAAGCATCGCCATTGCCATCCGCGCCATACGTTCCATTTCAGCAGGAAGCGCAGGTTCTGGCGCAGGCGTATCGCGCAGTGCCATCCGGGCAATCCCTTTGGCATAGTCTGCAATGCGCTCAAGCTTGCCAGCGATCTCAACGGCAACAATCAACCGACGCATGTCGGAGGCAACCGGTTGCTGGGTAGCGATCAGTCTCAACGCGTGCGCCTCGATGTCGCGCTCGACCTAATTGATCTCCCTATCGTGCTCAATCACGCGCTGTGCGCGTTGCATATCACGCCTGCTCAATGCCTGGAATGACTCCCGGATCGCCTGGACGACCATATCGCCGAGATTGTACAGTTCCGCCGTCAATGTTTCCAGATCCTCATCGAAGTGGACTCGCGCTCGCATAGATCACCTTCTGAGCACGAGGGAGTGTGTGCTGCGCTGCACCGTTTGCCGCCATCGGTCCCTCGCATTGTTTATCGTACACCCGGCAGCGTACTTTGCGAAGAAATGCTTCACAATCTGGTGAACAGATTTGGCGACCCGACGAACAGAGGCTTTCAAGAGCGATTTTCTGCGTTCCTGTGCGCTTTTGCATCCCCCCAACTCCTTTCTCCCACAAGGGTAGAAGGGGGAGTTTGGGCGTCCTGAAGCCCAAAACGAGAGAAGGAACACAGGTGCTTTTCCAAAAACCTGCCCCTGTAAGCGTGCGCGGGAGAGACTGGAACCGGGCTTCCTGATCTCCCACATGGGGAGTGCGAGGCCAGGAGACACCAGAAAACGCTCTACCTGTAATCTCATCCTGCCAGGTGGGTGCTGCCGCCTCTTTTTCTGCGAATAGTGAGTGGTCAACCGACATGCTTTGCGTATGGGCGCATCGTGTACAATACGTTCCAGCGGATATGCGCCCCTTTCTACACTGTTTCTGGGATACGAGGTTCCAATGCTTTCCTATCACATGCCGCTTCCCGGTCCCTGGGAGTTCCGGTTCGACGATCAATCCGACTGGACGCCAATCACCGTTCCTGGTTGCTGGGAAGATGCTGGTTTCCCGAAGGATCGCGCCGGTCCAGCGTGGTATCGCACGACATTCGTTCTCCCGCAAGAACTGGCAGGACGTCGTTTCTTCCTGCGCTTTGGCGCCGTCAGTTACCACTGCGAAGCGTTCATTGTGCGCGATTCGGGTGAGATGCACAGTATTGGCGCGCACACCGGCATGTGGGACACATTTGACCTGGCGCTCGGCGACGCAGCGGCAGCCGGTGAGCGCGTCACACTGCTGGTGCGCGTTGAAAAACCTGCAAGCCTGACCAGTGGACCGGAGTCGCCGTCACAGCCGGGTCGCTTCCCACTGCGCGAGACCCTCGCCGGTTTTCTGCCGTATGTTTGGGGGCATAGCCATGGTGGAATCTGGCAGGAGGTTGCGCTGGTCGCTACTGGCGGAACCCGCTTCCTTGATGCATGGGTGCGCGGTTCAGCCAATGGGCATGTCTTCGTGGAAGCAGAGCTCGACGGTCCGGCGCGGGTAATACTGGAGTTGTACCGACCCGACGGTGGTTTCATTCTATCCGCCGAAGAAGATGCTGTGCGTGAGGAAACGCCAACCGGGGAGCGCTACGTGCTGCGGATGAACGGTCCCATTCCCGATCCGCGCCCCTGGTCGCCCGCCGACCCCGCGCTCTACCGCGCTGTGCTGCGCGCCGGTCACGACGACCGGGTTGAACTACGCTTCGGGCTGCGCTCGTTCGAGGCGGACGGAACAACGCTGCGGCTCAACGACAGGCCAATCTACCCGCGCATGATCCTGTCGTGGGGATGGCGTTGGGAAACTTTCGCCCCCAATCCCAGCATGGAACGGGTGCGCGTCGATTTCGAGCGCCTGAAACGTCTGGGGTACAACGGCATCAAGTGCTGCCTGTGGTTCCCGCCGCAGTACTACTTCGATCTGGCGGACGAAATGGGCATGCTGGTGTGGGTCGAATTGCCGATGTGGCTGCCCCTCGTGACCGACCACTTTCGCAAGCAGGTGTACGTCGAATACGAACGCCTGATCCGCCAGGCGCGCCGCCATCCGTCGGTTGTGATCTACAGCCTGGGGTGTGAACTGGGAAAGGACGTCGGTGCCGACATCCTTGGCTCGCTGTACGCAATGACGCGCAGTATGTGCGGCGAGGCGCTGGTGCGCGATAACAGCGGTTCAGGCGAGGCGTATGGCGGCTTGCTCAACGAGTTTGCTCAGTACTACGATTACCATTTCTATGCTGACCTGCACTTCTTTCGCGGTCTTCTCGATGCTTTTACACCGCGCTGGCGCGGAGCGTACCCTTGGCTGTTCGGTGAATACTGCGACTATGATACCTTTCGTGATCTGCGGCGCTACCGCAACGTTGATGGCTCGCGTCCCTGGTGGTTAAGCGCCGATGAGACGATCAACCCGACCGGCGCACGCTGGATAAATGAAGCGCCCTTCCTTGAGGAACGGTTGCGCGCCCAGGGGTTATGGGAGCGCAGCGCCGAACTCGAAGCCATTTCCTACGCCCACGGATTGCTCCACCGCAAGTGGAAAGTCGAACTGACACGCACCTACCGCGAGATTTCCGGCTACGTCATCACTGGCGAAGCGGATACGCCAATCTCCAGCGCCGGTATGTGGGATGCAACTGGGACGCTCAAATACGATCCTGCAGAATTTCGACGCTTCAACGGCGACCTGGTGGCGCTCATCGGGTGGGATCGGCGGCGCGATTGGGTGCGCGGCGGCGATCGCGTGGCGTGGTGGGATGTCTGGAGTTACACCGCTGGCACGCTCGTCCGGCCACATCTGATCGCGTCGCACTATGGCGCGGAGAGCGGTCCGGCGCGCGCCGTCTGGAGCGTCGCATTCGACGACAGACCACCGTTTGCATCTGGTGAGGTAGCGACTGACCGTGACTTAATGCCAGGGGAGGTGCGCGAAATTGGCGTGGCAGAGTTCACTGCACCCGAAGTGAGTGCTCCGCAGCGTGCAACATTGCACGTAACGCTGAGCGTCGGCACCCAACAGACAGAAAATGCGTGGTCACTCTGGTTCTTCCCCGCCAATTTCTGGGCATCCACGCAGAATGTCGCACTCTACGATTTGACAGGACGGCTGCGCGACCTGGTGCATCTCGCACCTCAGGCAGTGGAAGTCACGCATGCTGATCTGCGAGGTGACGCGGGAGCGCGCATCAATCTCCGCGGATCGACATTCGTTGTTGTCGCCAGCGCCTGGACACGCACGTTATCAGCGTATACCCGATCCGGAGGGCGTGTTGTGCTGATCCAGGACGGCGACGGTCCTCCAGGACCGGTTGCGACGGCAGCGATGCCGTTCTGGCGCGAAGCGTTGCGACTCTGTGAGCCACACCCGGCATGGGGCGACTTCCCACACGATGGATGGGCCGGGTTGCAGTTCTTTGGGTGTGCAACCGACTATGCGCTCGATACGCAACCGCTCGGCGGGCTGACCCGCCCGATCCTGCGTCGTATCGACACCCGGACGGCAGCGGTTCACGACTATGCCGCTGAACTGACGTGGGGCGATGGACGAGTGATCGTAAGCACACTTCGTCTCTACGGCGGCGCAGGTGAACAACCTTCCGGCATCGCTCGCAACACCGCAGCCGCGTACCTACTGCTGTGTTGGGTGCGGTATCTGCAAGGTTGAAGGTCGGACATGTCGTGGGGTGCGCGCCCTCCCGACAACCTGTTTCTTCGTAGTTGATGCACCATCGGTTGACAGTTTGATGGTGACGGCACCACTAAAATGGAGATTGAGAAATAAATCCGGTTTTCGCCTCTTATCGTGGGGGCTCATGGAGATTGAGCATTTATAGCGATGCGCAGAATGATTGAACCACGTGCATCCTGGATGCGCTGGCGTCCACGCCCACATGCGGAGACTGCGGGTTAATAAAGATTGAGAATTAACACCCTTACGGCGCATGGTCATTTCCCCATCTCCGCGCTGCCGCGCCTCCGCGCGAGCTGGTCTGATGCACGCGGAGACACGGATCACGCGGAGAGATGTCGCACAAGGCGTCTGCTTTTGATGGCGTGTTCAACCCTGTCTAACAAGACCAATCTTTGTGAGAACTGCTGTAATCCGGTATGCGCCTTGTGCCGTCGGGATCATGGAGATTGAGAAATAAATCCGCTCTATCGCGCTAGCCATGGGGCTGATGGAGATTGAGAATTTATAGCAGTTCTCAGATACGTCGACCCCTGTCCGGGTCTGTCGTGTCGCACAAGACGCCCGCGTCCAGCGGAATGTAGACCGATATTTTGGTCACCGTGTTGGTAGCGCGATTCTGGGAGTGTTCAACCTCGTAATTGGTTCAACCTCTACGGGAACTGCTATAATCCGCTCTACCGAACGAGCCGTCGGGCTGATGGACTTTGAAAAAATATTCCGTTATACTGATATCCATCCGTGTCAAG
>JAGHYV010000101.1 GCA_017743475.1 Roseiflexus sp. | reverse complement strand
GTCGGCGTCGCTGACGGAGTAAGGGATGGCGTAGCCGAGGGCGTGCTGGTGAAAGACGGCGTCGCTGACGGAGTAAGGGATGGCGTGGCCGAGGGTGTGCTGGTGAAGGTCGGCGACGGCGAGGGAATGTTCGTCACTCCTGAACCTGTCACTTCAGCGAACACATATGCTGCGCCTGTTGCTGGACCGGCGGCTGTATCGCCGTAGGCGCCCACGAGAATGGTATTACCGTCAATACTGATTGATCCGCCCAATCTGTCGCCAGCATTTGTGTCGCTGCCGATCAGTTTTGCGCGCTCAATCCACGTAGTTGTGGCACGCTCGAAGATGTAAACGGCACCGCTCGCGGGACCGTTTGAATTGTGCAATGGCGCACCAACGACGAGTCGCCGGTTTTCGAGCGCTAGCGCGCTGCCGAACTGATCGCTGCCAGCGGTATCGCTGGCGACGAGCTTTTGCCGCTGTGCCCAGGCTGTTCCGTTGAACTCAAAAAGGTAGACAGCGCCGCTGGCACTCCCAACGAAGCGGTGCAGCGGTGCGCTCACCGCCAGCCAGCCGTCGTCCAGCGCTAGTGCGCTGCCGAAGCGATCACCTGCGATGGTATCGGGCGCCCCTACTTTGTACCGTTGTACCCAGGAGACGCCGTCAAACTGAAAAAGGTACACTGCGCCCCCTGGACCTCCAGGTGAACTGTGGAGTGGTGCGCTCACCGCCAGCCAGTTATCGTTTAGCGCCAGTGCGCTGCCAAAACGATCACCGGGAACGGTGTCAGCGCCGATCAACTTTTGCCGCTGCACCCAGGAGAGACCATCAAAGGCAAATACATAAACTGCACCGGCGTTGACGCCGAAGGAGTCGTGCATCGGCGCTCCGACAAAAAGAGTGTTGTTGTTGATTGCAAGCGCACTGCCAAACTGTGACAGCAAGTCGGGATCGTTGGGGAGAAGGATCGTCTGCTGCTGCCAGGTAGCGTTGGAGAAGAGATACACCACGCCGTCATTCTGTGCGCCAACGCTCGCATACGGCGCGCCAGCCGCCGTGTACGACCCGTTGGTAGCCACAGTTGCGCCGAGGTATGCGTCGATCAGAGGAGTCGATGTTCCCAGGCGCGCCTGCTGCGTCCACGATCCGGCGTTGCGGGTGAACACATAAGCGGCGCCAGCATTCCGTGCAAGATCCGACTTTCCGTAGGCGCCAACGATCGCTGTATCACCCTTGACTGCAACCGATAAACCAAAGTAATCGTACTGCGCAGCATCCGCAGCGAGAAGTTTTGTCTGTGTAAACGTCAGTGATGATTGCGTCATCACCGACCGGGCTGGTGCAAACAGCGTGAGCAGTGTGATCAGTAGAGCGCTTGTGACAGGCGCGCTGAGTCTTTTCCAGGATCGCATGAGACCCCTCCTGCTACGATGTCTGATGGATTGTTAGCCTCATGCCCGACTTCATCATAACCAGTGAAACAGTGATAAGGAACGATGACCAAAGTACTGGAACGCTCACGCTGCCAGCGTTCGATTACTACAATATATCGCTGTGTTGGCAAACAGATGAACACGATGTGAATAAAGTTTTATGATCGGCGCGTGACCAGGGCGCCGCGGCAACAGTTGCGCGATATGATATCGCTCAAATATTCTAGTTAAGAGAAAACAGGAAGAAATTGCTATCAGACACGAAAGGACGCTACGCTCTGTTCAGCCCGCTACGCGGTGCATAACAGCGCGGGTAAGCAGCTCAGGCTTCTGCCATCTTGTACCCGACTCCACGCACCGTCAAGATCATTCGCGGGCGCGATGGCTCGGCTTCCACTTTTTCGCGCAACCGGCGCACACACACGTCGACCAGGTTCGTTTCGCCGACGTAGTCATACCCCCAGACTTCGCGGAAGAGGGTTTCGCGGTCGAACACATGCCCGGCGTTGGCGGCAAGGAAGTAGAGCAGTTCGAACTCCATTGGCGTCAGGTTGACTTCTCTGCCGCGCACGGTGACCCGGTGGCGCGGTTCATCGATTTCGATCTCTCCCACGCGCACGACCGGCGGCGCAACGCGGTGTTTGTACCCTTCAACGCGGCGCAGGATGGCATCGACGCGCGCAATCAACTCGGCAGTTTTGAACGGTTTGGTAATATAGTCGTCAGCGCCGAGTTCGAAGCCGTGCACAATATCGTCGGTGCCATCGCGGGCGGTCAGGATGATGATCGGCACATCGGAACGCTCGCGAATGCGCTGGCATGCCTCGAACCCATCGACATACGGCATCATCACGTCAAGAATGACCACGTCGAACTTCGATTCGTTGAATGCTTTGAGTGCCTCCAGACCATTCTTGACTGCTACGATCTCGTAGCGAGGATCCTTCAGCGTCACCTGAATCAATGTGGCAATCGACGGATCATCGTCCGCGATCAGAATGCGCCGGGGATGGGCGTTGTCTTCGTGTGCTCGTTCGGCAATTCGGCGTATGAGTCGCATAGTAGTACCATGTTCAACCGTACTGTGTGCAGTATAGCGGCTCTTGCGTCACTCGTAAAGAGGGAAAGTGCGCTCAGGACGCCCATTTGGTTAAGATGTTTTCACGTTCGAAGAGGAAGATGGCACTAGCGAAGGCGAATATTGCCAGGAATGCCAGCGCTATGCTTGCAATCAGCGCCAGCAACGGTGTCAGCACCACAACGCCGAGTAACTGAGCGATGAACAGCGCCAGGAGCGGAACAACTACTACCGCCGATACCTACTGTGCCGCGCGCGGACGTTAACTCGACCCGAAATAGCGACCGTGGCTGCCACCATGATCAGCGCCAGCGATGGTGATCCGAGCAGCAGGAGGATCCACCATCCGCCGCCCAGGATCACCTGATAGACGCGATCGCTAAGGACGATCAGCCGCAGTGCTAGAACGAAGACCGCCGCAGCGCCCCAGGTGATGATCAGCGATGGAATGAGGGACGCCAGGCATTTCCCCAGGAGCAGTTCCCAGGTATGCACCGGCGCAGCAGGGAGCGGCTCCAGCGCGCGGCGCACCTTCTCGCCGACGATACTGTACGACGCGATTGTAGTGGGAACGAAGAGCGGCATGATGAGAAACATCAACCCGAACTGTTTGCCCATCAACGCCTGCCCTACCTCCTGCTCCGATAGACTGGCGAATGATGGATCGGCAATGACAGCGCCGAGCTGGCTGGTATCTTCGTCGGGCGTGCTAGTAAAGTGCGACGATTGGCAGAATGGTCAGCAGCAGCGGTAGCGCAATGACCGTCATCAGGAGAGTCCGCTCACTACGCAGTTCGAGCTATTCTTTGTGGAGAATCACGAGCGCTTTACGCATGTGGCCGCCACATCGATTCTGCTTCGCGCAACAGGTGCAGGTACACGTCTTCGAGCGAGTGTTCACATGGTTCGACGTACCGGATCGCAGCGCCTGCCTCGGTCAGCGCCTGCACCAGGATCGGGTTCTGTTCGTCGGGATTGTCGAGTGAAAGAGTGAGCGTGTCGCCGCTGACGGCGGCGGCACGCACGAACGGCAGTGCACGCACCACATCGAGAAACATTGTCGCATCACCTGCAATGCGGATGCGCGTGCCGCTACCAAAGAGTTCGGCGCGGAGTGTGTTGGGCGCGCCGATGCGCAGCAAGCGGGTGCGAAACACGGCGATCGTATCGCACAACTCGTCGGCTTCCGGCAGGTTGTGCGTGGCAAGAAAGATTGTGCGCCCCTCAGCACACAATTCCTTAATGAACTCGTGCACTGTGCGAGCAGCTTCCGGGTCAAGACCGGCAGTTGGTCCGTCAAGAAAGATAATCGCCGGTTCGTGCAACAACGCGCGTGCAATAGCTAATTTCTGTCGCATTCCTTTCGAGAAACTGCCCACCGGATCGTCGCGGCGATCCCACAGACCAAGCATGCGCAGGTACCGCTCTGTTTGCGCTTCAGCATGGGCGGCATTGAGGTCATAGAGCCGCGCAGAGAATTGAGGTTCTGGCGCATGCTGAGCCGCTCGTACAACCCCGGGCTTTCGGTCAGCAGCCCTACATTGCGGCGAATAGCATGGTCTTCTTCACCGAGGCGATACCTGGCTACAACAGCGCTGCCGGATGTCGGGGCGATCAGCGCTGCGAGCATACGCACTGTCGTCGTCTTGCCGGCGCCGTTCGATCCCAGGAAACCGAGCACTGCTCCGCGTGGCGCAGTGAGCGTCAGGCGCTCGACTGCGATACGGTCGCCGAAAGCGCAAGTCGAGTCCCAAGTTTCGATCGCATACATGGGAAAAGAACAAACGGCAAGAAGTCAGGCGGATTGCGCCACCCGGTCACACCTCTTGCCGTTGCAGCACTCACTCCAGATAACCCCGCAGACCGCGCCCATAGTGGGGATGGCGCAATTTGCGCAGCGCGCGCGCTTCGATCTGCCGGATGCGTTCGCGCGTGATGCCGAATTCGCGTCCCACCTCTTCTAGCGTGCGGTAGTGACCGTCGTGCAAGCCATAGCGCAACTGGATAATGCGGCGTTCGCGTTCGGGCAATTTTTCGAGGGCGTTATCAATCTGCTCACGCAGGATGTGGTGAGATGCACTATCTATCGGAGTGACGCCTTTACCATCTTCGATAAAGTCAGCCAGCACTGTATCGCCCTCAGTTCCAATTGGCGTTTCGAGCGAGATCGTCTGGCGTGCCGCTTCGAGCACCCGACGGACCTTCTCGACCGGAATACCGAGTTCGAGAGCGATCTCGTCCGGCGTCGGATCGCGCCCGGTGGTCTGCTGAATGCGATTGCTGGTGCGCATCACGCGGTTGATCGTTTCGCCGACGTGGACTGGCAGGCGGATGGTGCGACTCTGATCAGCGATGACTCGCGTGATCGCTTGGCGGATCCACCACGTAGCATACGTAGAAAACTTATACCCTTTGCGATAATCGAACTTCTCAGTTGCGCGCATCAGCCCGATGTTGCCTTCCTGGATCAGGTCGAGCAGCGACATCCCACGACCAAGATATTTCTTTGCGATCGAAACGACCAGGCGCAGGTTTGCCTGGATAAGACGCTCGCGTGCAGCCTGCCCTTCCTGTACCCACCGATGAAGCTGGAGGCGTTCTGAAGGGGCGTAGTCACCTTTCTGCAATCGTTCGCTCGCCTGCTCGCCGCGTTCCACCTGCTGCGCCAGCATGATCTCTTCTTGAGCAGTGAGCAGGTTCACCCGCCCGATTTCACGGAGATACACGCGAACCGGATCATCGATGCCCGTGCTTTCAACGTCGGCATCGAAGTCGCGATCCAGCACTTCGTCTTCTTCATGCTCATGGTCGGCATGAAAAGCGTCAATGGTCTGATCGAAGGGATCTCCATCGGTGCGTTCGAAGATGTGATCGATTGTCTCAGACACCGATTCGGCAGCAGGGTGATGAACGCGAACATGATTGCGCGGAGAGGGCTGCGACTCGTCGTGGACTGTGGCCAGGAAGGAATCGAGGGGTTCTTTCACATTCCACCAACCTTACATAACGGCCAAATAATTATGTGCACACGGTAAGATAGCACAAAAATCGTACATCTTCAAGGACTATTTTGCACTAGTACCTATCCTGCGGGCGCATGCTATAATCTCCCCTAAAGGCATACAGTCGTTTCCCCGGCGACATGTCTGCACGTTCAACGCACAAGATGCTATCGCTTCCTGGCGTTCAGGTAGAGACATTCGCCTGGTTGCAGGATGGGGCGCTTCATTTCTATCCGCATATGACTCAGAAGGAGTAGACCGTGCAGATCTATCTCGACACAGCCAATCTGGACGAAATTCGCACTGCTGCGAGTTGGGGCGTGCTCAGCGGCGTGACTACGAACCCGTCGCTGATGGCAAAGGAGAAGGGCGCCGATTTCAAGGCGACGATCCAGGAGATTGCAAGCCTGGTGGATGGTCCCATTAGCGCCGAAACGACGGCGCTCGATGCTGATGGCATGGTGCGCGAGGGGCGCGAATTCGCCTCCTGGCACCCGAATGTTGTCGTCAAAGTGCCGAGTACGACCGAAGGTTTGAAGGCAGTGTCGCGTCTGGCGCGCGAGGGCATTCGTTGCAATGTCACGCTCTGCTTTAACGCAATTCAGGCGCTCCTGGCTGCGCGCGCTGGTGCATTCATTATCAGCCCGTTCGTAGGGCGCGTCGATGATGTGGGTGTCGATGGTATGAGCCTGATCCGTGAAATTGTGCAGATCTATCGCCAGCATAAGATTACGACGCTGGTGCTCGCGGCTTCCATCCGCCATCCGCGGCATATCGTCGAGGCTGCGCTGGCAGGCGCCGATATCGCGACATGCCCGTTCAAGGTGCTTGAACAGAGTATGCGTCATCCGTTGACCGATATTGGCATTGAACGCTTCCTGGCGGATTGGAAGGCTTGGCAACAGGGGAAGTGAAGTGACGTCTGGACAGCATCGTGGCCGGCTTTTAGGAAAGGCGATCATGACATCAACATACACCGATCTCGACTGGCTTGCCATCAACACGATTCGCACATTGTCGATCGATGCTGTGCAGGCTGCCAATTCCGGGCATCCGGGCATGCCGCTAGGTGCAGCGCCGATGGCGTATGTGCTCTGGACCCGTTTTCTGCGGTTCGATCCGGCTGATCCATCCTGGCCTGACCGTGATCGTTTCGTTCTCTCCGCCGGTCATGGTTCGATGTTGCTCTACAGTCTACTGCATCTGACTGGCTACGATCTCTCACTCGACGAATTGCGGCGGTTCCGACAGTGGGGATCAAAGACGCCGGGTCATCCGGAACGCCACGTGACGCCAGGTGTCGAGGTGAGCACAGGTCCGCTGGGGCAGGGTTTTGGCAATGGCGTGGGTATGGCAATCGCAGAGGCGTTCTTGGCGGCGACATACAATCGCCCCGGATACACCCTGTTCGATCACTATACATACGCGATTGTCAGTGATGGTGATCTGATGGAGGGCGTGGCTGCGGAAGCGGCGTCGCTGGCAGGGCACTTAAAGTTGGGGAAACTGATCTATCTCTATGACGATAATCGTATTTCGCTCGATGGTCCGACCGACCTGACATTCACGGAAGATGTGTTGCTGCGCTTTGAGGCATATGGATGGCATACAGCGCGTGTTGACGACGGTAACGACCTGGATGCTATCGAGGCGGCGATCCGCGCGGCACAGGCAGTGCGTGATCGCCCCTCCCTGATTGCAGTGCGCACTACGATTGGCTATGGCAGTCCGCTGGCAGGCACGCACCGGGTGCACGGTAGTCCGCTCGGCATCGATGGGGTGCGCGCCACAAAACAGGCGCTGGGATGGGATCCAGATACGACGTTCTTTGTCCCTGACGAGGTTCGTTCGTATATGCGCTCGGCGCTTGAACGCGGAGCTGCGCTGCGCGCCGACTGGCAGGCGCGCTTTGAGGCATATGCGGTTGCGTATCCCGCCGAAGCGCAGCAGTTGCGTCAGGCGCTAGCAGGGACGTTGCCGGACGGCTGGGAGGCGCAGTTGCCGACATTCGATCCGGCAGATGGCGATCTGGCGACCCGCGATGCGTCGGGTAAAACGATCCAGGCGCTGTATCGCGCAATTCCCTGGATGATCGGCGGTTCCGCCGATCTTTCGGAAAGCACAAAAACGCCATACACGACAACGAAGAGTTTCCAGGCGATCACGCGCAACGAGCGTGTGATCTGGTTCGGTGTGCGCGAGCATGGGATGGGCGCAATCCTGAATGGCATGGCGGCGCATGGGGGGGTCAAACCATACGGTGGGACGTTCCTGGTATTTTCGGATTACATGCGCGGCGCTATCCGTCTTGCGGCGCTCTCGCACCATCCCGTGATCTATGTGTTCACCCACGATAGCATCGGACTGGGGGAGGATGGTCCTACTCATCAACCGGTCGAGCATCTGGCGGCATTGCGCGCCATTCCCAATCTGTGGGTTATTCGCCCTGCCGATGCGAATGAGACCGTAGTCGCCTGGCAGGTTGCCCTGGAGCGCAGCGATGGTCCTACGGCGCTGATCCTGAGCCGGCAGAAGTTGCCAGTTTTCGACCGCCCGGCGGCGTCAGCCGAGGGTGTGCGGCGTGGTGCGTATGTCCTGCGCGACGCCGATGGCAGCGCACCCCAGATCATTCTGATGGCGAGCGGCTCGGAAGTGGCGCTCGCGCTATCAGCGCAGACGGTGCTGGCTGCGCGCGGTGTGGCAGCGCGGGTGGTCAGTTTTCCATCGTGGGAACTGTTTGCGCTGCAACCGCAGGAGTATCGAGATGCTGTGTTGCCACCGTCGGTTCGTGCGCGGCTGGCAATCGAAGCGGGTGTGTCACAGGGATGGGAACGCTGGGTTGGTGACCATGGGGATTGCGTTAGCATCGAAACGTTTGGCGCGTCGGCGCCGTATCAGGTATTGTTCCAGCAGTACGGTTTCACGACCGACTCTATTGTGGCGCGAGCTATGGCGGTTTTTGAGCGATCAGCCGGGTGATGAACATTTGTCATCCGGCGCAGCCGGGTCATGCAACGATGCAAGGAGGGCGCGATGTTGATTGGCGATTGGCTGGCGCGGCGAGCCGATCTGACGCCGCATAAGGTCGCGCTGCTGGATACTGCCGATGGACTGCGACCAATCACCTTCCGCCAGTGGAACGCGAATGTCAGCCGCACTGCGCGGTTTCTTGCCGAGCAGTTCGGTGTGCAGCGCGGTGATAGGGTGGCAGTGCTGGCGATGAATTGTGTCGCCTATCTGGATATCTGGTTTGCCTGTGGGAAACTCGGCGCGATTCTCCAGAACCTCAACTGGCGTCTCACCCCAGTGGAACTGGCAGGATTGATCGCCGACGCCGAACCGACACTGCTGATCTACGGACCTGAGTTCGTCGATCAGGTACGTGCATTGCGCTCTACGGTACGCGGCGTCGCGCTTGACGCCACCCGGCGTGCAGACCCTAATGATGTGGCGTTCGATGAGCGTGACGCATTCGCGGATGACCCCTTCCCTGCTGTTGATCTGATGGCAGACGATCCCTGGGTGATCTGCTACACCGGCGGCACGACCGGGCTGCCGAAAGGTGCGATCCTGACGCACGGCAACATTTTCTTCAACGCGGTCAATACTGTTGCTGGGTGGGGGCTGCGCCCTGATGATGTAACCATTCTCAACGCGCCGCTATTTCACACTGGTGGTCTGAACGTCTTCACTGCGCCGCTGGCGTATATCGGCGGTACGTCCATTGTATGCCGGCAGTTCGACCCGGATCAGGTGTTCGATCTGATCGAGCGCCAGGGAGTAACCATCTACTTTGGTGTGCCAACAATGTTTCTGGCGTTGCAGCAGCATCCGCGCTGGGAGACGGCGGATTTCTCGCGGGTGCGCTGGATGATCAGCGGCGGCGCGCCGTGCCCGCCGCCAGTGTTTGAAACCTTCCGTCGGCGTGGGGTGCCATTCCGCACTGGCTATGGATTGACAGAAGCAGGACCAAACACCTTCTGGCTGCCCGACGAGGACATCGAACGTAAAGCTGGTGCTGTCGGGTACCCACTGCCGCATATCGATCTGCGTCTGGTGAACGAACGCGGTGACGTGTGCGCGGCTGGCGAAGTCGGCGAGTTGCACATCCGCGGCGCTCACGTCTGTGCCGGGTACTGGCGACGACCGGTTGAAACCGCAGCGACGATTGTTGACGGATGGTTGCGCACTGGCGATCTTGCCCGGCGGGACGAAGAAGGATGTTACACCATCGTCGGACGCCTGAAGGATGTGATTATTTCGGGCGGCGAGAACATCTATCCAGCTGAAGTCGAAGCGGTGCTGGCGGGACATCCAGCAGTGGCGGAGGTGGCGCTGATCGGAGCGCCTGACCCAACGTGGGTTGAGGTAGGGTGGGCAGTGGTTGTGCTGCGCGAAGCATTCCGGCATACAGCGCAGGACATCGATCGGCAACTTATCGACTACTGCCGTGATCGACTGGCGCGGTACAAAATCCCGAAGCGCATTATTGTTGTCGATGCATTGCCGCGCACTGGTGCGGGAAAAGTCGATAAGCGCGCGTTGCGGGCGATGTTGAAGATTGAGGGCTGATCAGAGACAGTTCAAGGTTGAACAGGGAGTGCGGAGGCACTATGCACATTGGTGGATTGCTTTCACGTCATGCGCGGTATCGCTCGAGTCACACCGCTGTGATCATTGGCGATGCGCGGCTCACGTATCGGGAGTTCAACGCACGGGTCAACAAAGTCGCACACGCGCTGTTGGATCTGGGTTTGACCAAAGGCGACAAGATCGCAACTGTGCTGCCAAACTGCATGGAGTTGCTCGAAGTCTACTGGGCGGCAGCGAAGACTGGACTGGTGGTGGTACCGATGAGCACGCTGCTGCGCGAACAGGGGCTGGCGACCCTGCTGCGCGACTCGGACGCCGCGGCGGTAGTGACCGATGCGGCACACGCGCCAGTAATCGATGCCATCCGTAGCGACCTTCCTATAGATCCAGCACGGTTTTTGATCACTGATGCACCGGATCGTCCGGAGTATCGCGATTATCACGCGCTGGTTGCACCAATGTCGGAAGATGATCCGACGGGGATTGAACTGCGCAGTGATGATCCATACAACATCATGTACAGCAGCGGCACGACCGGTTTGCCGAAGGGGATCGTTCTCACACATGGCGTGCGCGCCGGATATGGAACGATTTTCGCGTCGTCGTACCGCATCACGCCGGAAAGCGTCATTCTGCACGCAGGCGCGCTTGTTTTCAACGGCGCATTCTTGACCTTTATGCCAGCGTTCTATCTAGGTGCCACCTATATCCTGATGCCAGCATTCAATACGCGACAGTTGATCGAAATCGCAATTCGCGAGAAGGTGACGCACATCAAAATGGTTCCGTCGCAGATCGTCGCTTTGCTCAACGAACCCGACTTTGACGAGCGTCACATGCCATTGATCGAGATGATTGGCTCAGTTGGGGCGCCATTGCATATGGAACACAAACTTGAGCTGGAACGGCGCTTCCCCAACCGGCTCTACGAATTGTACGGATTGACCGAAGGGTTCATGACCATTCTCGACAAGTACCACCGTGGCGAAAAGCTGGGGTCAGTTGGAGTTCCGCCTCCGTTTATGGAGATCAAAATCATTGACGATCAGGGGCGCGAACTGCCGCCCGGCGAAGTCGGCGAAATCTGCGGTCGGGGTCCGTTGATGATGGCTGGCTACTACAAACGCCCCGATCTGACAGCGCAGGCGGTGATCAATGGCTGGTTGCACAGCGGCGACATGGGGTATGTCGATGCGGATGGGTTTCTCTATCTGGTTGATCGGAAGAAAGACATGATCATTTCTGGAGGGATCAATGTCTTTCCGCGCGACATCGAAGAGATCGTCGTTCAACATCCTGCCGTACGTGAGGCAGCGGTTTTTGGCGTGCCGAGCGAGAAATGGGGCGAAACGCCGCTGGCTGCAGTCATTCTCAAGTCGCCCGGTCTGGTATCGGCGGAAGAGTTGCGCGAATGGATCAACGCGCGTGTCGGAGCCGAATATCAGAAGGTGTCGCAGGTGGTGATTATGGACGACTTCCCGCGCAGTGCAGCGGGAAAAACGCTCAAGCGGGTCATGCGGGACGAGTACTGGAAGGGGATGGAGCGCAAGATTTAAGCAACTGGAGGTGTCACCATGCCTTTCGTGACGGCGGGCGACCTGAACGTTCACTACATCGAACATGGCGCCGGTGAGCCGGTGCTGCTCCTGCACGGCAACTGGGCGACGTGTGGTTGGTGGGAGCCGACGTTGAACCTATTGCCGTCCGGGTATCGCGGGATTGCCCCCGATATGCGTGGACGGGGGAAGACGGAAGGACCGGATCACGACTACAGTTTGACGGCGCTGGCTCAGGACACGCTGATGTTTGCCGATGCGTTGGGTGTGGATCGTTTCCACCTGGTGGGGCATTCGCTCGGCGCCGGAGTGGCGCTGCAACTGGCGCTCGACCATGGGGATCGAGTGCGGTCGCTGATCGCGGTTGCGCCGCCGTGGGTCGATGGCATGCCTGCGGAAGCCAATTCGCCGGAACGTCAACAGATGCTGAAGGCGAACTTCGACCTGTTTGCGATGGCGCTGAAGGCGCTCGCGCCAACCGCTCCCGATGATGCGTTCTGGCGCCGGTTGGTTGCCGAAGGGCACGAGCAGCGGATCGAGGCAGCGCTTGGCGCGATCAATGCGCTGGCGGCGTGGGCGCCGGGCAACACACTGCGTTCCATTGCGTGCCCGAAGCTGGTTATTGCAGGCGAGAACGATATTCTGGTGACGCAACCGGTGGCAGCGCGCGCTGCCGAGGCGCTCGGCGCGCAGTTGATGGTCATTCCGGGCGTTGGGCATTCGCCGAATATCGAAGCGCCAGCAGTGTTCGTCAATCTGCTGGCGGATCTGTGGCGCAGCGTGCAGGCGGAAGGTTGACGGGACAAGAAGGCTCTCCGGGGCGGCGTTCCTGGAAGCAATGACCGGTTTTCTTCTTCGGACTCCATGTTTTTCAATTTGCAACAAAGCGCAGAACGGTTGATCGCCGGGATCGCACGCACCTTGCGCGCGTGCGGGCAGGATGCGTGTGATCCTGGAACGCAGGCAGGTCTATAATTCTGCATGCATGATAGTTATGGGGGATGCACCCCGCCCACCCCGCGCATTCAGCCGACTCGTTGCGCCTGCTCCGTGTGCAGTTGATGCACAGACCGAGCCCGTCTGGGAGTACGCAAGGAGGACGCCTATGGATCAACAAGACCGTTTTCGTGGTTGTTTTCTTGGCCTTGCCGTTGGGGATGCGATTGGCACGACCGTTGAGTTCCGTCCCCGCGGAAGTTTCGCGCCGCTGACGGATATGGTCGGCGGAGGTCCTTTCCATCTCTAGGCGGGGCAGTGGACCGACGATACGTCCATGGCGCTGTGCCTGGCAACCAGCCTGGTGGAGTGCAACGGGTTTGATGCCCATGATCAAATGATGCGTTATTGCGCGTGGGCTGAGACGGGTTATTTGAGCAGCACGGGGACGTGTTTTGACATAGGCAATACCACATCCTCTGCACTGCGCTGGTTTCGCCAAACAGGAGATCCCTTTGCCGGAGCAGACGATCCGCACTTAGCCAGTAATGGCTGCATTATGCGGCTGGCGCCGACTCCGATGTTCTTCTTCCCAGACCTGGACGCAGCAGAACGATATGCAGCGGAGAGTTCCCGCACCACTCACGGGGCGGCGGAGTGCCTGGATGCCTGTCGTCTCCTGGCGCGGATCATATGCCGGGCATTATCTGACCAATCGAAGGTTGAGGTTGCCTAGGGGACAGGCAGACATTCGTGGGATCGGAGAAGATCGTTGCGATTGCCCATGGCGCCTACCTTGAAAAGTCGGAAAAAGATATTCGCGGCTCCGGGTATGTGGTGGACAGTCTGGAAGCGACGATGTGGTGTTTCTTTAGTTCCCGCACTTTTGCGGAAGCGGTTCTTATGGCGGCAAATCTGGGCGACGACGCAGACACAACGGCTGCGGTATGCGGGCAGGTGGCAGGAGCGTACTTATGGTGCGCGAGACATCCCTGCTGCCTGGATCGAACGACTTGCGTTGCGTTTGGAGATAGGAGATAACGGATCTCGCTGACCGGCTCTATAGCGCGAGCAAAACGAGAGAGGGTTGACAATACCCCGTGCTCCTGCACGGTCGCGGTTTTGCGCAGGTCGCCACGCTGCGTTACAGAAAAGGTCTTATTGCTGATGTAGTACAATTCTCGGTCAATTTTATCGCTCAGACGATGAATGAGACGTTCTACGGCATCATAGATAAAGGGGGGGCGGAGCCGTCGAAGGTGGCGGCTTTTCTTTCAATAGCCGCGCTAGTTCGTCTGCATGGTGCACTGGTAGGAGATGCTGCCGTGCAAGCGCGTGATTGGGCGCGCCATGCAAAAGATGCACCCATTTGCTGACGTTTGACCGGCTCATTTGAAAGATCTGTCCGTGCATTGCCTGGATTGGCTTGTGCTTCAAATAGGTCAAAACAAAGAGGAGTTTATCTTCCGTCGCCGGAAGCGGCGATTTTGGATAGAAAACATATCGACGGCAATATATGTCTCCTGCTTGACTCTTCGCTGGCGACAGAGTATGATGGTAGCAGGTTATCCCTTACTTCTCCTCTATAACTCCATCTCCGCAACATCAGGCTCTGTCCTCAGAAAGGAGATATTACCATGTCTGTCTGGCGTCCAGACCCGACGTTCTATCCTTCGCCGCGAATGGCAATGAAGGCCCCGCCAGAAAAGTTAGCCTACGTAGTGCGTTTGAATCCCATAGGCGATGGTCGCCCCGATGCCATGTGCGTTGTGGATGTCGATCCGCAGTCGAGCACCTTCGGAAAGGTCGTCGGAGCCGCTGAGATGCCTTACGCAGGTGGGGAGCTTCACCACTTTGGCTGGAACGCCTGCAGTTCAATGCTTTGTCCGAATGCGCCACATCCCCACGTGGAGCGGCGCTACCTGGTGGTGCCGGACATTCGCAGTTCACACATTACTATCCTCGATACAAAGCCTGATCCTGCTCAACCAAAAGTGGTGAAAGTCATCGAGCCAATCGATGTGTTTGAGCGCACCTCCTATGCCCGGCCGCATACCGTGCACTGCGGGCCAGACGGTATTTACATCTCAGCCCTTGGCACGCCGGAGGGCGATGGTCCTGGAGGCATTTTCATCCTCGACCACGACACGTTCGATGTACTGGGACGCTGGGAGATCGACCGTGGCGACCAGTACCTTCACTATGACTTCTGGTGGCACCTCGGCTATGATACGCTCATTACCAGCGAATGGGGCACTCCCAGAATGGTGGAACACGGCGTGCTGGGTGAGGAACTGCTGGCTGGCAAGTATGGACACCGGATACACATCTGGGATCTCCACCGACGCCGCCATATTCAGACTCTAGACCTCGGCTCCGAACATCAGATGGCGCTTGAACTCCGACCAGCCCACGATCCCACCAGAGCCTACGGCTTCCTCAACAGCGTGGTCAGCCTCAAAGACCTCTCTTCGTCTATCTGGTTGTGGCATCGGCGCAACGGTGCATGGAGCCTCCAGAAGGTGATCGAGATCCCCGCCGAACCGGCTGCCGAAGACCAGCTCCCTGACATCCTCAAGCCCTTCAAGGCTGTTCCGCCTCTCGTCACCGATATTGATCTCAGCGTGGACGACCGTTTCCTGTACGTCTCCTGCTGGGGTACGGGGGAGTTACGGCAGTATGATGTTTCCGATCCCTTCAATCCCAGGCTGACCGGTACGCTCCAGATCGGCGGTATTGTACGTCGTGCCGGGCACCCCGCAGCTTCAGGACCGCTCAACGGGGGACCGCAGATGGTAGAGGTGAGTCGCGATGGTCGGCGCGTCTACTTTACCAACTCGCTGTACCTCCCGTGGGATGCTCAGTTCTATCCGGATGGCATTCGCGGCTGGATGGTGAAGGTGGACGTCAATACGGAAGGAGCAATGCAGTTCGACCCCAACTTCTTCGTGGATTTTGGCGACCAGCGGGCGCACCAGGTTCGACTACAGGGCGGCGATGCTTCCAGCGACTCCTACTGCTTCCCATAAGAGCGCCTGCTCTTGCATCGTGAGATCGCAAAAAATCCCAAAGGAGG
>JAGHYV010000026.1 GCA_017743475.1 Roseiflexus sp. | reverse complement strand
TACGGATCACGTATGAACTATAGCACGAAAATTTGCCTGATAGGAGACTTCGCTGTCGGCAAGACCAGTCTCATTCGCCGATTTACCGAAAGCCGCTTCAGCGACACTTACCTGAGCACCATCGGTGTGCGCGTCAGTCGCAGAGTGGTGCAGATAGCAGATACCCCTCCAACCGCGCTGACCATGCTCATCTGGGATACTGCAGGGAGCGAACCTTTTACCACGATTGTACGGTCGTACTATCGCGGAGCGCGTGGCGCGGCGCTGGTCTGTGATTTGACTCGTAGCGATACGGCGGCGGCGTTGGAACGATATGCCCGAGAGTTTCTTCAGGTCAACCCTGGCGTGCCGCTGGTTATCATGGCAAACAAGATTGATCTGCGCGGTGAACGCGTTGTTTCGGATGCGGAGATCGCATGCATCGCAGCGACACTCGATGCACCTCTCTTCTTCACAAGCGCCAAAACTGGTGAAGGGGTCGAAGAGGCTTTCGCTGCGCTTGGCCATTCGATTATCGAAAAAGAGAGGGTTGTATGAATCAGAATGACGCCATCCCTGTAAACTCACACGGCATCCGTGCGGAAACCGGATCGGATGTTTCAGATGAACTCGAGCGCGTGCGCGAGATTATTCTCGGTCCTGATCCGTTGCGTCAGCGGTTGCGCCATGCCGAGGTTGATCGGCTGCGCGAGATCCTCTTCGGAGCGCAGATCGAGGAGTATGAGCGCCGCTTTGCCGATCTGCGCCGCGAGGTGCAACGCATCGCTGGCGATGTGGACGACATACGCGAGCGACTCGCCGATCTGGAAAAGACGATAGCGCGACGCCTGGAGACGCTCGAACTCGACACCCGCAAACTCGCCGATGACCTGCGCCGCGAAAGCGACCGCCAGCGGAGCCGCGAGTCGCTGCTGCAACAGATTGCCACTCAGGTGCGCCAGCACGACGATTCGATCAAAATGACCGGCGAAACTCTCAGCGACCTGCGCAAGTCCTATGCAAGCCACGAGGCGGAACTGCGCTCGGTGCGGGCAGGAATAATTGACGTGCGCGACCAGATCGAGCAGCGGGTGCAGGCGACGCGCCGTGAAATTCGTCACACCGAAGACGAATTGCGCGCCGAACTGCGACGCATCGCCGAACGTCTCGACTACCAGAAGACCGATCGCAAAGCGCTCGCCAGCATGCTCATCGAACTTGCCGCGCGCCTTGAAACCGGCAGCACCGTTACCGACATGCTCGAAGGCCTGCATGCCGTGAAGGAGTAGCTGGCAGAAGCGTATCTCCGTTGCGCGCCTTTTTTCAGACATGGTCAAAGCGCCCGAAACGAGCCAGCAACTCGAAGAGTTACGCCGGGTTCTGCTCAAGCCAGAAGCGCTGGTCGACCGGATCAGTCCGGTGATCGCCGATATTCTGGCTGAACAGATCAACCAGTCGCCCGACGAGATTGCACGCGCCATCGCGCCTGCCATCAGTGAAGCGATTCGCCACCAGGTCTACCAGGCGCGCGAGGATGTCATTGACGCCCTCTATCCGGTCGTCGGTCAGATGATCGCACGCGCCGTCAGCGAGGCAGTGCGTAACCTGGCAGAGTCGATCGATCAGCGCCTCCGCCAGCGCACATCCCTGCTGCTGAATCCGCGCTACTGGCAGGCGCGCATGCAGGGAATTTCACACGTCGAGTATGCCATTCGTGACATCCTGCCGTTCACCATTCACGAAATCTTCCTGATCCAGCGCGACTCAGGATTGCTGATCTGCCACTATTCCGCTGGACCGGAGCGCCCTAATCGTGATGTGGTCAGCGGTATGCTCACTGCCATCCGCGATTTCGCGCAAGAGGCGTTCGGGCGCGAAGAGAGCGGTGAACTCGACACGATTGCCTATGAGTCGCGCCAGATTCTGATCGAGCTTGGCAGCGCCGCCTATCTGGCGGTAGTCATAAGTGGCATTGAGCCATCGGATTTTCGCGAGCGTCTCCGCGAAACGCTCTTCGCTATCCACGAACATCGCTATGACCGCATCCGCATGTTCGATGGCAGCGACACGAAACTGATCCAGGAAGCGCGTCAGATCGTGCGGAACACGCTGGTTCCGCAGAAGCACGACGACGCACCGCGTCGCATGTCAGCGTCACAACGGGCGATTGTTGTTATGCTTGGGATCATTGCATTCCTGCCGTTGCTGCTCTGCGGCACCTGGATGTGGAATGTCGAAGCGCGCCTGGCAATGTTGATGGCGCCGGTGGC
Source organism: Roseiflexus sp. (assembly GCA_017743475.1). Lineage (GTDB taxonomy): Bacteria > Chloroflexota > Chloroflexia > Chloroflexales > Roseiflexaceae > Roseiflexus. The sequence continues at coordinate 52,573 of JAGHYV010000026.1, read as the reverse complement.
AGTTCCACCCGCCACTGCCACCCCATCGCCCACCAGCACGCCTACGCCCACTAGCACGCCTACGCCCACCAGCACACCCACGCCTACCAGCACACCCACGCCTACCAGCACATCCACGCCCACCAGTACGCCCACATCGACCAGCACGCCCACACCCACCAGCACACCCACACCGACGCCTTCACCGTTCAACGGCGTGATGATCGGGAATGTATTCCTGTACAGCACACCCGATGAAGCCAGCACGCGCACACGCATTGTTGCGCCGCTTGGCGCACCGGTCGAAGTGCTGGCGCAGTGGAGCGACTGGTACCGCGTGCGTGTAGTACTGCCGCAGAGTCCGCAGGTCGAACTGATCGGATGGGTGCCGGCGCGCTGGGTCAGTCTGCTCAAGCCGGTGCCGCCCGAACTTATCACGCCGACAGTCACACCATAATCACATATGCTATCTATGGAAGACAGTCAACGCATGCTCAATCAACTCAGCACCGAACATCGCTGCGCCTATCTGATTATTGATCGCTCGCTGCACGTGCAATCGACGGGTGGATATCTGACGCTTTTTGGCGACCATCCGCCGCAGATCGGCGATGCGCTGCTCGATCTCTTTCCTGAGCTGATCGGCAACGAAAGCGTGCTGTACGACATCATGGCGGGGCATGTCCAGCGGTTGCACCTGCCCCATATCAACCGCGAGAGCGCGGATGGAAGCACACGCTACCTGACGCTGCTAACGCTGCCCTACGTTGATGCAACCGGTCGCATTCAAGGTCTCGTGCAGGCAATCACCGATGTGACCGATCAGAGCATCATTGAGCAGATGCACGTCCAGCAGCGCAATGAACTGCGCCTGTTGCAGGAGCGCCTGAACCGGCAGAATATCGAACTGGCGCGCATCAACGCTGAACTGCGCCGCGCCCATCGCCAGAAGGACGAGTTCCTTGCTGGCATCAGTCATGAAGTGCGCACCCCGCTCTCTGCGATCCTCGGTCTGGCGGAACTGTTACAGACCCAGATCGTCGGACCGCTGACCGACGATCAGAGAGAAATAGTAAGCCGCATCGAAGAGAGCGGTCGGCATCTGCTGGCAGTGATTAACGACCTGCTCGATCTTGCGAAGATCGAAGCAGGACGGTTCGATCTGGCACCACGGATGCTCGCAGCGCACGTTCTCTGTCAGGCTAGCGTGCGTATGATCAGGGAACTGGCAATCCGCAAAAACCAGAAGATTCACATCAACCTGGATCCGCACGTCGAGGGAATCTACGGTGACGAGCGTCGATTGCGCCAGGCGTTGATCAACTTGCTCTCGAACGCCGTCAAGTTTACCCCGCCCGAAGGACAGATCGGCATCGATCTCGAAGGCGACCCGGACAACGAGGTGGTGCGGATCAGCGTATGGGACACTGGCATTGGCATCGCGGCTGAGGATATGCCGCGCCTGTTTCAGCCATTTTCACAGATCGACAATGTGTATCAGCGTGATCAGGCGGGGAGCGGTCTGGGGCTGGTCATCGTTGCGCGCCTGGCGGAACTTCACGGCGGCAGCGTCACTCTCGTCAGCGAACTGGGGAAAGGAAGCCGCTTTACCATCACGCTGCCGTGGACTCGTCATCATCAGATGTGGCGCCAGGCGTCGCTCGACACTGATGAACATGCAACCTCTCGTTCTGAGTCGCTGGACGAGGAATCACTCCCACAGTCACGCGACAATAATCACGTCCTGTTGATCGATGACGATGGAAAAGGGAGCGCAGTGATCGGTGATTATCTCCAGCGTTGCGGCTATCGCGTCATGCACGTCGTTTCGGGTGAAGAAGGGCTGGCGCTGGCGCGCCACGAACCACCAGACATCGTGATTGTCGATCTGCGATTGCGCGGTCTGGATGGATTGGACGTCATCCGGCGACTGCGCGCCGACGTCGCAGCCAGCACGCTGCCGATCATTGCGCTTACCGCACTGGTGATGCCGGGCGACCGCGAACGCAGTCTGGAAGCGGGCGCGAATGTGTATCTGAGCAAACCGGTGCGCCTGCGACGCCTGGCCGAGGAGATCGCTGCGCTGCTGGGACAAAACCCGACATAGCAGCGGTAGGAGGCGATTCCATTCCGACCACAGCGCCTTGATTGAGAGCGTGCCTGAGAAAATTGCTGCCAGTGGTCTGGTAAGGTCTTCCCTCCAGAAAAGACGGCCCGATCAATGTCTACTTACGCTACCATGGGTTGGGCAGGAGACTCTTCATCTGCTGAAGACAAATACGTACCAGTATCAGTCCTCTGGTGTGAGACCATCTCGCCTGAGCCTGCCAAGCACAAAAGTCCGGGTCTTTTCCGTTAACTCCATCGCTTCCTGTGTTTCCTCGAAGCCAGGCATGTAGAACTCCTCCCCATACCGCAGAGTTGCAGCATAGCGGCTAAGGCGATCAACCCCCCACGTCATCAGATTTTGAAACTCCAGGTTTATATGAGAGCAAAGACTTGTCAAAACAGCGAGCCGATGGGTTTTCGGGTACTCTTTGCCATGAAAGATCAAGTAAGCCTTGAGATACTTCTCCGCACACTGCTGCATATGGAAGCAGACCGTCTGTGACAGGGTTCTGTGTAGCCATCTCGTTCTTGCCAATCTTCAGGTCATTCTCTGCCTTTTGAATCCACTTTCTAACGGTTTCGTCGTTCATAGGGGCACTCCCTCCTTAAAGCGCATAGTAGGTGAGGAGGCCAGTGTTGTTCTTACGCAGATCAACCGCCTTCACTGACTGGATGAATACATCAGCATAGACTCCCTGCTCTGCCAGTTTCCAGCAGATACGAGACGCTACATCTTCCCGATCAGAGAAAGGGCGGTCTGCATCAACCACCACGAAAAAGTCCCAGTCGCTGTCGGGACGCTCATCACCGCGGGCGCGGCTACCAAAGAGCAGGATGCGAAGCACCCGATACCCTGCCTGCTCCGCTTCCCCGATAATGACCTCCCTGATGTGTGTTCGTATATCTTGCATTGCTTCTACCACCGGATATCGTGTTCTGACCTGAGTTTACTCCCAAACCACCTGACATCCTTAGGATTCTCGGATCATTTTACAGGGACTATATAGCCTAAACTTCTGTCAATCTTGCTTATTCTGCTGAACTTCAAAAGTACAGGACAAAGTACGGCTCCAGACCACACCCGGAAACGCATGCGGAACACCTTCCTGAACCCGCGAAGACCTCCAGAACATGAGAAATCGCCACAACGCTCGTCGGGTGACCGGTCCGACATCGACCATGAGGGTACGGGCGTGCAGCGGATAATTCCCGTTGGTTGCCGTCGGATGTGTGGGCGAACCAGATCGCGCGATCAGAAAAGAAACAACGCGACCATGCTGACGGAGATATCGATGCACAGGCAAAAGGGGACAGTGTAGAAGGCAAACCACGAAGGTGGGTGAAGGCAACACCGTCACCCACCCGAGCCGGTTGGTTATCGTCTGCGGCAGCAGGAAGCAAGACGAGGTTTCAACCTGTTCGACCTCGTTCCACCCGTTACCCCTCACCCGTACTTATACGCCACGCCATACCCACCACGCGGCAGGCGCCAGTCCACATTGTGGAACGGGCAGGCGATCCGGCAACTGCCGCACTCGACACATGCCTGATAACTGACCATCATCCGCCCCTGGCGATCCGTCTCGAAGACATGCGCTGGACAGAATGCCAGGCAGGGCTTCGGATCGCAGGTGGCGCAGATCGCCTGATCTTTGATACGAATGTGGGCGACTTCTTCGTCCACGTAGTATTTCAGGCAGACGATCAGATCGTCAAGATTAACATGGGGCATGCTAACTTCGGCGACCGGCGCCGTCATGTGGTTATTGTTGCCCATCGCTAACCTCGCATTGCTCGCATCAACTTCAGCATATCCCACGCGACGCCGGTGAACGAGCGGCGTTCACGAACCATCTTGATAATATCGTGTTCCATTTCCCGCTTGGGAATGCCATGAGCCGTAAAATAGCGCAGCGCCGCCTCATTGAGCAGATTGACATAGGTACCCATGAAGTGCGGCGAACTTTCGAGAAAATCGGTCATGCGCCGATACTGCTTCATGTCCTTCAACACGAAACTGTCTTCTAGGGTGCGCCGATAGCGACTCAGGAAAGCCGCCGAGAAATCGCCCTGCTGGTGCGCTGCCAGTGCGGTTTCACCGGCTGCTTTGCCAGCTGTGATCGCCAGATTCGTTCCTTCGCGGTGCAGCGCATCGACCATCCCGGCAGCGTCCCCCGCTACCATTACGCCGTCACCCGCCAGTTTTGGCATACGGTCGTACCCCGTCTCCGGGATCAGGTGCGCTCCGTACTCGCGCACCTCTCCCCCTTCCAGATAGGGACGAACGACCGGATGATTCTTGAAGCGCTCCAGCACTTCGTAGGGACGCAACCGGTGCGTGATGAATTCACTGAGCAGCATGCCAACCCCAATCGAAATGCCGGATTGATTGGTGTAGATGAAGCCCGTGCCCGGCAACCCCAGGGTGACATCGCCAAACACATCGATCGCCACCCCCTCGCGAGGGCCACTCAATCCGAAGCGCGCCTGAAGCTCTTTTGCTGGCAGGTTGACGTATTCCTTGACTGCCAGCGCAACGTGGGTCGGCGGCAGATCCGACGCGATCAGTCCTGCCTGTCGGGTCAGCAGATTGTTGACCCCTTCGGCGATGATAACAACTGGTGCGTAGACGCTTCCTTCAGGGCGGTCGGTATCGACGCCGATAACCCGCCCCCGCTCGTCTTTCAACAACCGGGTTACGGTTGTACGCGTGATGAGCAGCGCACCTGCCTCCACCGCCTGTTCGGCAAACCAGGGATCAAAACGCGCGCGCAGAACAGTGTAGGCATCAGCCGGTTCCTTCCGGTAACGTTCGCTCTTGTGCATCACCCGGATCACACTATCTGGCGAGAGCATCCAGTATCCCTGCTCGGTGACCGGGCGCTCGAACGGCGGCTTGCGTTCCCAGTAATCCGGCAGAACATCCGCCAGCGCGTGGGTGTAGAAGACGCCGCCAAAAAGGTTCTTGGCGCCAGCAAATCGCCCGCGTTCGATGATGATCACCTTTAACCCGCCGCGCGCCATTGTCAGCGCTGCCGCAACACCTGCCGGTCCAGCGCCGACGACAATTGCATCAAAGGTGAGCATGCCCATCTTGCGCCTGTCCTTTCACCTGACGTATCAACGCGGGGATCACGTCGTACAGATCTCCAACGATCCCCAGCGTAGCGATCTGGAAGATTGGAGCGTTTGGATCGGTGTTGATCGCCAGAATGACATCGGCGCCGCTCATGCCAACTCGATGCTGGACGGCGCCAGAGATACCCGCTGCAATGTACAGTTTGGGTCGCACTGTCTTGCCCGTCTGCCCGACCTGCCGACTGGCATCCATCCATCCGGCATCGACCACTGGGCGACTGGCAGCAACCATACCGCCAAGCGCGTTCGCCAGTTCTTCCAACAAAGCGAATCCCTCCGGTCCGCCGACACCGCGCCCGCCAGCGACGAGAACATCGGCATACTCGATATTGGGCTGTTCTTCGGCGCGGATCAACCGCAGCCGCTTGACCGGCACATCCTCTTCGCGCATGTCGAAGGGAACGTTGATTACCTCACCGGTTGCATCTGGCATCGGGTCTGGCATTGGCAGCACCCGCGGACGAACTGTTGCCATCTGCGGTCGGTGGCGGCGGCAAAGGATTGTTGCCATCAGATTGCCGCCGAATGTTGGACGGGTAGCTGCCAGAATATGTTGAGCCGGGTCGATCGCCAGTTCGGTGCAATCAGCGGTCAGACCAGTGCCGACACGTGTGGCAATCGAACCAGCAAGATCGCGTCCAAGCGTTGTCGCACCAATAAGGAAGATCTCCGGGCGATACTGCATTACCAGTTGACTTACCGCCACGGCATACGGCAGATTACGGTAGATCTCTAGCACCGGACTGTCGATCACATAGACGCGTGATGCGCCATAGTGAAACGCCTGCGGCGCCAGATCCGCGATCTGATGCCCTGGCAATACCGCTTCGACCACGCTGCCCGGCAGATCCGCCGATAGCCGCTTCGCAGCGCCGAGCAACTCCCACGAAACCGGATGCACCTGACGCTCCTGTTGCTCGACGAACACCCAGATGCGCGGAACGACTGGCTGCTCTGCATTCATGACACGACCCCCGTTTCAGGTTGCAGGTTCCGCACATGCGCCTGTTCAATCACCGCCAGTGCACGCGCCACCACTGCATTCAGACCGAGATCAGCGACTGAAATCACCTCACCGCCAGAGCGCTGCTCTGGGGTAAACGCCTTACCGACCACCGTCGGTGAACCTTTCAAACCAATCTGCTGCGGATCAAAGACGACCGGCGCCGTCGCACTCCACACCTCAGGTTGATAACGGGCGGCAGCGATCAGACGGGGGAGCGGTGCATGTCGCACCGGCGCAATCTCTTTCTCGACGGTAAGCAAGACAGGAAGGCTGGTTTGCAACACTTCAATCCCCTGCTCGACCCGACGATGCACGATTGCGGTACGGGCTTCCAGATCGAACTCCTCGATTGCAATCGCATAGGTGATCAACGGAATGTTCAATCGGGTTGCCACACCAGGACCGACCTGCGCCGTATCGCCATCGATTGCCTGCTTGCCGAACAGGATGATGTCCACTGGCAGTTCAGCATTGATCGTTTCAATGGCACGAGCCAAAACATACGATGTCGCCAGAGTATCGGCGCCGCCAAACTTCCGATCACTAATCAGGATCGCACGATCCGCACCCTGCTCGATGCACTCGATCAGCGCCTCGGCAGCCTTCGGCGGACCCATCGTAATCACCGTCACCTGCCCGCCGCCAACCCGTTCCTTGAGCTGTACCGCTGCCTCGACCGCATGAAGATCGTAGGGATTGACAATCGCAGGGACACCCTCACGGATCAGGGTGCCTGTTTCAGGATCAATCCGCACATTTGAGGTGTCGGGCACCTGTTTGATTGCAACGACTGCATGCATAGCACTGCCACACTCTTTCTCAACGACGCCTGTGTGCCTCACGCCAGAACCACAGGAAGGGCGGAGATAAACACGTTCGAATGTTTCGTAAACATACTATCAACATTACATCGGAAAACAGAAGAGAATCGACAACTCTCCGTTTTAGGGTCACATCCATGGACGAGAGAACAGGTGGATGTCATATAGCAGTTCTCACAAAAGTCGAACCTCTTGGACAAAGTTGAACACTCCTGGGAATGGCGCGCTCCCACGCGATGACCGACATACATTTTGGTCTACACTTCGCCGGAAGCGGGCGCCTTGCGCAACACGACAGGCTCTGACAGGGGTCGACGTATCCGAGAAATGCTATAAGAATGCGCATCTGGGATGCCTGTCAAACGCGCTGATGCCGCCTTCCAGACACGCGCAGAAGCAAACGGATGACCCTTATAGGGGGAAGCATCTGGTTACAGGGGGAAGCATCTGGCGACCACTTCAGGGTGCTGGTAGAGATAATCGCTCAATGGCGCCGCGCGAGAGGGCAGGACCTGTGGCTGGTCTTTGGGTCGATCCTGGAAACACAAACAGGACCGATAATTTATTGAACCACATGCATGCCGGGTGCGTGGACGTTGCGCCCGGATGCAGCGGCGTAACCCATTACAGGAGCGAGGGCATCTTGCCCTCGGGCGCGTCACGGGATCGTCCCGCCTGTGCTCCGTGGCAGACAGTGCAGATTGGGTACGAGTACAAATGTACCGACGGAGTGTTCTACAAGATTTGATACCACGCGGCAAAGGGGAATATAGGGAGTGCGGGTTTACCGGAAAACACTCCAGGGGACATCCACAGATGCCCCCTGGGTATAGACACTGCCGGGATAGGCGCCCCTCAAACCGAACTGAACGTGCTACGAGTCTTCAGCCAACAAGGGGTTTTCAGACGGGCGCTATATCCGACAGGGAGAACACCTGACCAGATCAGTAAACTCCTTCAGGAGCCGGCGCGACACCGATCCAGCGGATACCTGTCGTATCGAGTTCGGAGTCGTGCGTGCTCTCTTCCGCCGCCACCCGCTCGATCTCAATTGTGCAATCGGCGAGCGCAACTGCCAGCGCGCCAATGGCAGACTGGACCGCTGCCGAAAGCATGCCACCAATAGCTGGAAAGGCTGCGACGGGTTGAAGCCCCTGCTTGACCACGACTCGTTGCACATTGCTCCCGGTAATGCGTCGTCGGAGTTGCTCGACCATAGCGCCTCCATCGACAGTGATGGTTTCGGTTGACGACTGCGCTGTCATTGAATTCCTCCTGCCTCTTGTTGTCGTTATGCGTTGCCGCTGCACCGCGTGTATGACGCGATGTGACATGCAGTATACTATGAGCAGTTACGGCAGAGTTTGTGCATTTTATGTGCAGTCGCGAGTGACCGTATGCATGGTGGAGATCTGGTGGCTCGGGCGCTCCAGGCGCATGGTGTGCGCTTCGTTTTTACGTTGACCGGCGGGCATATCGCTCCTGTTCTGGTTGGCTGTCACCAACGCGGCATTCGGGTGATCGACACCCGCCACGAGGCGACTGCCGTCTTCGCTGCCGACGCTGTTGCGCGCCTGACTGGCATTCCCGGCGTCGCCGTCGTTACTGCTGGTCCAGGGGTGACGAATACCATCACTGCGATCAAAAATGCGCAGATGGCGCAATCGCCGCTGGTGCTGATCGGTGGTGCTACGGCGACAGCGCTGCGCGGGCGTGGCGCGCTCCAGGACATCGACCAGATGACACTGATGAAGTCGCTCACGAAATGGCGTTGGTCAGTGCGACGTGTGCGCGATATTATCCCGACGCTGGAGGAGGCGTTCTTCCGCGCTCGTGATGGCGTTCCCGGACCAGTGTTCGTCGAACTCCCCATCGATCTGCTGTACGATGAGCAAGTGGTGCGCCAGTGGTATGGTCTCAAGCGCATCGGTCGATCCCCGACGCAATGGGCTGCCTGGGTCTCCCGTAGCATATGGGTTCACCTCTTGTTCGCTGGCGCTCAGAAACAACCGCTGGTAAAGCCGCGCTCCGTTCCGCAGCGCGAACCAGACCAGCGCGACATACGCGCAGCCGGACTCTCCCTGGCGATGTCAGAGCGTCCGTTGCTTCTGGCAGGGAGCCAGGCTGTGATCGATCCTGCGTCTGTCGATGCACTGGCGCGCGCTATCACCGCAACTGGCATACCAGTCTATCTTTCAGGCATGGCGCGCGGGTTATTAGGAGCAAATCATCCGTTGCAGATGCGTCATCGGCGACGCGAAGCGCTCCGCGAGGCGGATCTGGTCATTCTCGCTGGCGTCCCATGCGACTTTCGCCTCGACTATGGCAATCATATTCCGCGCCACACCAGGATCATCGCCGCCAATCGGAGCCGTACCGATCTGATGCTGAACCGTCGTCCTCATCTTGCAGTCCTGGGCGATCCGGCGCATTTCATCTGTCGGCTGTCGAACCAGGCATCCGTCAACCACCTGGAGCGGTGGCGGGAAACATTGCGCCAGCGTGACGCCGGACGTGAGGCAGAGATTATCCGCCTGTCCAATCAGCAAACAGCGTATGTCAATCCTCTCTACCTCTGTCGAATGATCAACAACGCACTGAGCGACAACAGTGTCATTGTCGCCGATGGCGGCGATTTTGTGGCGACGGCGTCGTACATCGTTCGACCGCGCCGTCCGTTGAGCTGGCTCGATCCAGGACCGTTCGGCACGCTGGGAGTCGGCGCAGGATTTGCGCTCGGCGCGAAACTCTGTCGCCCTAACGCTGATGTCTGGCTGATCTACGGCGATGGCTCCGTCGGCTATAGTATCGCCGAGTTCGATACGTTTACACGTCACAACATCCCGGTGATCGCCGTTGTTGGAAATGATGCCGGGTGGACGCAGATCGCCCGTGAGCAGGTAGAACTGTTGCACGATGATGTTGCAACCAGGCTGACGCATAGCGACTATGATCAGGTGGCAGCCGGGTTTGGCGCTGTTGGGTACCGCATCGATGATCCGGAACTGGTAGAAGGGACCCTGCAACAGGCACGACAATCTGCAGCTCGCGGCAAGCCGGTTCTTGTCAATGTGCTGATCGGTACAACCGATTTTCGTAAAGGATCGTTGTCTATGTGAAGGTTGCATGATTCTAGGGTAAGTATTATGCAACCCTTTGCATTTTACGCTGCTGACGCGCCATGCTGGTTTTGAAATCGTTTTCTGCCTCGCGAGTGTCAACACTCATGGCACGCCCGCTTTTTCCGACACGCCAACCCGCTAAGAGCGCCGATCCGGATGATCTGCCACACCTGACGCGACTGCACGATTCCGAAGTCGGTGACGATGGTACGCAATGCGCTCACCACGATCTGGCAGCGGATCGATGACCCTTCACACTCCCTGCGAACTCCTGCCGACGAGACGGATGTCACTGCCTCCAGCAAACGACGACTGTGCGATGCAAGCGGAACGCACCACACCGGGTTCTACCTATCAGTCGCTGCGACGCTATACCTGTCGCAGCGATCTGGTGATCAACCCGTTTTCCAGCTCCAGCGCCGCACTGTCCAAAGGGCGCTGCCTGGAACACTACACCATCGGCATTGAACTTAACCCGGCAGTTATCGCACAAACACGCGCCACACTAACGCACAAACCTGACCGGTACAGCGCTGCGTGCACCCTCGAAGTCGGCGACATTGCAACCCTTGACTAGACAGCACTCCCAGAGCGGTATGAGTGTCGTTCTGCGCGACTCGCCATCCCGCATCCGCCCTGCTACGATAATTATCCGCTTCAGTGATGATCCACGCGACCTGACGAACGCGCCATCGGTTGGAACATTTCTGGCGATGCCTGGCGACGTTGTCGCGCAAGTTGCACCCGTTCTTGAATAGCGCTATCTGGCGCTGATGATCGGCGGCAAATGCGCCGATAGCGATCTGGCATGATCGCGCTGATCGGAGGCTTCTATGTCTTCAGACATGAGTACATCTTCTTCCGCAAAGCCTGATCGCATCATTAACGGGATTGCGCCCATTCGTATCTGCGACCTCGGCGGGTGGACCGACACCTGGTTTTGCCGGGCATGGGACTATTTTCAACATTGGCGTCTATCCATACGTCGAAGTGCAGGTCGCAGTATTTCCGCGCCACATCCGTGAGCATCAGATCATGCTGCATGCCGAGAACTACGGCGAGCGCTACGTCGTTCTGCCGGGCAGCATCGATCACGTGCGTCATTCGCTGCTCGAAGCCGCGATCAACGAAGTTCCGCTACCCGACAATGTAGCGCTGGAGATCACCATCTTCTCTGATGTGCCAGCGGGTGCGTCGACCGGTACATCAGCCGCCGTCACTGTTGCGCTGATCGGTGCGCTCGATGCACTGACCCCCGGCAGGATGACACCGCACGAAATCGCCTACGCCGCGCACCGGGTCGAGACGCAACGATTGGGGTTGCAGAGCGGCATCCAGGATCAACTTTGCTCGGCATACGGCGGGATCAATTTCATCGAGATGTTTCACCATCCCTATGCGACTGTTTCGCAGATGCGCATTCCCAACGCCATCTGGTGGAAATTGGAACGCCGTCTGGTGCTGATCTTCCTCGGTCGCACCCATAGTTCGTCAGCGGTGCATGAGCAGGTAATTGCAGTGCTGGAACACGAGGGCGACGCTTCTCCCCAACTTGAAGTGCTGCGCCGCTGCGCCATCCGCGCTCGCGATGCACTCTACGCCGGCGACTTCGCTGCGCTTGGTCGGGCGATGATCGACAACACCGACGCCCAGTGCGCTCTCTATCCTGCGCTCGTCAATGCCGATGCCGATGCAGTGATTGCGCTTGTCCACGAGCACGGCGTCCTGGGATGGAAAGTCAACGGTGCTGGCGGTGAAGGCGGCTCGCTGACACTCCTCTGCGGACCTGACGCCGGCGCCAATCGCGCGCTGCTCCGCGACATTCAACGCTTCAGTCCACTCTTCCAGCCTATCCCGATCTACCTCAGCCGGATGGGTCTGCGGGTGTGGACGACAGATGGGGAGAGATGAGACTCATTGCGCATTGCGCAGAACTGGTGAAACACAACGCCGGTGCGGTGTATAATAGCGGACGTTCCGACTGCCACATGCAAACCGAAAGGATGGCGTTATGGAACGGATGCTGAGCAGCAACGCATCCCTTGCGGCAGAACAATCATCGGTGCGCATCCGCCTGATGGTAGGTCTTGCGCTGGCCGGATTGGTCTGGCTCGTCGGGCTTGTTGGTCACTTTACCCCGCTGGCAGAGTGGCCCGCTCTCTTCCTCTACGTAATCGGCTCGCTTGCCATTGCTCTGGTGTTGGGGATACGCGATAGACTGTGGGATACCATGTGGATCACCGGGCGCGGGCTAAAGCGGGCGCTGGCGTGGGGCAGCGGCATCGGTCTGGCGCTGCTGGTGATCGACAATATCAATACGTACATGTACTACCGTTCAGGTGGTGCGCCGATGGCGCAGATGGAAGAGATCCTGATCGGTATGCGCCTGGCCTTTTTCTTTCCGCTGCTTGTGCTGGCGGAAGAGTTCCTGTGGCGCGGCGTACTTCTTTCGGGTTTGCACGACGCCGGAATGAACCGCCATCTGGCAGTGCTGCTCACCACTGTTGCCTACGCACTGAACCACTTCGCCGTTGCCCCGGTGGATATGATCGAGCGGGCGATGATGGCTGCCATGGGATTGCCGATCGGCATCGCTGGCGGTTACCTAGCGCTGAAAACCCGCAATGTATGGGCTGCAGTCGCGCTTCACAGTTTGACGATGGTCTCGATGATCGTCGATATTTTCGTGATACCACGTCTCGTATAAACCTACAAACGTTCTGGTGCAATTGTCTGTGGCAACCAGCTTTCCCCTTACGGGCATACGACTCACACTAGCACAAACGCGACCAGCAGTGTCAGGATGGCAATCGGCACACCCGCGCGCAGATACGCTCCAAACGTCAACTGCACCTCCCAGCGCGCCGCAACTTCGGCGACGATTTAGATCGGCGACCGAACCAAGCAGCGTCAGATTGCCCGCCGGTGTCGAAGCCGTGCCAGCACCAACCACACTGTGTTCAGGTTGCGCTAACGCCGGAATAAGACTCTGCAAAAACAGTATGGCTGGAACATCAGTTTGGACAGCGCTACTAAGGAGCGACAGCAGCGTATCGAGATCGAACGCCTCATACGCCTGTTCCGGCGAGCATGTCTCACAGGCGAGCAATGTCGTTGCACCGACAACTGCAATCGTTGCGCGATCGACGCAAGGCCGGGACCAGCGCCCGGGATCCTTTCTTGGAAGCGCACAAAGAAAAGAGCGATGCCATAAGCATCGCTTCTTCGACAAAAATCATGGTCAACTGGCGACTATTAGTGTCGACCGCCTACCGTCGACGCGGGCGCTGGCGGTCATCGCCACGCGGACCCCGATCGCTGCTCCGGTCGCTGCCCCGGTCGCTGCCACTGCTCCGTCCGCCACTATCACGCAGTCCACGCCCCGCGCCAGCCGCGCGCCGATCCTCCGCCGTTTCACCGGTCAGCAGCGCTCGCCGTGAGAGACTGACCTTGCCGGTGCCGGGTTCGATGCCGATCACCATGACGTTGATCTCATCCCCAGTCTTGATAACGTCCTCGATATTCTCAACCCGCCCGACATCGAGTTCAGAGACGTGCACCATGCCGTCCTTCCCCGGTGCAAGGTTCACGAATGCGCCAAACGGCATGATACGCACCACCTTGCCGAGGAAAATATCGCCAACCTTGATCTCGCGAGTCAGCGCCTCGACCATCGCAACTGCCTGTTGCGCGGCTGCGGCATTAGGTGTCGAAATATAGACCCGCCCATCCTCCTCGATGTCGATCTGCGCGCCAGTTGCTTCGGTAATACCCCGGATCGTCTTTCCACCCGGACCGATAAGCGCACCAATCTTATCCGGGTTGATCTGCAGGGTAATAATACGCGGCGCATATGGCGACAGTTCCTTGCGCGGCTCACTGATCACCGCATTCATTTTTTCGAGGATGTATAGGCGACCCTCGCGCGCCTGGGCAAATGCCTCACGCATAATCTCGTAGGTGATACCGGTGGTTTTGATATCCATCTGCAAACCAGTGACACCCTTCGCCGTTCCGGCAACCTTGAAATCCATATCGCCCAGATGATCCTCGATCCCCTGGATATCGGTAAGCACGCACCAGCGCCCGTCCTTGCCGGTAATCAGCCCCATCGCTATACCAGCAACTGGCGCTTTGATCGGCACACCTGCGTCCATCAGTGCCAGCGACGATCCACAAACCGACGCCATCGACGAGGAGCCGTTCGACGAGAGGGTTTCCGACACCAGACGCATCGTATAGGGGAACTCCTCCTTCGATGGCAGCACTGCGAGCAACGAACGTTCCGCCAGTGCGCCATGACCAATATCGCGTCGGCGCGGCGATCCCAGGCGTCGCACCTCGCCGGTGCAGAACGGCGGGAAGTTGTAGTGATGGATATAGCGTTTGGTCGTCTCAATCCCCAGATCATCGAGGCGCTGCTCCTCAGCTGGCGAACCGAGCGTCGCCAGCGTCAGCACCTGCGTCTGACCGCGGGTAAACAGCCCCGACCCGTGTACACGTGGGATCAACCCCACCTCAATTGAAATCGGGCGAATGTCCTTCGGACCGCGCCCATCGACGCGCTCGCCACGTTCGAGGATCATGCGCCGCACCTCTTCGTAGAGCAGCTTCTCGAACGCTCTCGAAACGGCAGCAATGCGTGCCTCGAGTTCCTCCTCCGGCTCGTCGGCGGTGAAATGCGCGATCACTTCTTGCTTCAGTGCTTCGGTTTGCGCTTCACGTACCATCTTGTTTGGATCAGTGATCGCCTCATACAGCCGGTTCCCCAACCAATGCTGAATCGCTTCTTCCAGTGACGTATCGACTGGAGGCGGAACGAACTCGCGTTTCGGGCGACCAGCTAGGCGCACCAGTTCATTCTGCAAATCGCAAATCTGCTTGCATATCTGATGCCCCTGAATAATCGCTTCGAGCATCAGGTCTTCCGGGAGTTCCCTCGCCCCCGCTTCGACCATCAGCACCGCATCCTTTGTTCCGGCAACCACCAGATCGAGGTCACTGTTCGGCATATTGGGCATCTCAGGGTTGATCTGCAACTTCCCATCGATGTACCCAACCTGCACTGCACCGACCGGTCCGAGAAACGGAATATCGGAGATTGCCAGCGCTGCCGAAGCACCGATAATCGACAGCGGCGCTGGATCGTTCACCATATCAATCGAAAAGGTGGTGACGATAATCTGAACCTCATTGCGGTAGCCTTCCGGGAAGAGGGGGCGCAGTGGACGATCGGTGAGCCGCGCGGTCAGGATCGCACTATCGGTCGGCTTCCCTTCGCGCTTGAAAAAGCTGCCGGGGATCTTGCCGGCAGCATACATCTTCTCTTCGTAATCGACTGTCAACGGAAAGAAATCGGCGTCAGCGCGCGGTTCCTTCGATGCAACCGCCGTCGCCAGCAACATCGTATCGCCGTAACGCACGACAACAGCGCCGTTCGCCTGTTCAGCAAAGCGCCCCGCCTCCAGGGTAAGCGTGCGTCCCGCGATTTCCATACTGACTGAATGAATCTGACGTTCTGACATAATCCTTCCTTGCATACGGACCGTCCCCAGTCCAACGCGGGGCGTCAGGCACTGGAGTCCGCAGTCGAACGAGTTCGACCGCAGACTCCAATCCCCGACAGCCCCGCACTATACCTCCAACAAACGCAAGCCTGGGGCACGCACCCCAGGCTCATAGACTTCCCCTGTTCACTATTCCAACCAGGCGCGTAACACTGCCCGTCGTGCTGAGGGTAGCTGACAAGGATACAATGCATCCTTGCCCTTCCCAACCTACACGCATCACGAACGAGTGACGCACGCACCATCAGCCCCATGCTAGCGACGCAATCCCAAAGTATCAATTAACCTGCGATACGCCTCTTTGTCCCGATTTGCGAGATACGCCAGCAATCGGCGACGACGACCAACCAATTTCAGCAATCCGCGCCGCGAATGATGGTCGTGCGGATGCACTTTCAGATGCTCGATCAGCCCGTTGATGCGTTCTGTCAGCAGCGCCACCTGCACCTGCGGCGAGCCGGTGTCGGTGCTGTGCATCTGATAGTCGGCGATGATCGCCATTTTTTCGTCTTTTTCCAGCGCCACGAAGCAACTCCTTGCAGCACAAATCGCGAACAGGCCGGCGTAGCCTGCCGTTCCCAGGTTTCAAGCCAAACATAAGTATACCACAAGATACCCCTTTGCGCATGCGCATCAGCGACTATGGTATACTTGAACGTATAAACGTTCTGAGAGTTCGTTTCTTGAAACATTGCACTATGAAACAAGAACGCACTGCGCCTCTTGAAGTCGAACTGAAGTTCCGCGTCGATGATCCCGCCATCTTCGCGGCATTGTCGCGTCCGATGACGCTTGGCGATTTTCTGCTGAAGCCGGTGGGGGATGGCGAACATCAACACAATGTCTACTACGACACCCCTGATTTTCGTCTGCGCGCTCAGCGGTACGGTCTGCGCGTGCGTACTGTCGGGCACAGCCGGATTGCCTCCCTGAAGGGCGAAACGTCGGCGCAAGAGGGGCTTCATCAGCGCGCTGAATGGGAAATGCCGGTCGATAGCGATGATCCGCAGCGCTGGTCTCCCGGCGAAGTGCGTGATCGGGCGTTTGCTCTGGCAGGCGGCGCTCTGCTGCAACCTGTGCTCACCATCGAAACCCTGCGCCGAACGGTACGTGTCTGGCGCGGTTCGCGTTGCGTCGCCGATATGGCGCTCGATGAAGGGGTGATCTATGCTGGCGGGCGCGAGCATCTCTTTCACGAACTGGAAATTGAACTGTTGCCCGAAGGTACACGTGACGATCTTCGTGAACTTGGCGCACTCCTGCGCCAGCAATTCGCTCTGTATCCCGACAACCTCAGCAAACTGGCGCGTGGTCTGGCGTTGCTCGATGAGGCGACTCCAGATGTGGACGAAACGATACAGCAAGTGAAGGGGAGTGCTGCTATGACAGTAGCGACTGAACGGGCGCTTGTCCGTCCGCTGGCGCTGACGATCCTGGATCGCGCAGTGCCAACGACCGAACCGGTGCATCGCCGGTTGCTCGGGTTAGCAGCAGCGTGCTACGACGCTGCATGGTCATCAGGCGTGGAAGGGCGCGAACGTGCTGCGCGCGACATGATCCTTTCGGTGCGCATCGACGATCTGGATGCCGACCAGCAGGCGCTTGCCGCCGCACTGGCAGGTATGACGCGCCCCAAGATGCGTCCGCAGCGCGATCCGGCGTTCATCCGCCTAAGCGCTAGTGATCGGAACGTGGCGCTGCGCCTGGGTGCGATCCTGCGCCTAGCGGTTGCGCTGGCGGATCATGGCATCTCGAACGTAACCGTCGCCCATGCCAACGGATCGGTGGCGCTGACGCTCGCGACCGAAAACGACAATATCCTGGAAGCGGTTGCTGCACGCAGTGATCTCTGGCGCGAACATATTGGGCCCATCACCTTCGCCCGCCTGGAACACGATACGCCTCTGCCACTGCCAATTGAGCCGCTCGATCCGGCATATGCTACGCTCATCCTGACCGATGGATTGCAAGGTAGTGAACCGATTGCGGAAGGGGCACGACGCATCCTGCGACGCACCTTTGAGCGCCTGCTCGCCCGACTCGATGCTATTGAAAAAGATGAAGACCCGGAAGACGTGCACGACGCACGCGTGGCAACACGCCGTTTGCGCGCATCGCTCCAGGTCGTCGAAGGTGTCTTCGATGCCGACCTGCTCCGCAAACTGCGGCGCGGGCTGCGCCAGGTTGCGCGATCCCTTGGCGTTGTGCGCGATTACAATGTCTTCCTGGAGTCGGTGTACGCGTTCCGGGATCGGTTGCCCGAAGAGCGTCGGACCATCATGACGCCACTGATTGACGCTATTCGCGCAGCACGTGCACCGGCGCGAGAGCGTATGCTTGCCGATCTGACATCAAAACGGTTTGAGCGTTTTCTAAGCCAGTTTGCCGTCTTTCTAACGACGCCCGGCGCTGGTGTCGTCGATCAGAGTGAAACCGGTGCGCCGACACGGGTGCGCGACTTTGCCGGCAGCGCTATCTGGCGACGGTACGAACAGTGGCGCGCCTTCGATTCCGTGCTCGATGGCGCGACTGACGAGGTGCGTCACATGGCGCGCATTGCTGGCAAACGGTTGCGCTACACGCTCGAATTCTTCGCCGACGCGCTCGGCCCTAACGTTAACCAGGCGCTCGAACCGCTGATGGACCTGCAGGAAACGCTCGGCAAACTCCAGGATGCTGTAGTTGCTTGCGATCACATTCGCGCACTTGGGCTTTCCAACGATGCCGGGGCGCAGGAATATCTGGCAGCGCTCGATGCAGAGCATGATCAGTTGCTTGCCAGCTTCCCGCGCTTGTGGGCAAAAGTCGATAGCGTCACCTATCGCAGGCGATTGTTCGAGATGATCATTCGTCTGTAGAGGCACAGCAGCGCTGTGTCCTTACTGCGCTCCCTGTACTCCTACCAGGCTTCTGGATTGACGATATGTGGCGGACGCTCGCCGCGCAGCAGTTGAACAACCTGCTGCGCTACCCCAATATGCATGGCGCGCACGCCATCGGTAGTGAACGAGGCGATATGCGGCGTCAGAATAACGTTCGGCAGTAGCAGCAGCGGATGATCGTCCGGCAGCGGCTCCGGGTCGAAGACATCGAGACCGGCGCCCGCCAGACGCCCATCACTCAGCGCTGCGATCAGCGCTGCCTGATCGACGATCGCCCCACGGCTGACGTTGATCAGCAGGGCGCCCGGCGGCAGCAATCCAAGTTCGCGCGCGCCGATCAGGTGGCGGGTTTCTGGCGTCAGCGCGCAGTGAAGCGAGAGAAACTGCGCATGTGGCAGCAGGTCGTCGAGAGTTGCAGCGCGCTCCACATCTATCGCAACAAAGGTTTCGTCGGGAACAGGCGGATCATACGCCATAACACGCATCCCCAACCCATGACGGCAGATCTGCGCCACTCGCCGCCCGATGCGCCCCAACCCGACAATGCCCAGCGTTTTACCGCGCACCTCGATGCCCCGCAAGCGGGCAGCACGCCACCCTTCAGTACGCAGGACGCGGTCGGACGCAACGACCTGCTTCGCCAGCGCTAAGAGCAATGCAACGGCATGTTCGGCAGTGCTCTCGGTAGGACCATCGGGCGTGTTGATGACCAGGATGCCACGCTTCGTGGCAGCAGCAATGTCGATGTTATCGACGCCAATGCCGGGACGACAGATTGCCCGCAGTGCGTCGCCAGCTGCGTCCATCCATGCGCCATTAGCGTCGATCAGCGCGGTGATAATGGCAACAGCGCAGCCGGGCAACAGCGCAGCGTCACCGCCTGTGACCAGCGTGGCATGAGGTTCGAGCAACGCAACCGCTTCCGCTTCCAGGCGAACATCAGTCCAGATACGTGGACGATCAGGGGATGCTGGTGTCGTCATAGGCATGATCCGTGGGCGCTCAGTTCAAACACACGGTGAGATTATACCAGTGCAGCATGGACGGCACGCGCCGTCGGCTCTGAACGTTCCCATTCCGATATTGATCCAGGGCTTTTGCAATTCTTATCGTCCCTTCATATTCGTTGAAGACCATCCTGCTATGATGGTAGAAGAGCCTGTCCCCGCCTGAGCATGGAAGGCTCAGAAAACCTGAAACAAAACATTTGGAGCGAACGATGGACCATGATGATCGTCAGATAGGACGAATCCTCAGCCGGCGCGAAGCGCTGCTGCTGATTGGTGCGTCTGCCGCAACCCTGCTGACGGGCTGCGGTTCGATGGGTTCAGGCGCAACGCCGGAAACGTCTACGGGAAGTGTTCCGTCAGCAGTGCCGTCTCCGCCCACCACGCTTCAACCTCTGCCATCCCCTGTGGCGACCGTCACGCAAGGGGCATTGGCGTTGCCTGCTACGCCAGCGCCGATGACCACGCCGGTACGCATCCCTGTTCCGGCATGCATCGTGCGCCCTGAGCAGACAGAAGGACCGTATTTTGTGGACACCCGACTGAACCGCGCCGATATTCGCTCTGATCCCATCAGCGGCATCGTCAAAGAGGGGTTGCCATTAACCCTGACGTTCGTTGTCAGCCGGATCGGGAACGATGGATGCGCGCCGCTCCGTGATGCGATGGTGGACATCTGGCACTGTGATGCGCAGGGCTTCTATTCCAACGTGCGCGACCCACGCCGTGACACAACCGGGGAACAATGGCTGCGCGGGTATCAGATGACCGATGCCAGCGGCATTGCCGCATTTACGACAATCTATCCCGGCTGGTATCCCGGACGCGCGGTGCATATCCATTTCAAGATTCGCACCACCGCCGCTGGTCAGGTGTATGACTTCACCTCACAACTCTACTTCGATGATGCCGTGAGTGATGCTGTCTTCGCGCAGGCACCCTATGCCGCTCGAGGAAATCGCACGACGCGCAACCAGAGCGACAGCATTTTCCGCAGAAATGGCGAACAACTCGTCCTAGCGCTCACCCCGACCGACCAGGGGTATGCGGCGACGTTCGAGATCGGGTTGCAACTGTGACGCGGGGGGGGGGACGGCGCACGGGCGAACGGCTGAGGGCAGGCGAAAGCAGCGCCTTCGTTCGTCCGTGCCGCACCTGCACCCAACCGCGCGCTGCTGCCGTCCGCTGCCTGCTTTCGACCTGCAACGGACTGCCCTCAACCGGCATACAAGTACAACTCGCCCGGTTGCAACAGATGGCAGCGCATAAACGGAGCGCGCCGATCCAGTTCATCGAACAGCATACCGGGCGAAACGCGATTTCCGGCAAAAAGATCGTTGTGAATGCCGATCAGCACCCGTGCATCGATGGCTTTCGCCAGTTCGACCGCCTCTCCGGGCCACAGGTTGCCGATGATCCCCTCGCGCTCACGAAAGAAATCACGCCCATTGATTGGCAGGAGCGCGATGTCGATCACGCGCCCGACAAGCGCCGCCAGCAGTTCCGGGAAGATGATCGTATCACCGCTGTGATAGACGGTCACACCGTTGCACTCGATGATGAACCCCATCCAGCGTGAGTGCCCATCGACATCGACTTCATACGCATAATGGGCGGCTGGCATTGCGGTGAACGCAAGCCCGGCGAGTTCGATCCGTTCACCCAGACGCGGCGTGATGATCCGGTCGTCCGGAATGCCAGCATCGCGCGCGATCTGCCGTCCTTGAAGCGATGTCACCAGCGTAGCCAGGGGTGATGCCGACATAAGCGGCGCCAGGGTTGCAGCATCAGTATGATCGAGATGCTCGTGCGTCGTCAGCACCACCTGCGCATGCGTGACCAGCGCCGGATCGAGCGGTATGGGAAACCGTCGCGGCGGACCGCCGAGCGCCTCGACCGAATTGGACAGGTACGGATCGATGTAGGCGATCGTGTTGCCGCCCTTCACCACAAATCCCGCCTGCCCCAGCGACCAGAGAGCCACCTGACCATGCGGCACGGTCAGTCTGTCGATCTGCGCGATCAACGCTGCATCACGCACGAGTGTCATGGGTTCCTCCAGCGAATACATAATTCAAACATTGAAGGTTGAAGGTTGAAGGTTGAACGTTCTAACCTTCAACACCCGACGTACTCTTGCTGCACCAGGCGCTCGACAATCAGCGCTGATGATAACACACCTGGCAATCCTGCGCCAGGGTGGGTTCCAGCTCCTACGAAGTACAGGTTGTCGAACTCCTCAGAGCGGTTGTGCGGACGGAACCAGGCAGATTGCAGCAACGTCGGCTCGAACGCAAATGCTGCGCCAAAATAGTTGTTCTGCCGCCGCTGAAAGTAGCGCGGGTCAGCTATGCGCTCCACAACGATGTTCTTGCTCAAATCAGGGAGAAAACGCTCCTCCAGGAATGCGATAATGGCGTCGCGATACGGACGCGCCAGCGATGCCCAATCCGCCTGCGATGCCAGGTTGGGCACCGGCGACAGGACATAGAAAGCATCACAACCGGGCGGTGCAACGTCCGGTTCATCGCGTGACGGCATATGCAGGTAGAGCGAGAAATCTTCTGCGACACGTTTGTGGATGAAAATATCATCAAGCAGTTCACGGTAGCGTGGACCGAAGATGATATTGTGACGCACCAGTGGAGCATCATGGTAGGTGCGCCGTGTTCCAAGATAGATCACAACCAGTGACATACTGTACTTCAACGAGCGCAGGCGACGGTCGGTATAGCGACGGCGGTAGCGCGGCGCAATCAGGTCGGCATAGGTATGGGCGACGTCGGCATTCGAGACGACGATGTCGGCGCGATGCTCGCTGCCGTCGGCGAGCGCCACACCGCGAATGCGACGCCCTTCAACGATCAGTTCACGCACCTCAGCGTTGAGATGGATGGCAACGCCGAGTTCACGCAGGAGACGCACCAGAGCATCCACGATTGCGCCGGTGCCGCCAACGGCGTAGTACACCCCCCATTCACGCTCCAGGTAATGCACCATGGAGTAAATCGACGAAGCATAGAACGGGTTGCCGCCGATGAACAGCGGATGGAACGAAAAACAGCGCCGCAGAAAGTCGTCCTTGATATAGCGCGACACATAGCGGTAGACGCTCTCGAATGATCGCAGACGGATGAGATCGGGCGTCACGCGCAGCATATCGCGGAAGCGCAGGAATGGCTTGTCCGCAAGTTCAACGAATCCTTTCTCGAAGATGGGACGCGTGCTCGCCAGAAAACGCCGATACCCCTCGACATCGGCGGGGTTGATGCGTTCAATCTCGCGCAGTACTGCCGCTTCATCGGCGCTGTGATCGAACCAACGACCGGTATGGTCATAGATGCGGTAGAAGGGGTGGCACGGGCGGAATTCGACATACTCCTCGCGCCGACGCCCCGCCACTCGCCACAGGTCATCAAACATGAACGGCGCCGTGATGACGGTCGGACCGGTATCGAAGCGGAAGCCATCCACTTCGAGAACATACGCCTTACCGCCCGGCTTATCCTGCTTCTCGAAGATGTGCACGTCGTGGCCACGCGCTGCCAGGCGCACGGCGGCTGCAAGGCCGCCAAAACCGGCCCCGATGACGATAATGTTGCTCACCTCTGACCTCTAACGCACAAGGGGCGCGGCATGCCGCGCCTTGACAAACCTAGTGTAGTGGGGAAAAGGATTTATCCCTCATGTTCCACGTACTCTGGCACGTCCTTCGGCGCGCCGCAGACGGTCATCGTACCACGAAAATCGACATCGGCAGACATTTCGGGGCGCTTCTGCTTCAACTCTGCGATCTGTTCGCGCGTCAGCACCTTCGTCTCGTCGAACCCCAGGTCGATTGAACCGTCGAGATGCACCCGCTCCAGGTCGTAGAACCGCTTGGTGAAGGTTGTTTTGGCGAACGCCTTCAAACAGCCGAGCATATAGCGCCGCTTGAATGGGTCTTTGATCCAGGGATAACTCAGGAATGCCTTGCGCATGTAGAAACGCGCATAATTGCGCAGCACGCCCTTGAGCACCTGCTCACGCGTCATTGCATCCGGCTGAATAATCGGGGTGACGAAGTTGTACTTCGAGAAGTCGCGTACTTCGACTCGATCGCCAAGTTCCTCAAACAATTCAGCAAACGGCCATGGCGTGTACATATTCCAGTTTGCCATGTCCGCATTCCAGTCCAGCGCGAATCGGTACGTCTCTTCGATAGTTTCAGGGGTCTCGTTCTCCAAACCTATGATGAACTGCGCTTCAGCAACGATCCCCTGATCCCGGAGCAACTTAATAGCGCGCTTGTTCTGCTCGATGGTCGTCTCCTTGCGGAAACGGTCGAGATTCATCTGCGCTGCGGCTTCGGTACCCAGCGAGACGTGCACCAATCCGGCGCGACGGTAGAGCGGCAAGTACTTCTCATCGCGCAGAATGTCAGTGACGCGGGTGTTGATGCCCCAGTGAACGCCAAGTTTGCGCCGCACCAACTCTTCGCACATCGCAATGAATTTCTTGCGGTAGATGGTTGGTTCCTCGTCTGCCAGAATGAAGAAGCCGATCTTGTATTCGCGCACCAGCAGTTCGATTTCATCAACGAACGCAATTGGATCACGCACGCGATATTTGCGCCAGAACTTCCACTGTGAGCAGAAACGGCACGTGAACGGACATCCACGCGCAAAGTTCGGCACCGCTACCCGCACATTCAGCGGAATGTAGATGTACTTCTCCCACTCTAGCAGACTCCAGTCGGGAGTCAGGGTCGAAAGGTCGGCTATCGGCGGATGTGCTGGCGTCGCTACAACCCGACCCTCATCCAGGAACGCGATCCCCTGGATTTGATGGCGATCGCGCTCATCACTACCATTCTCGATTGCGCGCATCAGGTTGACGATGATCTCCTCCCCTTCGCCACGCACGATGTAGTCGATCCAGGGCGCTTCGGTCAATACCTGCGCATACATAAAAGTTGGGTGCACACCGCCCAGGATCGTCTTGCATCCAGGGTTAGCTTCACGCGCCAGGCGCAACGTTTCCTGCGCCTTGTAGATCATCGGCGTGATCGCTGTTGCCATGACGACATCCGGACGATTGGCGCGGATGATCTGTGCGACGGTGCTGTCCGGCAAATTGTTGGTCATCGCATCGACAAAGCGCAGGTTGGAGTATCCCGCCTTCCGCAATGCGCCGCCGATGTATGCAACCCAGCTTGGCGGCCAGTTGCCAGCAATTTCCGCTCCACCTGCGTGATAGTTCGGCTGGATCATCAGAATACGCATGATCGACTCCTTCACAGATCTGGTGGTGATACTTGTGCTCACGACGACCTGAACAATGTTGCAACCTGCCTCACATGGTTTGTCCCGGTTGATACGTGCAGAGCGGGTCTTCCGCAAGCGGATCGCCAGTAGCAGCAAAGGCGCGTGCACGCGATCCGCCACAGATTGCGCGGTACTCACACCGCCCGCAGCGCCCGCCGAACTGCGATGGATCGTGCAGTGCACTAAACAGCGGCGACTCGCGGTAGACCTGCACAATATGGTCGGTGCGCACATTGCCAGCAGCAAGCGGCAGGAAACCGGCCGGACAGATCTCGCCAGTATTCGAGACGAACACAATGCCATTGCCATCCCGAATGCCAAACCCCCGTCCGATGGGCGTCTGACGGATCTGTTCACTGCTCATACCGGCAGCGCGCATTTCACCAAGTGCAACCCGCCGGTACGATGGCGCCTCCGTTGTGGCGACGGCAAACGGCGCTTCCTGAGCGATGCGGTAAATCCATACCATCAGCTGCTCAGCTTCGGCAGGCATCAGCGACTGCAACACTCGTCCACGACCGACAGGGATCAAAAAGAAGAGACTCCAGCGGGCAACCTGCTTCGTCCTCAGAAGGGCGTAGATCGACGGCAAATCATCGGCTGTCTCCGCTGCAACGAGCGTGTTGATCTGAAGCGGCATATCGAGTTCTGCCGCCCATTCCATCGCTTCGATGGTGCGATCAAATGTGCCTTCGACGCCACGAATGGCATCGTGACGGGTGGCATTCGATCCGTCAAGGCTCAACCCAAGTGCCTCGACACCATGCGCCTTGAGCGCTGCGAGCATGGTGCGCGTCAGGTTAGACGTGGCACTTGGCGTGATTGAGACCGGCACGCCCAATGCACGTGCTGTATCGATCAGATCGAGCAAATCTGGTCGGGCAAGCGGATCGCCGCCAGTCAGGATCAACTGCGGCAGCGGGTCGCCGAAATCAGGGATCTGTTGCAAAAAGCGAACGCTCTCCTCGAACGAGAGTTGCAGCGGATGAGGGTGCGGCATCGCTTCAGCGCGGCAATGGCGACAGGCGAGCGCACACGCCTGCGTCACTTCCCAGTAGATATTGAGCGGCGTCAGCGCAAAATTGCGCGGAGCATGACGCATAGGGCGAACCGGTTGTGGTGGAGACGTCACTCGTACACCTCAATGTAGTGAAAAGTAAGAACTACCTCTGCCAGAAAACAGGCGCATTGAACGCGCCTTCACCCCAATCGACGGTCAACATTGGATTGCATACCTACAGCGGCGATCACCCCGTGCCTGACACTCAAGTTCGCGCAACGTTGCATGTGGGCAGACCAGTTTCCGAAACATGCGCTCGAATGCACCACGATAGTAGGCGCACATTGCCGCAGACATCGCCGACGTATCGAATAGCGTTCCATTGGCAATCGACAGGGATGGCGTTGGTGTGAGATCGTAAGCAAACACGCCACTGCCAGCAAAGGTCCAGGTATGGCGTCGCATTGCTGGCAACAGCAGACGCAACCGCAGCCGCGGCGTTAGTAAGCGAAGCGCAATGTGCGCAACCGGCGGGATACGGTTAGCAAACACATACTCCGACGTCAACTGCCCGGAGCGCGCCATGACCATGTTCGTCTGTTCCTCGCCAATCTGCGCGATGAGCAGTTCAACCAGCGCATGAAACTCACGCTCGTCGATCAACTCGTGGGGCAGATGATCCGGAAGATCGCCCGCCCCGCCGCGCACCAGCACGGCACGCGCTCCTTCATCGCCGAACATTTCCCGCAACGCTGCAACGGTCTGGATAATTGCATTGGGACCTATCTTGCCTGTGCCACGAGCTGCTGTCGTCATTATTGCCCTCACTGCGATCCATGGGAATTGACCGCACTATACTGCCAGCACGCGGAATGTACCGAAATGGTTCATCAATCGTTCGTTGCGCTTTCTTAACCAAGTTGCAACCATGCAATTTTGTCGAGCAATTGTGCAGGGGATGTACGCGGGCATTCGATAGACAACCGGCTATTCCAACGGCGGACCTATCATCATTCTTCGCCAGTGTGTGCACGAACCACGTCCGGCGTTAGGGTAACGACAGCGTTGGCGGATGAATTGCAACCAATTCGACTCTATTTTGAATAAGAATTTATGATGAACTGACTGGAATTGTCCCCCAATCTGATGTATATTTGTGCTACACGATATAATTTTGTACGACTGGCAGACACAGCGCTATGGGTTTGCAGGAAGAGCCAGCAATACCGGTCGCTCTCCGCGAAGCGCGTGACATTGTGGCAGAGCAACTAGAGCGGTTGCGCGCACTGGCAGAACGCGAGCGTCAGGAGATGCATGCGCTTCATGCCGCGCTCCGTCAGGCTGAACGCGAACTCGATGAGGTGACCCTTCAGTACCGCACTGCGCTTCAGCGGCAACGCCTAAACGCCGAAGCGCTTGGTCAGCAGATAGCAAAACTGCGGACGCGTTGCGACGAATTGACCCGCAACGTAGATATGCGGCGCAGCGGTTTAAGACAGATAGAACTGCTGATTCGTCAGATCGAGATGAGTAGTAGCGCATTGACGAATACCGGAACAAGTGCGACATCTGATCCCTGGGCGCTGGCACTGCGTTCACAGGTCATTTACGGGCGAGAAGAGGAAAGAGTGCGCCTGGCACGCGAGGTTCACGACGGACCGGCACAGGTGCTTGCGAATTCGCTAATGTTACTCGAAACCTGTTACGTGCTAGCACAACAGCAAACCGGTGAACATGCCGAAAAACTGGTGCAGATGATTGATCGTCTGCGCAGTGCGACCCGCGACGGATTGAGCGAAGTCCGCCGCTTTATCGCCAACCTGCGACCGGGACAGGTCGCCGAACGCGGTCTGGTTGAAGCGCTGCGCGACTATTTGCGCACCTATGGCAATACCTACAATGTGCGAGTGACGTTCGAAGCCGATGCCGTGCCGCGACAGGCAGACGAAGTCGAGATTGTTCTCTATCGGATCGTTCAGGAGGCACTTCAGAATGCACACAAATACGCACGAGGCGCGCCGATCACAGTACGTTTTGTGCAGCAGGCAAACACGCTGATCCTGTCGGTGCGCGATGAGGGACCGGGATTTGATCCCCGCGAAGTAGCCCGACGAACTGGCAAAAGCAACTGGGGGCTGACAAGTATGCGGGAGCGAGCGGAATTGATCGGTGCACGCCTGACAGTTGCATCACGTCCAGGGCATGGAACTGAAGTCACAGTTATACTCCCACTGGAATAGCCAGGATGAAGACGATGGAACAACGTATTCGTGTACTGATTATCGATGATCACCCGCTTTTCCGCCAGGGTATTCGCTGGAGCCTGGAAGAAGCTGGAGATATGGAAGTGGTCGGTGAGGCAGAAAATGGGCAGGAAGCGATCAAACTGGCAGAACGTCTCGTCCCGGATGTCGTTTTGGTCGATATCAATCTACCCGGACTGAACGGTCTGGAAGTTGCCCGCGTTATCAAGCGACGGGAACCGCGCATCGGTTTGATTGTCATCAGTGTCTACGAGGACGATGATCAACTTTTTCAGGCTATCAAAGTCGGCGCCGCGGCCTATTCATCGAAAGATGTGCATCCGCGCGATCTGGTGCGCATGATCCGCGAAGTCGCACGCGGAAAATATCTGATCAACGATAGTGTCATTGCCAAGCCGCACGTCGCTACCCGCGTGCTGCATCAGTTTCGCGAGCTTGCCGCCACCGAAGATGAGCGCACCAGCGCATTGTTTGCGCCGCTAACGTCGCGCGAAATCGAGATACTCGACTGCATTGCTCGTGGGTTGTCAAACAAAGAGATCGCTTCTCAACTTTCGATCAGCGGGCAGACGGTCAAAAACCATATCACATCTATTCTGTCGAAGCTCCAGGTCAATGATCGAACGATGGCGGTTATTTATGCGATCCAGCGGGGATGGATCCGCATGGGGTACGATGGACATCATAGCCACGCGGTTGGTGAGAAGCGTTCGGGGTAGGAGTCGGGGGTTAGAGAACCAGGAACCAGGAACTTCGGCGCTTGTCTCTCGCCTCGCGCTCCCACGTGGACGCTGCAATGCAACCTGCAACCTGCAACCTGCAACGTTCACCCCTCCGGCTCTACGTACCACCGTTCGATATTCCACATATAGTTGGGCGTCATCAGGTTGACAGGTCCGTCTGGCGTTTTTACCCGCGGATTGCACACTACCGCTATCCGATCTGCCCAGAGAAACAGATATGGACGCAGAAGCGCTATCCGTTCCTGGGCACGCCGGATTGCCTGCGCCCGCTCATTCAAATCGTATAACTGCCGCGCCGCACCCGCCTGATTATCGTAGATCGGATCGCTGAACCCTACGAAGTTGAGCGTTGGACGTGTATCCGCCAGTCCCTGGTTGATCTGACTCGAATGAAAGAGCGCAAAATCGTCCGGGTCGTAGAAAGCGTAGTCAGCGAAATCCGGATCGGCAATACCATTGATCCAACTGCCGATCAGCAGATCAAAGTCGTAGGGCGGCGCATATTTCGAGCGAATAACAGTGGCAAAATCGGCAGGCTGCACCACAATATCCATCCCGATCTGCTCGGCAGCGCTGGCTATCAACTCGGCGGCGCGCACCCGACGCGGATCGTCAGCGCGCACGAAAAGTTGCACTGTCAGCGGCACTCCATCGCGCTGGCGAATAGCGCCTGCAGCCGGAAGGCACCATCCGGCTTCGTCCAGCAGCGCCCGCGCGCGATCCAGATCAACTGTTCCAGTCGATGGCGGCGTCAGGTCTGCCCAGGAACCCGGCGCGGCGCTGCTGCCGATGGTCATCCCCTGCCCGTCGGTCACTTCCTGTACAATACGCGGCAGATCGATCGTCGCCGCCAGCGCCTCGCGTAGCCTCGGATCGCTGAAGATTCGGTCGGAACGCAGGTTGAAGGCGAGAAAATAATACCCGTTCTCAGCATATGCGCCCCATTGCAGCATTGGCAATGTTTCGGTTATGACGCTGCCGACGCTCCAGGGAAGTTCAGCCAGCAGCAAACGTTCATCCTGTAACGCCGACGCTGCCACCTGTGCATCGGGCGCGATGACGAACACCACCCGATCAAGGAGCGGCGCACCCCGGTAGAATGCCTGATTCGCCGCCAGTGTGATTGCTACGCCCGGCTCGCGCTGTTCAAAACGGAAGGGACCACTGCCAACCGGCACATCCCAGGCGTTGAATTCTGCCAGGTTTCTGCCGATCAGCAGGTGACGCGGCAGCACCGGCGTTGTAAGCAGGCTGAAGATGGGCGCGTAGCGTTCATCGAGGCGGATGACAATCGTATCGCTCTCCGGCGCCGTCACTTCGACAATTCGCCGCAACCCGGTGAGCAACGCTGTAGACGGCGGCAGTGCGCGCAATGCATCGAGCGTAAAGACAACATCATCAACCGTGACCGGATGTCCATCGTGCCAGACGGCATCGCTCCGCAAGGTGAACGTGATGATCCGTCCATCGGCTGAGGCTACCCAACCTGTCGCCAGGTCCGGTTGCGGCGCCAGGGTCGCGTCCAGGCGCACCAGACCGCTGTAGACCAACCCAATAATTTGCTCTTCGCCGCGTGTGCGCGGACGCCAGGGTCGCAATGCGACACTATCTTCGGACAGACGGATTGTGAGGTTTCCGCCACGCGGCAGCGCGGTAGGGGTCGGCAGCTCTGATGTGAGCGTAGAACTCGGCGAGGCTTCACCGGTTGCAACTGGTCGATCCAGGGTGCCACAAGCTACAAGCAGCGCAAGCATTGTCGCAGCGACCCAGATGCCGGCGCTGAGCAACTGGAACAACTGTCTGAGAGAACGAGGGGTATGGATTGACGACGATGACTTATTCACGGGGAAGATTCTGCTGATCGCGTAGGAACAACAGGAACGTGCGCGCCATCTGTTGATGTTCAGGAGAAAGGGAGTCGTACAGGTTCAGGAATGCCTCGCGGTCACGGTGCGCTGCCGAAAACTTGTAGCCATCCGCCGCTACTGCCTCGCTGAGCAGTTCGAAAGCAGTGGTGCGAAAGACGGCTGCCAGCGCTTCGATCTCGGCGATCCGCGCGCTACTCTGCCCGTTTTCGATGCTGCTGATATAACTGCCGCTCACGCCAATGCGACTCCCCAGTTCTGCCTGAGTCAATCGGTCGCGCTGGCGTTTGCGTTTGATCACTTCACCAACACGTTCGTTGAATGATGGCATAGGGGTGTCCGGAACATTGCGTGACAGAAGCAAATCAGAAACACAGCACGATCACTACCGTCTCAGCCCTCAACCTACGACGCCGCTTATGGCAGACGTGTTATGGCAACGAACTGCCGTAGTGCCAGATATAGTATACTGCCCTATATTCCCCATCTGCACCTGCCACATTGGTTGCTCATCGAGGGTATAGGTCAGCACGCGATGCTCGAACAACTGCACCAGAACATCACGTTTGACACTGCCGACCTGCACACGCACCCAGTACGCTTCGCTGATTCGGATACCCGACAACCGCCACCCAATCCAGGACCCGACCAGCCCAGCAGGCACCATTGTCGTATACAACCCCCGATGCTGTCAAATACTCCCAGAAAATGCGCGGGATATTATACCTTGTGACTGCGACAAAATGGGCGATACGCGTCTCTGGACGCGCCAGTCCAACCATGGGGCACACGCTTCCGCCCGACAGCAGCGCATCGAACACTGGCAGGCCTATGCGATCGGCAACCGGTAACGTAAGAGGAGAAAACATTGCGTAGGTAGGCGCATGTGGACTACCAAGGTCGCCAACGACTGGAAGCATTGCCGGTTGGTGCACCATATACTCACTATCACCGATCTGAACCCGCCCCATAACCATTTCCGACACCAGCAAGCCAGCAGTGACGAATGAAGCAGCGTTGCGATCTCCCGCGGGGTTATTGATCTCGAGGCGTCCCTCGTCGAAATTAGAGCACCTGCTGCAGTCCAGTACTTGATTGGATGTATGGTTCACTGCGCGCCAGGCGTGGCGCCGGACCCCACACCCATGCGCGTTTCGCGCGCCCGGTCGTCACCGGCAGATCGAATCGCTGCCAGATGCTGGTGAACGCCGGATCAATCTGGCGGTGCAATCGGTTGAGCGCTGGCGAGCGCCACGATCATCTCACCGCCAGCATCTCCGACCAGGGCAGGAACGGCTTGTGGCGCTCCACTTGCATCGATCAGCGGCCCGACTTCTTGCGCCAGAGGAACAACATCAACGGTTGCCCGTGGTGGTGACGCCGGAAGAATATCGGGCGGGGGTCCACGTGCCGGTTGTTCGACCGGGCAAGCCTTCAAGGTCAGATCGTAGCGAATAAACATCCCGCCAATATCGCCGACATTCTTGATCTGCGCATAGTAAATGCTATCGGCTGAGGGAGTAAATCGCACTAGTGAATCGAGGGTTGTGCTGCCTTCGATATTGTTATTCGAATCGATCAACGTGATTGCATCACGCCCAAACAGGAAGAGGAGCGTATCAGCGCCAGGCAACGCTGCCAGAATCTGGTGGCGCGTATGGTCGCGTGTTGGTATACAGATAGCAGGTATACCCGGCGAGTGCAAAGAACTTCACCCAATCAGGGGCAGAGCAGGCGCCCGCGCTGCGTCTCGTTCTGATTGATCTGCCGCGCCAGTTCCGGCAACCCATCCTGCTTGTAGATATCGTTGCAGAGGGATGAAACCGGGGTCGGGAAAGGACCATAACTCTCGTCGCGCACGATGATCGTATAACTGAGGTTACTGCCACCGATCCCCAGGGTATCACGCACACGCACATAGAAGAACCCGCTGGTTGGCGCACGAAACGACTGGATCAGCGGTCGTGTATTAGTGAGCGTTTGTGTACCACCGCGAAATGGAAAATCATCGTTACGAATCAACAAGACGCCAGTTCGAGTCGTAGAGTTCGAGCGAGAGATCGAGACCAGTATCTATATCGGGAATATCGATCGAGTAACACTTGCCAGCGACGGCGCCAAACCTGAACCAGTTCTCATCGCCAATAATGCAGATACCGTGGCGTCCGGCGCGATCCACAAGGATCAGAGCAGCACTATCGAAGTTGTTCCCTAGATTGGACACTTCGGGACAGGCGGAAACTGGCGACATACTCGGCGCCAGGGCTACCAGCGTCGCCTGAATCACCGCTTCTGCCGTCTGATTTGGTGTCACATCGATGCGCGTTGCGCGAACGGTAATTGTTGCACCCGTTGGGCGTGTTCGGCGGAATGATGACACGAAAAGGAATAACTGCCGACAGCGCCGTCGGGTTGACCACAATTGGTTGCGCAACCGTCGTACTCGCCTGCCAGCCGCTAGGAACCTCCGGGAAGGAGATAGTGAACGTTGCCGTGATCGTATCGTCATTGCGCAGACGAAAATCGCTCGCGACCAGCACGGTATTGTTTGGCGCTGATTGGTGACGGTGTAAGCGCAAGGCGGGATCCCAGCGAAAATCTTGCGGGGCAGCGACAAGATGCGCAGGTGCGACAAAGGTCAACATTGGCAAAAGCGCCGCGAATGACAGCGACCAAAGGTGCGGACGTGTTACAGTGTTTTCCTTTGATACACGAGCGAAAACGAAGCGTGGAGGCTAACTCCGACATACGGAAAACGTGTGTCAAGAAATACCTGGGGGACGAACGGCATCGTTCGTCCCCCGACCGCTGTGCATACTCACCAGGAACGTATACCCGGAATGAACTGCATTTCCGACACTAATCTGATCAACGTCGGCGCATAGTTGATCACGATCAGCGTGAAGGCAATTACCAGCCAGGGTTTGAAATTATCCAGTACCCGTGGACTATCCTCCGGACCAGAAACCGCCCGCGCAAATGGAACCATAGGAACTGCATCTCTCTTCCCAGCAGTGATCGTTAGCACCATGTTGAGGTAGTATAGAATGGCACTCACAAACATGATGATCGCGCCGACTGCAACCATTGGCAGGAGCGCTTCCCATTCAGGCTGAATCTCTCGCATTGCTCCTATTGCCGTTCGTCGCGGCATGCTCAGCAAACCTAGCATATGCATCCAGTGCGAGAAGATCCCCATGCCAACGAACCACGTCCATGCCTGCACCAGCGCCATCATCGGGCTCCACAGACGGCGGCCAGTGAGGTGCGGAACCAGCCAGTAGGTAATGCCCATGAAACTAAGCGTCACGGCAGTGCCAACCGTCAAATGAAAGTGTCCCGCAACCCACGAGGTGTTATGCACCACTAGGTTGATATTATACGACGCATTGATCAGTCCGCCCGCACCCCCAAAGGCGAACAGGATCATCGCCAGCACCTGCGCTGTAAAACTCGGCTCGCGCCAGGGCAGACTAAAGACCCATACCAGCCACCCCTTGCCGCCACGCGCTCGCCCGCCATTTTCGAGTGACGCTACAACGTTGAAGAAGGTCAGCAAACTGGGGAAAAAGACTCCAAAGGTAAAGATTGCGTGCACCAGTTTCCAGATCTCGCTGATGCCTGGATCGGTGTACTGGTGATGCATCCCGATCGGCGTCGAAAGGATCAGGAACAGAATGAACGACACCCGCGCCATCGGATCACTGAACAACCTGCCGCCCGCCTGCTGCGGTACGAAGTTGTACCACGAAATGTACACTGGCAACAGCCAGAAGTACACGATTGGATGACCGGTGAACCAGAAGAGCGTGCGCGCCAGCACCGGGTCAGTTCCCGGCACCAACCCCAGCGACCAGGGGATCAGCAGGAAGAGCATCTCGGCAGCGACGCCGAAGGTGCAGATCACCCACATGGTCATCGTGACAATCGCCATGAACGCTGGCAACGGAATGCGCGCTGCAGGGTTGGCTGCACGCCACTGCCGGAGCATCATCACCTGGTTTATCAACAATAACCAGGTACCGACAACCACCAGTGTCAGACCGATGTAGAACAGCGG
The DNA here is from genome assembly GCA_017743475.1 of Roseiflexus sp. GTDB lineage: Bacteria > Chloroflexota > Chloroflexia > Chloroflexales > Roseiflexaceae > Roseiflexus. The sequence goes on along the minus strand of JAGHYV010000026.1, from coordinate 17,704 downwards.
ATCCGCCTTAAGCGGCGGATAGAACGTGAACAGAACCGTTGCATTGTTGAGCAACAACGGCAACGCCGCAATCAGCAAGCCAGCGGTCATCACGCCGAACGTCGTCCACCCCAGCGCGCGACTCGCCAGCGGAATGCCGAGCGATCGTGACGTAACGAACGTCAGCCACCCGATAATGAAGAACGTGGTGAACACCAACACATTGAGCACGCCGTGCAGCGCCAGCCCCTGATAGTACCCGCCGCGCAGGACTGGCGCAATCGGCTTGTACAGATCGATCCCGTTGTACTGCAACGCCTGCAACACGCCGAACAGACCGCCGATCGCCAGTGCGATAAATGCGACCAGCAGGTTCAGACCTGTCAACCGATACTCGGTGGCAAACACACCGACCTCGGCGCGCTCAGCAGCAATAGAGACACCGGAAACACGCGCTGTAGCCATACTATCTCCCATTCCAGGCCGCCGCGCTACATGTGCAGCGAACGGCAGACACACAACTAGCGATTCGCCGAAGCCGTCTTCGCCGGAGTCACAATGACCTTGCCCACCATCAAATGGTGCCCGCCGCCACAATACTCGTGGCAGTAGACATAGTATTCGCCAGGGGTATCAAACGTGGTCGTCATGCGCGAAATCTGCCCTGGAATGACCATCATATTGACGGGCGTATTCTCAATCTTGTAGCCGTGAATGACATCACGACTGGTGACGATGAACGTCACTTTTGAACCGGCAGGTATCTCCAGCTCTCCCGGTGTAAAGTTGAACAACTGCGCCGTAACGACGGCTTCGTAGCGTCCTGGCGCCAGTTCGCGCAGACCGGGCTTGTCGAACGGTGGCGTTGTGTTGAGCGCCTTTGGATCGACACGCCCTACATTACCAGGCACTGCAATGCCAACGGCAAAGGCGGTGATCACAATCGCCACCAGAAATGCAATCGGCACTGCAACGCTCGGAAGGATCCACGCGATTTCAAACAGGTAGCCCAGATATTTGCGGTTCATGATCCCCTCACTCCCCCGTTTGCCAGCAACTGCAAATACACCTGGATCCACAGCCCCGCAAGGATCGCCAGGTACGTCAGCGTGATTAGCAATGCACCCCGCGGCAGTTCGTGGTTTTCGTGATCTTCCGTTTCCTCGCGTTGATCCACTACCGGTTGTTCAGCCATACTGCATTTCCCTTCTAGTGAATGGAGAGTCCCTTGATACCTCTTTCATGTTCAACACGTCCCTACCTGGGATAGCAGACGAACAGATGCGCCATCTCGTAGATCGGGCGTGCTACTTCGCTGCTGTTCGCCTCCTGCTCGACCAGCCCAATATCCCGCATCACAATCGCAGGATCGAGACGGGCGCCATCGTATTCGGCACGCAACAAACCGGCTCCATCAACCAGCACAGCACGTTGATCGAGCTCAACATCATTGCCCTCTATCCGGTAGTAGACGCCATATCCGCCGCCGATCAGTTGCTTGAGCTCACGAGCTGAACCAGTCAGAAAAATCCATTTCGACGTTTCGACACCAAGACGCGCAGCGTAGGCGCGCAACACTGGCGGAGTATCACCATCGGCATCCACAGTAATTGTTACCAGATGCACCCGTGTTCCCAGGCGACCATCGGTGCGCAGGGTATCGTAGATCGCGCGCATGCTGTGCTCCATTACGGCACAGCGTTCCCCGCAGCGCGTATGGGCAAAATTGATGATCAGCACACGACCGCGCAGATCAGTATCGCTTACCCAGCGACCATCCTGATCGGTGAGCATAAAAGCGGGGGCGGGTTCGATGCGGGGCAATACCTGAACCGGACGAGCGATGGCGAACCAGAGAACCAGGACGACCAGCGCCACAAAGAATGTCGCCACACCGTACAACACCCATGTGATCCACGCTGCGGATGTTCGGCGAGGAACAGCAACAGGGTGAACGCTCCCCTGAAGGGATGCGGCGCCGGTTCGTGGCGAAGGAGCATGCATGGTGCGCCTCGACAAACGTGAAGAGAGCGACTGACATTCTTCGTGCATCGTGGCACAAAGTTCGTGCAGAGTATAGTGCGGCGACACGTTCTGCGGAGTTATAAACCCGCAACATTCGGTTATAGGGCGTTTACTTCCGGGCGATGCCTCTCTGCAAGCATCTGCGCATGACCAGGCGAGACGCAGGGCGGTGACGCGCCAGGGTGAGGAGATGCTCTCAAGGGTAGAGTTCTTGGGAGAGATGAGCAGTTTTGTGCATTCAGATGCGCCTGTGTCCTTCATCAACCCTGAACCTTCTCAAACGAGGGGAGAAGGGGGAGTTTGGGCGTCCTGACGACCAAAATGAGAGAAGGAACGCAGGGGCCGCAGCCCACAGAGACGCGCTTACCCATCGTTCCGGCGGCTTTCCTGAATACTTTCGAGAAGCTCTTTTCGGGCCAATGGACGGCTTAGCCGGACACTAGGAATATCAAATGGTTAATGGTTTTTTGAGCCTCAGGCATCACGACAAAACCCTGCCCATCACGACGCTGGCTGCGTACCGCTCCATTACAACGGGCCTGCTCAAGAAGAGCCGCGAAGTTTTGACAAGCTTTGGAAAAGGTATAGCTCTTCACGGTGTCACTCACATAAGGTTGATCTGCACGGTGCGGGCAGCAGCAATCTGCCATCGAGGCTGATGAGCGGGCAGGACTGCTGGCGAGCACAGACAATGAAAGAAGCATTACCGATTTCCTCATGGAGCGGAAGAGGCGCGACCAGCCCCATGCCAGCTGCAAGACTAACAAGCTAAGGTTTGGTCGACTCATTTGCAACCGGTTATTTGGCATCGCACGGCGTCTTCTCGCAAAAGGCTGATCGCAGCGCCGCTCCACAAAAACAACCGCGGCACAGAGGACATCCTGTGCCGCGATCCGGTAGAACCTCTCCGGTTCCGAACGTAAAAAAGGCAGTGGTTGCCCGCTGAAAGCGCCGTTAGAAGAACCCTAACTCCTCACGCGCCTCTTCGCTCATCATTGAGGGATTCCAGAATGGCGTCCACACCAGGTTAATCTGTACATCCTCCAGGTTGCTGTACACCTGACGGAGACTCTCAATCTCACGTTTCGCCTGCGTCAAGATCTGCGGACCGGCAGGGCAGGCGGGTGTCGTCAGGGTCATATCGACCACCACTCGACGACCGTTCTCCTGAATGTCGACGTTATACACCAGACCAAGATTGACGATATCCATCCCGATTTCCGGGTCGTAGACATTTTTCAACGCACTGCGCACCAGTTCTTCAGTCAGCATGGAACGAGTCTCCTCTCTATCCAGCGCCAGACTCGCCTCTAGCGCTGTACAGGCGGATGCTGCTCTGCCAGATCAACGATACCACATGTTGTCCGAGATCAACCGGTGGATGCCGCCGTTGGCTCGATCGTTTCTGGCGCGCCAAAGCGCACTTCCAGCACTCCTTCGCGGAATACGGCGCGCTTTGCCGGGCGCTCCGCAAGGGTCAGCGGCAGGATCATATCGCGCTTGAAATTGCCGATCGTCACGAACAACTCATCGCCGCGTTTGGTGATCGACACCTTGCCGATCTCGACATGCGGCAACGGTAACCGCATCACATATTCTTCGCCATCGCGAATGATCTCTTGCGTTGTACCGCGAAAGAAAACCTTTGTCGGGTCTTCGTCCTTGAACATGTCATGCCCGACCCGCGAAAGATCGCCAATTCCCCGGATGTCGTGCGGGTAGTGCGGCGCTTCCCAGATTGGCAGCGGTGCGAACAGATCGTGTACCATCTTGCGGTACGACGATTGCATTTCGTACAGACGCTCCATGAACTCGCCTGCAACAGCGTTGCGCGGCAGCACCCGGTTCAGCACCACGCCATCAACCGGATAGCCAAACAGAGCCAGATAGGTCGCTGCGCGCTGCGCTTCCTTAATGACCATACGCTCTGGATTGACGACCAACCGGTACGAACTGACATCAGGGTCAGTCAGAGTCTGACGTAGGGCTTCAACGCCTTTGGTCAGGCGCTCAAGCGTTTCAAAAGCGTTGGTTGCCGGGATCAGGGCGCGCACCAGCGGCTTGGCGACACTCTTGGTGCCAGGATCCCAATCCATCACCCGCGCTGCATACCATTGAAAGGTCTCTGGCATCGTCAACAGACGGATGGTTTCGCCTGTTGGCGCAGCATCGACGATAACAACATCGAAGTTGCCTTCGCGTGCCTGACGCCGGATGTGGAGCAGGCTGACGACCTCTTCCATGCCGGGAATGATCGCCAGTTCTTCCGATGCTACATCACTGACGCCGCGCCGTTTGAGCAATCCCGCCAGATAGTTGCGTAACTCGCCCCAGTGCTGACGCACCTCCTCCAGCACATTGATCTCCTGACCCCAGAGTCGATCAGTCAGTTGGGTCGGTTGCGCTCCCAGTGGATGATCAAGCGCATCAGCCAGACTGTGCGCGACGTCGGTGCTGACAACCAGCGTCCGGTAGCCAAGTTCGGCGGATCGAACCGCAGTCGCCGCTGCGGTGGTTGTCTTACCAACGCCACCTTTGCCAAGGTAAAGTATTAGGCGCATGGCACCTCGTGTGCGCGATGAAACTGGAGCGGCGGCGCGCGCCCGCGCGTCCAGGGTTTTGCTTCTGCCGTTCTGGAGATACAGCCGACAGCCGCCTCTTCCTCTCCTATAATTAGTACACTGCATAAATTGTAAAGGTTGCGCGCCCTATCGTCAACTTTCGTCTCATCGGGCAGCGCGCACGGCTTGATAGGCATCGACGATCCCTGCGCCGTATCGACTCGCTAATGCTGCCGAAATGTCAACGCCAGTGCATTGTACCGTTGATGGGCTTTCGGACGGCGCAGGTTGCGCTGTGGCGCGCAGGATTGCTTCGGTGCGCTCCACATCGCCGATCAATATCGGGTTTGCCGACCACATCAGTGCAACGACGCCAGTCACATGCGGTGCGGCAATCGACGTGCCGCTGCCGGTCATATAGCCATCCTCCGGGGCAGCAGCAAGTACGTCGTCTCCTGGCGCAACAATGTCCGGCTTGATGCGTCTGCTTCCGTCCACCGTCACCGGACCGACGCTACTGAATTGTGCGAGGAAGCCGTCGCTCGCCACGGCGCCAACGGTAAAGACCGCGTCATAGAGAGCGAGGGGGGCGTTCAGGCTGCCGCACGCCGGACCGTCGTTGCCAGCGGCGGCAATCGTCATCATCCCCGCGGCGCGTAATGCTTCCGCAGCCGGTAGCAGGGTGTTCGGGTCGCACCCTTCCAGGTCCTGCGGGCATCCCCAGGAGTTGTTGGTCACATCGGCGCCACGCGCCGGATCGCCGTCCCGCAGGGGATTGCCGCCCGGTGGAAAGGGCGCCAGCATGAATTGCATGCAGTCCAGGTAGCGCGCAGCATTCCCCACATTGCGCGCCAGATTGACGCACGCGATCCAGGTGGCGTCAGGGGCAACTCCCACCCGATTACCGACAGCTGCGCTAAGGGTAAAGGTGCCGTGCCCACTATAATCCACTGGTTCTGGCGATCCGCCCCACGGGTCGTACCAGTTGTATTCGTGAACGACGGTGCCATTGGATTGCACGCCGCGGTAACTGTCGCGCAGTTCGGGATGATCCCACTGAACACCGCTGTCCATCAAGCCGATGACAACCCCGGTGCCGCGAACGTTCAACTCCTGCCAGACGCGATCGGCGTTGATCATGGTTAGGTTCCACGGCGTCTCGTCGGGAGAGGGCATGGTGCCACGTTGCGCCTCCGGCGGCTCAGGGAGCGGACGCAGCACTGGGTTAGGCACCACTCGATCCACCTCCGGTCGATTTGTCAGCCAGAGACGAAGCAGCACGCCCCCCTCGACCTCTAGCGCATTCATCAGGTAGTAGGGTTGATGCCAGACCCCAAGACGGCTCAGCTCGGCGCGCAATCCAGACTGAGTTGCATCGGCGTGACGCACCAGAGTCTCGTACACCGCACGACGGCGCTGCTGGTAATCGGCAATAGACGCAACCGATGAGAGATCAGCCTGGTCTTTCAGGATGACGAACAGTCGATCGCCATAGAAACCAGGCTGCCCGATGCTGCTGTACACTGCTGCACCGGTCAACCAGAGCATCAATGCACCTGCGCCGACCGCTCGTGGCGCACGATCCGCATATCGTCGCAGCGTTGGCACGACGCCTGCCGCAACAAGCGCCAGCAGAACGCTCACACTGACCGATCCCAACGCCCAGGCGATCCCTTCACGTCCCTGCGCCAGCAACTCGATGTGCAGCGTATCGGGGTCGGCAAATAGGAGCGGCGGGGCGATAACGAGCGCAACGAACAGCGCACACGCCCGTGCATCGGGGGCACGCCCACTTCCAATTCCCGCAATTGCGCCTGCCAGCCATCCCAACGCTGGCAGCAACGGCATCAGGATCAACGATTGCCCAGCAATACCGACATTCCATCCCAGGATGAGCAAGAGTATGCTGGTGACTGCACTGCCCGCCAGAAGTCCTGGACCGTCCGGATCATCGGGGAGCGGTCGCAGATAGACCTGCGTGATCAGAAGTGCCGCGGCAATACCAAACAGAACGGCGGCAGCCAGACCAAGCACGATATCGAGCAGCGATCCAAGTGCCCCCCACGCCAGCCAGGGCAGTGCCAGCAACGCAGCAGTGCCGGCGGCAAGGGGTATGGCACGCCAGCCCGCCGGGACGCTCGCCGGAAAACGCCAGCGCACCATAATCCAGAGCGCACCCAGGTAGATACCGATCAACGCGACACGCGCCACGGCTGCAATCTGTGCTTCCGCTGAGGGGAACATGGCTGCCGGAACCATGACCCACGTCAGCGGGAGTGCAAGCAACCAGGCGTGCAGTGCAGCGCGCATCCGCGGCGCACGGGCAATCGTCAGTGCTCCCCCAAAAAGCAGACCAAAGATCACCGAGGAAACGAGAACGGCGATGTGACCGGCACGACGCGCACCTGCAAACGGCGCGATGATCTGGACCAGCGCCACCATGCCACATATCGATATGACCAGTCCAACCATCGCTACCAGCAGACAACCAGTGCCACCCCGACTTGCTGGAGTGGGCGAAGAGGGAAAAACGTTCGACATTATTCGTTTACCTGCTGTTCTTCGCTCAGTTTGCGTCGTTTTTCGTCCAGGCGACGTTCGGCATCGAGTCGTTCAAGAGCGTAATCGTTCATATCGACAAAGCGCATCCCCTCCGCCAGTAACGGATGCACGGCGGCAATTTGGCGATACATCTCCTGGGCAATGCGCCGGTAGCCGGGATGACCCTGGGGCGCGCTCCGCAGTTCGCACAGATGATACGCTTCACGCAGGTTGAGGGTCACACGCCAGCGCACCCTATATGCGAACGGGACTGCATACTGTGCCTCCTCCGGCAGGTCGGCGGCGATGGCGGTGACAACTTTGCCTGCCTGATCCAGTGCAGCGCGAAACGGCGCACCCAGTCCGTACTCGTCGATCTCCGGCGGAACCACATACCCATGCTGCACGCCGAACCGCTGCCGCTCCTGGGTAAGCATCCGGTGCCGCTGGAGATCGCGGTACGCCCCGATGTCTGCCAGCAGGTCAAACGTGTAGCGCGCCTCCTCGAACGCCCGCCCCGGTCGGTGAAAGCGACTGGCACGCCTGCCCGCATAAGCGCGGATCAGGCGCATCCGTTCATCAGCGGTCATTGCCTCTGCCAGCGCACGCGTGTCTGCCAGAGATGAGTCGAGATACGGATAGAGAATTGCCGCAACAACCCGTATGTCGGCATCGGGATCGAATGCCACGAGCGTCACATCGGGTGAATGCGAATCGACCTCTGCCAACCGATTCGCCGCTACTGCTGCAAGCTTCTGCACTTCCTGGCGCGTTTCGCGCAGATACGCCTGGTACGCTCTGCCGCGTTCACTCTTTGCGCGCTTGACAAACGAAGGGATCTGGTCGTCCAGCGCACGCTGCAACGCCGTTGCTAGCGCCTGCAATTCCGCTAGCGGCGAGGCATACAGTTTCGTCAGAAGGTACTCAAATGCGCGACCATTACCAAACAACCCGACATTGGTCAATGTCGCCATTGGCAGCAATCCGCGCAGCAAGTCAAAGGTCCTGGCACGCGTGGCACTCGCATATGCACGTTCGGAGACCCCTGGTTCGCGGGGTGTACGAGCGCGAACGGCGGCAAGCGTCGGCTCGATCAACGCCGAATAGGTATCGAACAGGGTGTCCATCGCTGTTTCGTAGGCACGAGCGTGACGCGACGCCATGATTGCCGCCTCACGCAGATAGCGGTAACGTCCCTCGACCTTGCGGTTGAAGGCAACGTAACGGGTCGATTTTTCGAGCGGACTGATGCCAATGCGACTGTCTTCGAGTGCCTTAGCTGCAATATTGCTGACCCCTTCACAGGCGACGTGGGCGCCGCCCAACTCTGCCACTGAATCATCGCCATACCCGATCAGAACGCGCTCATAAAACGCCTCTGCCCGATGAACAGCGACAATTTGATGTGCTGCGGCGTCGGCGCTAAGCGCCACAATTGCATGAAAATCGGCTTCCGGCGCCTGAATGAACTCATCGAGCAGAATACGGCGCAGGCTCTTATCGGAACGGCTGTAGCGTGAGAAAAGGGCGCCGCACACGACATCGGGAAGGTTGCGCAATCCAAACACCGGCGCATCGACGTCGGTTACGAACGGCGCCAGCAGGGCACGTTCCGCTTCACTGAAGCGGTCACCCCAGGGATCGCTGATAGTTGGTTCCACTGTTGCTCCTGACGATCTCATTAAGGGTCATACTCAGGGGAGTGTGCACCCAGGCGACAGATCCCCTGAGCATATTAACGCAAACGCCGCCGTACTCGGTGCGTACTGCCCGGTGATTCCCGTGATTCCGGTGATTCCTGTCACTGCTCACTAGGCGGCGCCCCTTGTGAGAGCGCATTGTGAAAATATAAACCGGTGTTCACCATGTAGCCCAGCGGCTCATAGATCAAGAATATAAACCGGTATGCACCTCGTGCCGTCGGGCTCACGAAGATTGAGCATTTATAGTAGTTCTCAGATACGCTGACCCCTGTCCGGCTCTGCCGCATTGCGTGAGGCGCCCGCTTCCGGCGATGGGCGCAGCCCCGTCCAACAGCCCCTGTGAGCGCTATGCTCTCTATCTTTGCGCCTTCGCGCCTCCGCGTGAGCCGGTTCGATGCACGCGGAGACGCGGAGAGATGTCGCACGAAACGTCTGCTTTCACTGGCGTGTTTAACCCTGTCCAACGAGACCGATCTTTGTGAGAACTGCAATAATCCGGTATGCGCTTCATGCCGTGGGGCTTATGGAGATTGAGCATCTAATCCGGTACGCCGAACGAGCCGTGGGGCTAAGGCCCTCGGCTATAGAATGCAAAGCCCACCTGCGCGGGCTATACCAGATTATTTGTTCAAAGACTATAAGCCCTCGGCTATCCAGGGCGAAGCCCGCCTGCGCGTCACGCAAACTCCAACGGTGACCCTATCGACTATCGGCTATCGATTATCGGTTATCGCCTATCGCCTATCACCTACAATAAGCCCTCAGCTATCCAGGGCGAAGCCCGCCTGCGCGGGCTATACTGGATTTACCTGAAACCTCCGGCATACAATGTTCAACGCAGAACCTTCAATCTGCGACGTTTTTCCTCATCCGAGCGTCCGAAACGCTGCTCCGATCCGCGCGATGCCCTCTGCGATGTGCGCAGGCGGCACAAAACTAAACGACAGGCGGAACGCACTGTCACCCCGACCATCGGCATAAAAATGCGTGCCGGGAACGAACGTTACCCCGTGCTTCTCCGCTTCAGCAAGCAACGCGGTTGCGCTTAAACCCTGCGGCAACTGCGCCCAGACGAAGAATCCTCCTTCAGGCTTCGCCACACGCACATCCGGGGGCCATTCACGCGCAATTGCCGCCAGCATCAGATCGCGCCGCGCGCGGTAGGCAACGCGAAGGTCGGCAATATGTTGCTCCAGACGTCCATTGGCACAGTACCGCTCGACCATACGGGTTAGGAATGGACCGCTCGACCCTTCGAGTTTGAAACTTGCCAGGCGCTGAATAATATCGCGGTTCCCGCAAGCCCATCCCATGCGTAGTCCTGGCGCCAGGATTTTCGAGAAGGTGCCGACCTGCACCACCCACCCCTCGTGATCAAGCGCAGAGAGACGTGGCGGCGGCGGATCCTCGAAGTAGAGATCGCCATAGGCGTCATCTTCAACGACCAGCACGCCATACTCCCGCGCCAGCGCCACCAGTCGGCGGCGACGCTCCAGCGGCATAAGCGTACCGCTCGGATTGTGGAACGTCGGAATCGTATAGATGAACTTTGGGCGCCGACCACGCTTCGTCAGATCGCGCAGCGTCGCTTCCAGAGCATCGATATCTAGTCCATCATCATCAATATCAACTGTCATTAGGCGTGCGCCAGCCAGCGCAAAATGTCGCACCGCGCCCATGAACGTCGGACCTTCGACGATCACCACATCGCCGGGATCGATAAAAACCTGCGGCAGCAGGGCCAGTACCTGACTCGATCCATACGAAATCAGCACATTGTCGACTTCGGCAGGGGTTCCCTGCGCACGCAGACGATTCACAACGAACTGCACCAGACCGGGATAGGTCGGACCGTAATTCAATGCCTCGGCAGCATTCTCCGCCAGGACTTCGGCAGTGGCGGAGAGCAGGTCATCGGTTGGAAACAACTCTGGCGCTGCAAAACCATACGCCAGAGATATCATATTACCTTCGTGTTCAGGCCAGCTCTGGGCAGGAGCAAGCGTTTTTGCCCGCGTGGCGTATAGGTCACTCAGCGTGGAGGTGGAAACAGCAGACATGGATGGCTCCCTGGTTGTCAGACGCGATCCAGAATATGATACCAGAAGACCAGATCGATTGTCGCGACTGCTGTAACTGTTCGCACCTGGAGTAACACATGTGCCTGGGAGCGAAGGGGAGACGCTCTTGTTGCGTCCACGAGGGCAAGAAATCCTTGCTTCCAGAGAAATGCGAACACTTCCCGACCACTTGACACTGCGAAAATGTAACAATCCATGGTATGATTGCACCAGCACGACAAGTGTGGTCATCATAAAGACGCGCCATGGAGGCGCACATTGCGTGAGCCTCCGCTGCGCATGATGACGCAAACGGTAGAGGCTTCCAATGGAACTCCTTCCGGTTCCCCGCACATTCGCCTACCGCATCGACGACCATGATCGCATCACGTTCTTCAACGAAGAATGGCTCGAATTCGCCCGCGAGAACGAAGGCGCACACCTCACGCCGTCCAATGTTTGGAGCCGCCCGATCTGGAAGTTCATCAGCGACCCGGAAACGCGCCACCTCTACCGCCTGATCCTGAGCCGGGTGCGAAGCGGGAAAACGATCACTGTGCATATGCGCTGCGATTCACCAACAGCACGGCGGATTGTCGAATTGCAGATCGCGCCGCTCCCCGACGGCGGCATCGCCTTTGACAGTCGGATAACACATGAAGAAGCGCGCGCGTATGTCGCCCTCCTAGACGCCCGATGCGAGCGCTCATCCGATGTCGTGTCAGTTTGCAGTTGGTGCAAGAAGGTCTATGTGCCGGGTGAGGGGTGGTTTGAGGTCGAGGAAGCGATCGAGCGTCTTCGTCTGCCCGATAATGCCCCGCCGCCACAAGTGGCGAATATGGTGTGCTACGAGTGCTACCGGGGGGTCGTTGATCGGTTGTCTGACTGATGATCCGGCGACACGAATTGTCTGAAACCGCTCTGCGTTTTATAATACTGACATCCTGGTTATCAGACAATTCGAGGTGTATGGCGTGGCTGATACCCGAAGCCTCATTACCGGCATCGCACTTGGCGTTGGCGCGACTCTTGCAGCACGCAACGCTTTGCCACTGCTGGCACCGCTTGCCCGGCCCGCAGTCAAACAGAGCGTTAAGGCAGCGCTGATCGGGTACGAGCGCGGACGCGAAATGGCGGCGCTGCTTGTTGAGACTCTCAGTGACATCGTTGCAGAAGTTCAGGTCGAGATGCACGCGCAGAACGCAGCAGGCGCCGATGGGCGCGCCGAATCCTGAGTTGAAGGCATCGTATGCTTCCTGCTGGCTACATTGCGCATCGTATTGGCGACCGTGTGCGTGTGCGCATCCCGGAGCGCAAGGGTGATTCCGCTTACTTCACGCGCGTTGAACGCGACCTGTCAGCGTGTGAACGGGTGATGTATGTTGAAGCCAATCCGCTGACAGCGAGTATTTTGCTGCGTTACCACGGCACGAACGATGACCTGCGGCGCGATGCGATCAGTCGGGGCTTGTTCGCGATCACAGAGATGCCGCCGCCTGTCAATCCAACGCTGACAGCAGTGGCCGAGCGTATCGATCAACTGGATCGATTCCTTCAGCGATCATCAAATGGCTCGATCGACCTGCTTGAAGTGGCGTTCGTCGGGTTGATCGGCGCCAGCATTGTCCAAGTGCTGCGTGGTCAGGCGTTAGGTCCGGCAAGCACGCTTCTGGCGCACGCAGTTGCTATTCTTGCCTTGTATCGCTCACGCCGCATCGGACGTTAACCCTTCCGCAAGATTGGGACGTGTGTGGAAGGGAAGTCATCGTATCCGCATGACAACAGACCTTTCGATAAAGTCATCCGCTCTGCCTGTCTGGAACGTTGCTGATCTCCAGCCTGTTCTTGAAACAGCGTTCGGGAGCGGCGGCACTTTTCGCGATCTGGTGGTCGCGTTGAGCAGCAAGGGTCCCTGCCTCATTTCCGGCGCCGTGCTGCGCGAGGCGCTCGATGCCTGCCAGATACGCCAGGCGCTCGATGAGTTCCTACCTTACCCGCAGGTGGTTGAGTCGCTCGATGAGGTGTATGTCACCCGCAGCGGCGATCGATCAGAAATTGCCTTGCACTTCGCTCAGCCACACGCTCTTCCCCAAAGTACGCCTTTTGGTACGGTGACCATCCATATTGGGCAGACGCTGACATTGATCGTCGACAAGCGCGGCGATGTGATGCTGAAACCTGGTGACATGCGGGTACGCTGGCTTGGTGTAAGTGAAAATCTGCGGGTGCACCTGCGTCGTATTGAAGGTCCTCAGGGGACGCAAGACGTGATACAGGTCTCCGCAGGCAATATCCTGAGCCAGACGACGCCGCTCTCAGTACTGACTCTGCGCGCTGCACCGATCCGTGAGGTCATTGCACCAGTTGTGCCTGCTCCTCCACCGACAGCAGTAGTTATCAAAGTGGTCCACTGCCTGCCAGGGCGTGTACGTTTGCGCATCGCCGGGTTGTATCGCAACCCGACGCAGAAAGAGCGTATTGAGCAGCACATCGTGCGTCAACCCGGAATTCGCGCAGTCTCGGCGAATATCCTGACCGGAACCGTTCTCATCCAGTGCGACCCGGCGATCAGTGTCGAAGAGGTGCAGGCGCGAGTGGTTCGGATTCTCGCTGGCGTTGACGAACCGGGTCAGGCGCAGGTACAGCGTCACTGGCATACCCTGTCAGTTGCAGAAGTCGCGCAGATCCTCGATACCTCGCCGGGTCAGGGACTGGATCCGGCAGTTGCTCGACGACGCTTGAACGAAGCAGGAGCAAATGTGCTTCCCGAGATTCGCCGCCGATCAATGTTTAGTATGCTGATCGCGCAGTTCAGCAGTCTACCAGTGGCGTTACTCGGGGTTTCAGCCATTCTGTCGATTGCAACTGGCGGTGTTGCCGATGGTGTGGTCATTCTCAGTGTTGTGCTGATCAACGCCGGAATAGGTTTTTTTACCGAAAACTGGGCAGAGAAAACCATCGCCGGTCTCAGTCGTGGTGCAAAACCGGTTGCACACGTGGTTCGTGCGGGCGCTGAATATAACCTGCCAGGCGAAGAACTCGTCCCTGGCGATGTCATCGTTCTGCAACGCGGCATGCCAGTGCCTGCCGATGCGCGACTGATTGAAACCGATGATCTGACCGTCGATGAGTCGGCGCTCACCGGTGAAAGTGTCCCGGTCGCCAAACGCGCCGATGTCGTCCTTGCACCCGATACCCCGCTCGGCAGTCGCATCAATATGGTCTACCGCGGCGCAATTGTCACCGGCGGCAGTGCGCGCGCGATCGTTGTCGCCACCGGTGCGGCAACTGAAGTAGGGCATATCCAGCGAATGCTCGCTGAGACGGAACAACCCGAAACGCCGCTCCAGCGACAACTCCGCATGCTAGGCAGTCAGCTAGCGCTTCTGTCGCTCGCGATCTGTGGCGGCGTGTTTGTCATCGGACTGTTGCGTGGGCATAGCTTCCTAGTTATGCTCAAAACTGCGGTGTCCCTGGCAGTTGCCGCTATTCCTGAAGGGTTGCCCACCGTCGCCACAACAACGCTAGCACTCGGTCTGCGTCGCCTGGAGCGCCAGAACATTCTGGTTCGTCGCCTGGTCGCGGTTGAGACGCTCGGCGCAGTGCAGGATGTGTGCCTGGACAAGACCGGGACGATTACCCTGAACCAGATGACACTGGTTACGGTATTCGCCGGAATGACCCGCTTCAGTCACGAAGCAGCCACGTTCCAGGCCGAAGACGACGGAACAACCAATGTGAGCGCAGGTGAACTGATCTACCTGTTGCAACTCACTGCGCTCTGCAGCGACGTGCGTGTTGAGATGAACAATGGTGTGCCCCAATTGCGGGGAACGCCAACTGAAATTGCTCTGGTACGCGCAGCGCTCGATGCTGGCATCGATGTCATCGCACTGCGGCAGCAATATCCACTCCTGCGTGTGCAATTGCGTAGCACCCAGCGCAACTACATGGTCACCTGGCACGCCACCAGCGGTGATGAACTGATGGCGATTAAAGGAGCGCCAGATCAGGTGCTGGCAATGTGCAGTTATCACCTGTGCCAAGGAATTGTTCAGCCGCTCAGCGACCGTGATCGGACGCGCATCGTGACCGAAAATGAACGGATGGCTGGTCAGGCACTGCGGGTGCTCGGCGTTGCGTATACGTATGGCAACGATCTATCAGACGAACGGCGTGATCTGATCTGGGTTGGTCTGGCAGGTATCGCCGACCCACCACGACCCGGAATGCGCGAATTGATGGCACGTTTTCGCGCTGCCGGTCTGCACCCAATTATGGTCACCGGCGATCAGAGCGCCACTGCTTACGCAATTGCCCGCCAGATCGGGTTGCGCCGCGATGGGCATCTGGAAGGGATTGACGCCGCTCAGCTCGAACACGTGCCACCTGATGTGCTGCGGTCACTGGCGCAACGCATTGACATCTTTTCGCGCGTCAGTCCGGCACACAAGCTGCGCATTGTACAGGCGCTGCAGCGCGCCGGACGTGTCGTTGCCATGACCGGCGACGGCATTAATGACGGTCCTGCGCTGCGCGCCGCCGATATTGGCATCGCCATGGGGCAAGATGGCAGTCAACTGGCACAGGAAGTCGCTGATATCGTCATCCGTGACGACAACCTGCAAACGATTATCATCGCGGTCGAGCAGGGGCGCGCTATCTACGACGATATCAAGAAGGCAGTGCACTTCATCCTGGCGAGCAATACCAGCGAGATTGCCGTAACGCTGCTGGCGATTGCCATTGGCGCAGGCGAACCGCTGAACCCGATCCAGTTGCTCTGGATCAATCTGGTTACCGATATCTTCCCCGAACTGGCACTGAGTGTCGAACTGCCAGAAGCGGACGTTATGTCACGTCCACCCCGCGATCCGCGGGCACCGATGTTTTCGCGCGCCGACCTGCAACGCATCGGAGTTGAAGGTGCACTTCTGACTGCTGCCACGCTGACTGCTTATGGGATTGGTTTGACTCGTTACGGTGTCGGACCACGCGCCAGCACACTTGCCTTTGCAACGATCACGATCGCACAATTACTTCACGCTCTCAGTTGCCGTTCGGAACGCCACAGTATTTTTGTTCCAGGTGCATGCCCGCCCAATCGATATCTGCCACTGGCTGTCGGCGGTAGCATTGGTCTACAGGTGATGGCAACGATTCTTCCAGGATTGCGTGGCATTCTGGGTGTAACGCCGCTTGGATTGCTCGATTGGGCAATCGTTGCTGGCATTTCTGCCACGCCCTTGCTGATCAATGAGCTCGCAAAAGAAATCATGTATACGCAAAACAGGAGGGAGATACAACAAGAGGAGAGGTGAGGAGATGGCGTCGCACTACATTTTCACATCCGAGTCGGTCAGTGCGGGGCATCCGGACAAACTATGCGATCAGATCAGTGACGCACTCGTCGGGCACTACCTGCGTCAGGACCCATTCGCATCAGTTGTCGCCGAGTGCGCCGTTTCGACCGGCATCCTGTTCGTGTCGGTCAAGGTCGCCGCTGACGCAGTGGTTGATATCCCCAACACAGCACGCGAAATCATACTCGATGTCGGCTACGACCAGGGATCGTTCAACGGTCGCACGTGCACGGTTATGACCAGTCTGAGTGAAATGAACGGTCTCCGTCCACGTTTCGACGAAACCATGCTCGATGAAGAGGGCCTTTCCCAACTGACAGCGCAGGAGAATGTTACCCTGTTTGGTTACGCCTGCACGCATACGCCAGACCTGGCGCCACTGCCACTCTGGTGCGCCCACCGTCTGATGCGCCAGTATGACAGTGTGCGTCGAAAAACGCTTCGCTATCTGGCACCCGATGCGAAGTGTCAGGTTGGCATTGCCTTCGTCGGTCGCAGGCCGCATCGCATTGATAGTATTACTCTGCTTGCCAGTCAGCAGGACTCACGGGTATCACTGGCAACACTGTACACTGACCTGATTGAACAGGTCATCCGACCCGCGTTTGCTGATCAACCATTTGCACCGGACGATCGCACCAGAATTCAGATCAATCCTGAAGGTGTGGTATTCGAGGGGGGACCGGTACTGCATGCGGGGTTGACCGGACGCAAGAATGGCGTCGATACGTATGGCGGCTTTTCACGACAGAGTAGCGCAGCGCTAAGCGGAAAAGACCCGACCCGCATCGACCGGATTGGCGCATATGCGGCACGTCATGCGGCAAAGAACATCGTTGCCGCAGGTCTCGCGGAGCAGTGCGAAGTACAACTGAGTTACTCAATTGGTATCGCTGAACCGGTTAGCGTGCGTGTCGAAACATACGGCACTGGTCGCCTTGATGACGATACGCTGACTGATAGGGTTGCCAGGCACTTTGACTTTCGTCCTGGAGGGATTATCCGTCGTTTACGCCTGCGACAACTGGCAACGATGTGTCACGGCGATCTCTATCGCCGACTGGCAGTGTATGGTCATGTCGGTCGCTCAGACCTCGATCTGCCGTGGGAAGCAACTGACGAAGCAGAGGCATTGCGGTCGTGGATATCCTGAGCAGTCAGCTGTTCTCCTGCTAGGGACAGGGATACTTTCCAATGTCTGAGAACGGGTGAGACTATGCGCTGACTTCCCTAGCGATGAGACACAGGCTATAGATTCTGCTGCGTCCGCCGAAGCGCTTCCTCAAGTTCCCGCACCCGCGCTTCGGCAGCCGCGCGAGCACGTTGTTCAGCAGTTGCGCGTATTTCTGCTTCTATTGCACGGGCTTCCGCCTCACGCCGCGCCTGCTCCTCCGCAACTGCACGAGCTTCTGCCTCGCGCCGCGCCTGCTCCTCCGCAACTGCACGAGCTTCTGCCTCGCGCCGCGCCTGCT
>JAGHYV010000025.1 GCA_017743475.1 Roseiflexus sp. | reverse complement strand
CCAGGCGGGTGTGCATCGTCGTCCAGCGCAGCAGTCCTTTCCAACTCGCCGCCGACATCGTTGGAACTTTGAAGACCTTATCCTTGCGCACCGGATTGACGCTCTCGGTCACATAGAAGGGGTCATCGTCCTTGCTGATCCAGGGTCTGGCGAGGGTGAAGGTGAATTGCAGGAACCAGGAGCCGGAGGGAAGAGCTTGTAAATCGGGAACAATTGGTATCAGACGCAAACCCTGAAACTGGTTAAGTGCAGGACCTATCAGATATTTGGCGTAAGGTGTATTTGTGGGTTGGGCGTCGTGAACCAGACTTTTATAACCGCCACCTTGCTTGCGGTCACCGCTGACAGCATAATCTTTTACGTTCTCATTCCGGGCAGCAACTGCGGTGAGCAAGCGGATGCGCTCGAAAATATCGGAAACTTTTACGCCTTGATGATTACCGCTGACAAGCGCGTCAATTTCTTCCTGTGTATCGCCACCGAGTTCTACATACAGGTCATAACTCATGCAGCACCTTATAGCAGTTTATGCAAATAGGCATAGCCGTCAGATTGATTGCAAGGCAGGTCATGCCATTCAGTTAATCGGGGAATGGTTGTGCTATTCCCGAATACTGTTTGCCAGATAGAAGTTTGATTAAGTTGGCACTTGAGTTTACATAAGAACTGATCTCGTTGTTTGAATTCCTCTATGCAGGGCAACCAGCCCCAGATTCGGAATTCCCATCCACTATCAACACGGTAAGCGTAAGACACATGGATCTTTGATGCAGTGGTGGGTATTTCATCTTCTTTTTTGAAGCTCTGTTTACAACTTGGGCACCAGTTGAAATTTTGCTTTTTACTGTCAGATTTAAAGCCAGGAGAGTAACAAATCGGACACACTGCTTGCGCTTCACCAAAGACAAAATGTGCTTCCCTGGAGCCAAGGCCATGTGCCCACTGATAACGCAACCAGTTCCGAATAGCAGGTGCAAGGGGAAGAACACCTTTACTTACGATTTCTTGAAGTTCTTCTGCGCTCTTCCGTCTCCCATTCACGGCCTGTTGAATACCGTTAATCATCTTCCACCAATCTTGATTGTTTTCTGGCTCATCAAATTGAAACCTGGCAAAAAAGAAGTCGCGAAAGTCGGGTAGAGAGCTATTACGTGCTGTGGGAGAACAACTGAAATCCTTTATCCAGGTAAGTGACGGTTGAACACCTTCAGCCTGTATGACTCCATAACCATTTGAGCCTTTCGGTCCCAGGCTCGCATGACGACTGATCAGCACCAGGATGGTGTAGATAGGACTCAGGTCAAAAGGACGCAAAGGGATGAATTCAAATTCAATTTCACCGAACCGACTTTCACCGAACACAAACCAGCCACCCGACCGTGGTCCTTTACTGGATTGGTGGACTCTTCCACTGGGAATTAGAATGTTTTTTCCATGAAACAGTCTCTTTCCATCGGAAGCCTTCAACCGAAACTTGCGCGCCCATCCGGTGCAACCGAACAACTGACAGGCATCACATACACCAGCATCACGCAACCGTTGACGCTCATCACTGGCTTTAGACTTGCGATACTTTTCTTCATCAAAGGTGCAGCTGTGCTCCGTCGGATCGCACGCATATCCGCCCAGTCCGCGCACCAACGCCTCATACCACCAGCGTAGCGAACCGATTAGCCCTGTCTCGTGCAGGCGGTCGCAGGTCTGATCCACGCCACCGGTCCACAAAGGGGTCAAGGTCTTGAGTGTGATGTGCATAGCCTGTTCCCTCATAAGATACAATGATCACGCAAGCTGTCGTCCTGTTTCTATCTCATCGGCGCAGGCGATCAAACACTCAAACATAGTTTTTGACCATCCTACACAATTCTGGACGGCAACGCAAGTATGTTCTTGCTCGTGCGTTATTGTAGGTTCTCATTACTCACTCCCGTCCGTCCTGCGCATCTGCGAGCGTGACGAGGATGTCAGGTCCGAAAACCTTCGTTATCACCTTGACAGAAATGCGGCTGCACAGGCGTATCCGCTTGCGTTTCCTCTAACCATCGACTACAATAAGAGTGCCTTGTCTCAGGAACCAGCCAGACGCGCCAGCAACGCGACCGCATCCACGAACCAGATCAGGAGAAATACCGTGGCTGCCAAAACAATCTACAAACTGCCTCTGCTCTTTGAACCACAGACAGAAGGCGGATATACCGTAACCTGTCCTATCCTGCCTGAGCTGATTACCGAGGGTGATACTGTTGCCGAAGCGCTGGACAATGTCGCCGACGCCCTGCGCGCGATTGTTGAAGCCTATGAAGATCTGGGGCGTCCACTGCCTTCCGTCTTGCGGCAGGCCGCCTTTGACCAACAAACTCCTTTCTGGATCGAAACAGCAGTCGGGTTATGAGAAGATACCACTAGACCTCCGCCACCTGACAATGCTCCACGAGCTGCTTCTGCCAGTCTGGTTCCACCACCCGCACGCCGCAACACAGTAGCCAGTCGCCATCTCTAGCGTGATGCCCGCTTTGAACTGCAAAATCCCTTTTTGTTTGCGATCGAATGCGACCATATACTCGTGGTATGATACATACCGTTCGCTCTAGCCCAAGGACCTGTTGCCATGCTCTTCTTCACCGTCGAAAAACTGAAGGCGCGTCTGGAAGAGATGCGCGCCGCCATTATTCGCGATACCCGCCCGATCACCGATGTGTGGACCTGCCCGGCGCCTGGCGCCCCACCCGATAACGCGATGTCCCCGCCGCCGCCCCCCGATGATCCATCCTGGCGTCCGCTGAAGGTCGGCGAACGCTGGGGCGGCGACCCGCAGAACCCCGATAAGCCGGATGAACCGCTTCCGTGGGGCATGCCGGTTGATGGCGGGCATACCCACTGGCTGCGCACGACCCTGCGCGTCCCGGAAGAATGGCGCGGACGCCAGGTGCAGGTTCGGCTGCGCTGGTCTGAGGAAGGGCACGCCGGCATCGAGGGCATTCTCTACCTCGACGGGCGCGCGCTCGCCGGGATTGATGAGCCGCACCCAGCTGCGCTGATCCCCGAAAGCGCGCACGAGGGTGAACACGAAGTGCTGATCCGCTGCTATACGCCCTACCCCCGTCCGTTTGGCGGGCTGGAATTGCAACTGCGCGACGAGATTATCAGTCGCCTGACTGCCGTAATGTCCGCCGTGCTCGATGCGATCCCCACCTACCGTGAGAGCGACCCGGAAAAGCATGCTCTACTCGACCGGATCAATCGCGCGTATAACCTGCTCGACCTGCGCGAGGGATGGCAGAGTGAACGCTTCGCCATCTCGGCGGGCGCGGCGCTGACCTTCCTGCGCGAGACACTGACGGCCAACCTGGAGCCGGGCCAACGCCCAACCATCCTGGCAACTGGTCACGCGCATATGGATGTTGCCTGGCTCTGGCCCCTGTGGCGCACCCGCCAGAAAATCGCGCATACGGTTGCGACCGCGCTGCACCTGATGGAACGCTACCCGGAGTATCACTTCAGCATGAGCCAGCCGCAAACCTATTCGTTCCTCAAGCAGGACGATCCGGAATTGTACGAGCGGTTGTGCCAGCGCGTTGCTGAAGGACGATTCGAGCCGGTTGGCGCAATGTGGCTTGAACCGGATTGCAATGTGACCGGCGGCGAATCGCTGGTGCGCCAGGTGATCCACGGCATGCGCTTCTTCGAGGGTGAGTTCGGTCTCATCGAGCATGTCGTCTGGTTGCCGGATGTGTTCGGCTATTCGGCGGCGCTGCCGCAGATCATGCGTCTGGCGGGCATTTCGTGCTTTATGACGACCAAAATCAGCTGGAACCAGTTCAACCGCATGCCCTACGATACATTTCGCTGGCGCGGGATCGACGGCTCCGAGGTGCTGGCGCATTTCGTGACTGCAACCTCCGCGCCGCTGAAACCAAACCCGACCGAAGCGCAGTTCTATACCTACAACGGCAGCATGCTCCCGTCCGAGGTCTTCGGAACGTGGAACCACTACCGCCAGAAGGATATCAATGACGAAGTGCTCTACATTTATGGGTATGGTGATGGCGGCGGCGGTCCGACCGAGGAGATGCTCGAACTGGCGCGGGTCATGTCCGACCTGCCGGGTTTCCCGGTGGTGCGCCCCGGTCGCGTCGAGCAGTACTTCCAGCGCCTGCAGCAGCGCGTCTGGAACAATCCCCGGCTGCCGGTGTGGGTCGGCGAGCTGTACCTGGAGTATCACCGTGGCACCTACACCAGTCAGGCACGCACCAAACAAAACAACCGTCAGGCAGAACTCCTGCTGCGCGAAGCCGAATGGCTCAATGCCTGGGCAGTCACGCAGGGAGCGATCAACCGTCAGG
The DNA here is from genome assembly GCA_017743475.1 of Roseiflexus sp. GTDB lineage: Bacteria > Chloroflexota > Chloroflexia > Chloroflexales > Roseiflexaceae > Roseiflexus. The sequence goes on along the minus strand of JAGHYV010000025.1, from coordinate 50,502 downwards.
CGGACCTCGACGCCGCCTGGCGCACAGTGCTGCTCAATCAGTTCCACGATATTTTGCCCGGAAGTTCAGTGCCGCTGGTGTATGTCGAGAGCGAACGTCAGTTTGCCGAGGTGCGCGAAACGGTCGAGACGGTGCGCCACGCCGCGATTACCGACCTGACCGAGAGTGACGGGAACGGGGCTGCGCCACGCCTGGCGGTGTTCAATAGCCTGGCGTGGGATCGCACCGAATGCGTCGCCATTCCGCTCGATGACCGCCCCCGACCGGTGGTTGCCGGCGTGACGCAGACGGTCGAGCACCTTGATGGGACGCGCGCGCTGCTGGTGGAAGCGTCCGCGCCGGCATTCGGGTACATTGCCATCGACAAAGTCTCCCACCCGACTCCGCCCGCACGTTTCACTGTTCGTCGCGAGTATCTGGCGTCCGACGAGTTTCGCATCGAGTTTGACACACATGGCGAAATCGGATCGCTCTACGATGCCCGGTATGAGCGCGAAATCATCGCCGAAGGCGCCACCGGCAACCAGCTCGTCCTGTACGAAGACCGCCCAATGTTCTGGGATGCCTGGGATATCGATCCGTTCTATCTCGAAAAACCGTACCCGATTCACGACATCAGCGAATGGCGTGTCGTTGAAGAAGGACCACTGCGCGCCACGGTCGAAATCGTGCGGCGCTTTGGCAAGAGTACGATCCGGCAGCGGATCAGTCTGTGGTGCAACAGTCGCCGGATCGACTTTGATACGGAGGTGGACTGGCAGGAACGGCAGAACCTGTTGCGCGTGCTGTTCCCGCTGCGGCTCAACGCAACCCGCGCCACCTGCGAAATCCAGTTCGGCTCAGTCGAACGCCCAACCCACCGCAACACCAGCTGGGACTGGGCGCGCTTCGAGGTGTGTGCGCATCGCTGGGTCGATCTCAGCGAGGGCGGGTATGGCGTGGCGCTGATGAACAACGGCAAATATGGTCACAGCCTGCTCCACAACACCCTGGGCATATCACTGCTCAAATCGGCAGTCATTCCCGATCCGCAGGCAGACCGCGGAGTGCATCGCTTTATGTACAGCCTGCTGCCGCACGCTGGCGACTGGCGCGAGGCGCAGGTCACCCGCCGCGCGTATGAACTGAACGCTCCGCTGCGCCCAGTGACGGTCATGGGTGAAATTCCAGCCGAAGGACGGTCATTCCTGCGCGTCGAAAGCGATCATGTCGTGGTTGAAACAATCAAAACCGCCGACGATGGCGATGGGCTGATCGTGCGTATGTACGAAGCGCATAACCAGCGTGGTCAGGTGCGCCTCGACTTCGGGCGACCAGTGGAGTCGGCGGTGGAAGTCGATCTGCTGGAACGCGAGATCGGGCCGGTGACTGTGGACGGTCAGACGGTGCGGTGCAACGTGCGTCCATTCGAGATCAAGACGATTCGTGTACGGTTATAACGCGCGCCAGAGAACGACGGCACCTGTCCCATCCGCTGCTGCCGGCTCAGTGACGGAAGCCAGGTGGGATAAGCGCTGTGAAGATCGCGCCGAACTGTCCAAAGGGCGCACTGTCTCGATTGCTGTAGCTGCCATGCCACTGCGTACACTGGCGGAACAGCCTATAAATGATCTTCAATAGCTTGCACTATAAGGTCATCGAAGGATGGGAGAATACCTATGACATTTCCGGGAACACGATCAATGATGCGATATGAGTTATCAGGTAGGTGGAGGGTATAGTAATCCATGTTTCCCTGTCCAAAAACCAGAAAGTCGTTATAAAACTCGCACCTGGCGGAAGTCCGATAAGATCAAAAGTCTTGCCTGTATAAGGCCCGCTTGTTCCAATCCAATCCGCTCCTCGATCGGGGCTGCGTTCCAGCCCTCCACACCAGTCCTCAATTAGAGCACCGACTTCACCCTCATAAGGGCGATAACCTGTATCAGGATCTGCTCCCAAAGCTCTTTGTCTGGCTTCCGGCGTGCGATGCCTGATGGCATCTACGCTGTCAGTGGTGATTCTGATTCGTCCTGCCAGTCCGGCGGCGTCATCGACATGGCTCGCTGCCTTCCCCGCTGCCGTCCCCGCTGTCCGCCCGGCATCCGCCAGCGCATCTGCTGCCTTCCCCGCATCCTCCACCCGCCCTGCGATCCGCCCAGCGTCCGTCAGCGCGTCCGCCGTCCGCCAGCGCGTCTGCCGTTTTGCCCACGCTCCCCGCCTTCGCCGCATACCCCGCAGCGCCCATACCCCCGGTAATGATGGCGAGGATTGCTGGCAAGAGCTCAAACACCGCTCTGCTGATCGCTTCCCCGTAGCGCCCCGCCTGCCAGTCGGTCATAATCGGCGCAACCACCGCCTCAAGCACGCTGGCGAGGGTGCCCCGCGGGTCGCGCACCAGCGCGTCCCACAGCGCGCCGTATCTGCGGCGCGTCGCCGCGTCCCCCACGATGAGTTTGCCCAGATCACCGACCAGCGTGACCAGCCCGCTTACCGTGTCGGAGACCCCTTCGACGAAGCCGATGACCAGCTCCGCCCCCTGCTGGACGACCTAGTCGAGTGCGGCGCCGACCGGACGAAGCCACGCCCCGGCGTCTGCGGGCAGCACTCCTCCGGTCGCGGTCCGCCACGCTGCTACAGCCAACAACAGACTGCTCGCGATCCCAATCCCCAGTGTCGCCCACGGTGCAGCGTCCGTCGTCTGCGCCAGCAGCTGCGGTAGGCTCACGACCGTCTAGGGCGGCGCCGTCACCGTCGGCGCTGTGATGCCCGCCGTCCCGCCGACCGGCGCGGCGCCCGGCGCGCCTGCCAGCCAGCGCGTGAGCGTCGCCATCGCAGCGCCGCTGATCGTGGCCGCCTGGTCGCGCACGACCAGGCTGAGAAGCGCCAGCGCGCGATGAGCGCGGCGACCAGCGCCAGCGCTTCGACGGCTTCTGCACCGCATTCGTGCGCCCATACGTGCCGGGCGCCGACAGCGCCCCGCACCCGGCGCGCGGTTGCCTGCGTGTGCTTCGACCGTGGCATGCGCCGGGTCACCCGAAGCATCGCCCGCATCTCCCTTTTGCGCATCCGTTCTGACCTGTGCTGGACATCGCAGACGCGCCCCGGAGGCGCTACGCTGGTACAATACCAAAAGACGCCGCGCGATGGAAGATGCAGTCTGTAACGAAGCTGTAAACATTCGCAGATGCGAGGGCAGTCACGACACGTCTCTATGCCGGTGAAGACGACTATGCCCGCATGCGCCAGCTGGTTGCGGAAATCGAGGCGCTTGAGGGTCCGCTCGTGTACTGTCACGTCGGCAATCTCGACTGGTGGCGCTGCACTGACGAAGACACCCACGCCCTGGCAACACGCATCCGCCTCTGGTTCGACCATCAAGGCGCGCTGGTCGGGTTTACCTGGCTCAGTGAGCATCAGGTAGATCTGCTGGTGCACCCGGCGCACCGCTCCATCGAACCGGCAATGCTCGACTGGGTGGAGCATCTGAGTCGTCTCGACGTTGATGATCCGCATCCGCACGTATCGGTCTGGAGTTATGCGCACGACACATATCGCAACGACTTACTGGCGCAGCGCGGCTACCAGCGCACCGAACACTTCCTTTCGCTCAGCGTGCGCGATCTGGGTCAGCGTGTGTCCGAGCCGGACATTCCTTCCGGTTATATCATTCGCATGATGAACGGCGAAGATGATGTGCATGCCCGTGTCGAAGCGCACTGCGACGCCTTCGTGCTGTCGCGGATGACCGTTACCCGGTATCGTGCTGTTATGCACGCTCCCACCTACCGACCTGACCTGGACTTGATCGCAGTTGCGGCAGATGGAACTGTCGCCGCCTTCTGCACCCTGTGGTTTGACTCGATCAACCGCGTTGGCGAGATCGAGCCGCTGGGATGCCGCGCTGCACACCGCCGTCGTGGACTGGCGCGCGCACTTGTGCTGGAAGGTCTGCGGCGTTTACAGGGATACGATACACGTTATGTAACAGCGTTCTACGGCAACGAACCGGATGATCAACCGGCGCGACATTTCTACGCCAGCCTCGGCTTTGTTGAACGCGGACGCATCTATGCGTGGACAAAGGAAGGGCATTCATAGCTCCTTGTTCGGGCGCAGCGGCGCTGCACCCCCACTGCTACCCTGCTGCCTGAATGAAGCCTTTTCTTTCAATCCATCCGCGTTCTGACGATTTTGAGTCTTTGTGCAGGGTTGATCGGGAGCGCCAGCCTCATACCTCGTCCAGCCCGAGCCAACGTTCCGCTGTCGTGCTCCGCCGAGCCGCTGTTCACCAACGGCAGCTTCATCACTGGATGGGACAAAGGAGCAGGAGATGCCGATACCTGTTCACCTCCATCGGATCCATTTCACCAAGGACCTGGCTTTCTTGTTGATCCGACGCGGCTATAGACCTCTTTTCCCCCTAACTCTCCCAGGCATGCTCGCCTGGCGGACGATTTCACCGTGACTGGTAACGTATGGCGTCCTTCAGCGCTTACCTTTTATGTCTACCAGACCTACGCCATCTCTTCGTCATCCAGCATCACCGGCGTGATAGGTCTGCGCCTGTGGAACGGCACGCCAGGCGAAGGCGGTGAGGTCATTGCCGGACCAGTTGATGCCACGATTACGAACAATCAGTGGACTGGCGTCTACCGCGCGTATTCTAACGATTTAGGAAACACTGATCGCCCGATTATGGCAGTAACGGTTAACTGGCCCTTTACAATTACCACGCTGCTGACCGGCGCCTACTGGATCGAGTGGGGTATGGCGGGTAGCCCCAGCTTTACCGGTCCCTGGGTTCCAGCAGTCAATTTCGACACTGGCAACAATGCGCGCCAGCCTGACCTGACCGGCGGCGAGCCGGGAACGTGGACACCGCGAGGTGATTATGCGGTGAGTACCAGCATCGCTGAGTTTCCATTTGTGATCTGTGGCGACACCATTCCCATGCCTCAGATCACGAGCCTGAGTCCAGATCAGGCAGTTGCTGGCGGCGCAGGGTTTACGCCGACCGTCAACGGCAACGGTTTTATCGATGGAACCGAATCGGATCGCTCGGTTGTCCACTGGAACGGAAGTCCTCACCCGACGACCTTCGTCTCCAGCACGGTGCTGACCGCCACCATCCCTGCCAGCGACGTTGCAACCGCCGGGACGGCGAGTGTCACCGTTGTCAATCCGGGGAATCTCACGTCCAACACGGCGACCTTCACCATCACGAATCCATTGCCGACGATCAGCAGCATCAGTCCAGCGACAGCGGTCGCCGGAAGCGGTGGGTTCACCCTCATCATCACCGGCACGAACTTCGTCAACGGCGCGGTGGTGCGCTGGAACGGGAGTGACCGCCTGACGACTTTCGTCTCCAGCACCCGGTTGGAAGCCGCCATCCCTGCCAGCGACGTTGCAACCGCCGGGACGGCGAATGCGACGGTCTTCAACCCTGCTCCCGGTGGCGGTACGTCCGACACGGCGACCTTCACTATTCAGGCAAGCAACCTATCGCCGACGATCACTACTCTCAGTCCATCGACAACGGTCGCCGGAAGCGGCGGGTTCACCCTCATCATCACCGGCACGAACTTCGTCAACGGCGCGGTGGTGCGCTGGAACGGGAGTGACCGCCTGACGACTTTCGTCTCCAGCACCCGGTTGGAAGCCGCCATCCCTGCCAGCGACGTTGCAACCGCCGGGACGGCGAATGCGACGGTCTTCAACCCTGCTCCGGGCAGCGGCGAGTCGGGCGCGGTGACGTTCACTATTTAGGACAATACTATTGGATCACCGCCGCAATACCGGGTTATGCTGCCGCTCATTACACGATAGCCTTCCACCGGCAGGAAGGCGGAATATCGGGCATAGCATGTTGCGGGCAGGCATGCTATGCCTGGACCAGTGGACAGGGCGTTCTCTGCATAGACATCATCCGTGTGACGCGCATTGGTGAAGGTGCATTCGCTTCGGTGCACCTTCTTCCGCCGCTTATTGCAATAGGAATATCGTATCAACACGCTCCCCGTTTCTCGTGTACAATGACGGTATGAAGATTCGCTTTCGCTCAATCCTGATTGCGCTGATCACCTGCGTGCTGGCAGGGTGCGGTGCCTTCCCTGTGGCGCTGCAACCAGATCCGACTGCACCTGTCGTTCCGCTTTCGACGCCAACAGCGTTGCCAACCGCCACATCTACGGCAACGCCGCCACTGCCAACCGCAACACCGACGCCAACCCATACCCCCACGCCGATTCCAACGCCAACTGTTACCCCTTACCCGCTCCTGCCGACTCCGACACTCGCACCGCTGACTGCCAGCATGCGACAGGAGATCTTCAACGATGTCTGGACGCTGGTGCGCGACCGGTATGTGTACGAGGATTACGGCGGCATCGACTGGGACGCAGTACGCGAAGAGTTCGAGCCGTTGATTGCCAGGGCTGCATCAGAAGAAGAGTTCTATGCGCTGATCGAGCAAATGGTGGCTCGTCTCGGCGATGATCATACACGCTTCGACACGCCGCAGGAAGTAGCCGAAGAGGCAGCCCGTTTCGATGGCGGGGTGGCATATGCTGGCATTGGCGCCATGATCCGCGAACTGCCAGAGGGTATTCTGATCACCCGCCTTGCCCCTAACGGTCCGGCGGAGCAGGCAGGATTGCAACCGCGCGACCTGATCATTGCCGTCAACGGAGTGCCGGTTAGCGACACTGTCACCTTCGGTCCCGGTGGTCCGATCACGGTGGTGCGCGGGCAACCAGGAACGCCTGTGCAACTCAGGGTGCGCAGCAGCGCTGGCGCAGTGCGCGAAGTGACCGTCATCCGCCAGGTTATTCCGCCCGATGCCTTCCCGATTGTCGAGGCGCGCCGTCTGCCAGGAACCGACGTTGGTGTGGTTCTGATCGATACATTCAACATTTCCGCTCTCGACGAGCGTGTGACCGACGCGATTATGTCGCTGTTCCGGTCTGGACCGCTCGATGGGTTGATCCTGGATGTGCGCACTAACGGCGGCGGGCGCCTGGATATGCTCCGTCGCACGCTGGGTCTGTTTCTCGACGGTGGCACCATCGGCAGCAGCAGTGGGCGTGACCGTTCCTTCAGTATCGATGTGCCATCGGGTCGCACCCTGCCTCTGCTCGAGCAGGTACCAATCGTCGTGCTGACGAGTGATGAGACTGCCAGCGCCGCCGAGATGTTTGCCGCCGGTCTACAATTCCGTGGTCGTGCGCGGATCGTCGGTACGCCAAGCGCTGGCAACACCGAAAACCTGATCGGGTATGATCTCGACGATGGCTCACGCTTCTGGGTGGCGGAACTGGTCTTTCGCCTGCCCGACGGCTCATTACTCGAAGGAACGGGCGTTCAGCCCAACCGGGTAGTGGAGGCGGAATGGTGGCGCTACGACGGCGAAAACGACCCGCAAATCCTTGCAGCGGTCGAAGAAATCCGCCTCGCCAACCGATCCCGTTATGCCGCAGATACGGTTGAACGTTGAACGTTGAACGTTGAACGGTTCCCGGTTCTCAGTTCCTGGTTCTCGGTTCTTGGTTCTTAGTTCCTGGTTCTTGGTTCTTGGTTCTTGGTTCTTGGTTCCTGGTTCCTGGTTCTTGGTTCCTGATTCTTGGTTCTCCCATGGACACAATACTCAACCGCATTCTGACCCACAAGCGTGTTGAAGTCGAGCGACAGCGCATCAAGATACCCGACGCACAGATCCGCGCGCGGGCAGAAGCGGCGCCGCCGCCACGCGACTTCGCCGCTGCACTGCGTGCACATCGCCCCATCGCGCTGATCGCTGAAGTCAAGAAAGCATCGCCGTCGAAAGGCGTCCTGATCGAGAATTTCGATCCGCTGGCGCTGGCGCGGACCTACGCCAGCAATGGAGCATCCGCCATTTCGGTGCTCACCGATGTGCGCTTCTTCCAGGGCAGCCTGAAGTATCTGGAAGGAATTCGCGCCATGGTCGATCGGGGGTCAGCGCCGCCATTGCCGCTCCTCCGCAAGGATTTCATCATCGACCCGTATCAGGTCGCAGAGGCGCGCGCGTATGGCGCCGATGCGCTGCTCCTGATCGTCGCCGCGCTCGACGACGAGACGCTGGCAGCGCTGCTGGCGCTGACCCACTCCTTTGGCATGCAGGCGCTGGTCGAGGTGCATAACGAAGACGAACTCCGGCGCGCTCTGGATGCCGGTGCATCGATTATCGGCGTCAACAACCGCGACCTGCACAGTTTTACGACGACCCTGGAGACGACCCGCCGCCTGGCTGCGTTGCTGCCATCATCGAATCGTCCGCTGCTGGTCAGTGAGAGTGGTATTTTTACCGCCGAACACGTCGCACTGGTGCGCTCGTGGGGCGCCGATGCCATTCTCGTCGGCGAGGCGCTGGTCACTGCCCCCGATATTGCCAGCAAAGTGCGCGAACTGGGAGGAGGCTCATGAGATGTCCAAGTTGCGATGGGGTGATTGAGGAATCGGACGTGCAGTTCTGCCCGTTCCGCGGCGTGCAGATCCGCGTTTCGAGCGCCGGTAAGCCGACCCAGCGCATCAGCAAGGTTATCGACACACCCACATCCATCCTCTCGTCGATACTTCATCTCCCACGGCAGTGGCATCATTACAATCGGGCGGCTATGGAACATCTGCACCGCCAACCAGCACAGCGGCCATCGTTAGCCTGTTGTTCGGCATTCTTGGCTGGTTTACGGCACCGGTCATCTGTTCGATCATCGCCATCGTTGCCGGGTACCGTGCGTGCCGTGAGATCGCGGCATCGAATGAAAGGGTTGGCGGGAGTGGATATGCAACCGCTGGCATTATCACGGGGCATATTCAACTGGCGTTAATTGCATTCTTGTGCGCTCTCCTTTTCGTCATCTTCTTGTTGACAGAGACAGCGGGATCAGAATGGCTATATTTCAATTATCGGTTTCCCGGCAATTTCCGTCCCTGCAGGGTTCACACGCGACGGATTACCAATCGGGCTGCAACTGGTCGGGCGTCACCACAACGATTTCGGCGTGCTGCAACTGGCGCACGCTTTCGAGCAGGCGACTGGGCACTAGCGTCGACGCCCGCCGATTGTGTGAGTTTCCCAACCCATGACCAATCATCCGACTGCTGCAACCACTTCTGCGCGCAACCCTTCATTGGATGCTGGCGCTCTCGACTGGCAGCGCCACTTTGCGATGTTCTGGGATGCGTTTCTAACGGTTGCAGTAGGGGCAGGCTTATTTGACGCAGCACAGCGCGGTGGACTGTGGAATGTGCGCGGTCTCTGGATACTGATCCTGTCCCTGGCTTTCCTGATAGCGCATCGCTGGCTGTGGGCGCCGGTGCGCCGCGGAACCGGCGAATGGCCCCCACTCTACCGCGACCTCCTGATCGTTCTGGGAGTCGAGTGCATCCTGGTTATTGCCCTCCTGCCGATCAGCGCCTGGTTTGCTCTGCTGATCCTGGCGATGATGGGATAGACAGCGGCGGCGGCGGATCCATTCCGCTGGCGCCTGCCGTTTGCGGTCATGCTGCTGACCCTGGCGGAACCAGTTGGACTGTACGATGCGCTGGCGACGCAACGTTGGGGCACAGTCGCCGGACTGAAGGCGCTCATCGCATGGCTGCCGGTCATTTTTCTGTACATCCGACTCTTCTTCGATGACCGGCAGATGCGCGCTGCACTGGAACGCGACCTGCGCGCCGCCCAGGAGAAGATCGAGCGGATAACGCCGCTGCTGCACCGCCTGGATGAACTTCAGCGCCGTGAACAGGCGCTGACGGATCTGCGCGACGGTATGCAACACACCCTGGCATACCTCAACCTCCGGATCGATGCCATTCGCTAGCAAATGCACAACGACCCGGCGTCCACAGCAGACGAACTGGCGGAACTGCACAACCTGGTGCAGCAGCAGTTGAACATCGTTGCACCGGGAACCGATGAGCGGATCGAGACGACCTCGCGTTTCACCACGTTGCCCGCTGGAAGCGGCGATGAACCCATCAGCGTCTGCGAAGCGCCCGAAGCGTCGTCTGCCGCAGCGGAAACGTCTTCCCGCCAGCGAGAGGACGCATCAGAGATCCGGGAACCCACCGGTGTAGCGGCGTCGGTGACCACCCGGAGCGAACCAGCAGCGCCGTCCAACGTACCAATCGACGAAACCGCCAATCGCCCTGACGCTGCGACAGCACCCTCGAGCGGCGAAGATTCTGATGAGCCGTCAGCAGAACAGACGCCATCTTCTGAGAGCAGGGGGTGAAGAGCAGGAGTGGGTAGTATCTCCGATGGCAGGTATCAGGTCTACTTTAGTACGGGAAATGAATGGAACGACATAGAACGAGTCTTTTCGTCGCTTTATTGCAGGGTTTGTGCGTATATCTCCGTTCGCTCCAATAAGAAAGAGCGCCCGACGTTCCGGCGACCATCGCGGCTTATCCCCCAGTATATGCACCTCTATCTCCCGTGGGCGCAATAAGCGTCCACGGGAGAAGATGCCGCTGCGCAGCATTATGGCTGGTTGCGCTTTATGATCGCGTCCCAGAAGACACGTACTTCTTGACCGATATAGGTTTCTGCCAGATCCACAACCATCCTGGCCTCGTCCAGATCGCGCCGCATCTCGGGGCTGCTGCGGACGCTCAGGTTCTCGATCAGCAGACGCGCTGCACGGATGTGCTCAGGTTGAATAATCGCAGAAGCCTCGGAACCCGGCTCCACCAGTGCGCGAATGAGGGGCAGCCAGAGATCGAGCGCCTCCCGCGCCTGCGTGCGGAGTTGTGCGTCACCTGCCAGTAACGTTGCAAGTTCCAGACGGTGATGTTCATACATCTCAATCCAGCGCTGTCCTGCTGTGCTGGAAGCCAGTTGCTCGTCGCGGAAGCGGCGCAACACCTCCAGATCGTGCAATCCCGTCGTTGAGCCGGTAAGCGCCACTTCTGCGCCGCAGCCTGGAACACAACCCCTGGGCTCGCCACTGCACGTATCGACCGGTGCAAACATTTGACCGCTGCCGGAGATCTCAAGCGCCTGGCGCGCATTGAGACGGCCAAAGGTGACACGGCTACGCGACATGGTCGGCAGGTACACCCGGAAGACCAGGCGTGCCGGATCGACCGTTATTTCAGGGGTCGGTGCGGTCTCGATGGTCTGAGCAGAACGTCGCGCCGGAAAATCATCCGCCGAGTGATAGAGTCGCCACCAGACCTGCACATTGCTCAACTGAGGATTGACAGACCAGATCAGTCCAGCCGCACCGGAAACGAAGGGAGTTGCCGCCGAAGTGCCGCTTTCCGTAACGTAGCCGCCGCCGGATTTCAGGCTGTAAATATCCTTTCCCGGCGCAACAATATCGAGGTAACTGTTGCGATTGGAGAAGGGCGCTTCCTGATCATTATGATCACTCGCTCCCACTGACATGACACGCGGTGAGGAGGCCGGATAACTGATGCGTTGTTTGTCCCTGTCATTTCCAGATGCTGCAATAAGCAGACTGCCGCGATCGAATGCGTAGTTGATCGCGCGGGCTATTGTCTGTGAACAACCACAATTAGACGGCGCGCCCAGGCTCATGCTGATAATCTTCGCGCCGGCCTGGGCTGCGTACTGAATGCCCCTGGCTACACCGTCTGCCGAACCCTTGCCGTCCTTAGTTAACACTTTTATCGGCAGCACCTGGCAACCAGGGCAGACGCCTGCGATCCCCTGTCCATTATTCGTATTGGCTGCGGCGATACCGGCGACGAAAGTGCCGTGTCCGTGGTCATCCATTGCATCTTCATCGTTGTTGACAAAATCGCGGTCGATATCGGTGCGCACTCGACCACCGCGCAGATCGGGATGGTTGTAATCCACGCCGGTATCCACCACTGCGATAAGCACCGAGGGAGATCCTGTTGTGATATCCCACGCCTCCGGCGCATCGATGTCAGCATCGGCGCGGCCACCGGTTTGTCCGATGTTGTGCAGCCCCCATTGTCTTCTGAAGTCTGGATCGTTTGGGATCCCCGTTACCTCATAGATACGGTTTGGCTCGGCGTATGCGACGGCCGGATCGGCGCTATAGTCTGCGATCATGGCAAAGATATCGACCCCGATCGGTGCGACGACTTTGTAGACGCCATTGAGACCGTAGTTTTGCGCGATCTGATCGGCAGGGCTGATCTCATCGAAGAGCGGTACAATCGCCTGTACATGATACCGGCGACTCAAGCGGTCGAGCGATGCAATTCCCAGCGAAGCAACCCCCACTGCATCGGATCGCGTGTCTGGTTGCGTCAGCTGCGATACTGCCTCCGGCTTCAAGCCAATAAGGATCTCATTTGGTACGAATGCACCTTCCCACACCGAAGGCGCCACAGATTGAGACGTGTCCGCCATACCCGAGTCGGTACGGTTGAGCACCAGGGCGATCAGAGCGATGAAGACGAAGAACAGGTGACGACGCATCGGGCAATCTCCTTTCTCCTCACTTCGTTTCCACAGGTATGTTGATCTCGGCGTACGCAACATTCGGATCCGACTGATACTCCCGGATCATGGCCCTGAGATTCGTTCCCCGCGGCACTGCCAGTTTGTAAACGCCTGCGAGACCGTAGCGAAGAGCAGCAGCATCGTTGGGAGATACGTCGGGAAACACGGGAGTCATGCGCTGAACCCGCCACTTCCGATTGAGCGCATCGAGCGATGGCAGCCCAGTGTTGACAGGGTTGGGCTGCTGCGGCTGGAGGATGAACCGTGCGGCATCATTCGTCAGCCCGATCAGAACTTCATCCTGGCCACCGATCATGCCCGAACAGGCAGGGGAGCCAAGTACGATGATCACAGTCATCATCCACGTCACGACATCCTTCATCAGTTTCACTGGCATTGTTCCTTCTCCTGGTCTGGCTTACCCGAATCGAACCCTCTCCTCAGCGTGATGTTGTCGATGCATACCTCCATCAATACATCCATCGTTGCTTCCGAATTACCGGGTGGGGATGACGTCGTACAGGCAAGCATTGCTATCATATCACGGGGACCCGTCACAAATATATCCATGCTGCTACCAAAATCTACACCTTGCTGATCTGACTCCTCGTTTTACCATTCAGTGGTCGGTGTTTTCTTCATTCCATCTTTGTTAGTCGTTCTGCAACCCATCTTCGACTCGACGGATAACATCTGCACCTTGCATTGCAGAGAATCAGGATAGCCATCTCATCTGCCTTACTCAACCGGGAGGCGGCGGTCCCGGCGCTGCCAGCATCACCAGTCCTGTCAGGATCACCAGCAAGCCTCCTGCTACCAGCAATGGGAAAAGCAGGCTGGCAAGCAGCAGACCAACCAGATGATTTCGAACGAATGCTACGCTCTATCAGTGCGCGTTGTAGCGCCTGCGGATCGTAGCACACCGGCACGGAAGCTCCAACCTGGTAACGCGCCACAATCACCTGCACTGCTTTCTGATCATTACTGAAATACGACAGATCATCTCGCGCACCTTCATACTCCTGACCCTGAACAGTATAGGCGTATCGCACAACCACGCCGTAGAATGGTTTCTCGCCGACCCTGGCGTGACGCAGACCTCAGAGCCAATGATTATGCCAGGTGCAGCAGGCCAGCGGCGCGCTGCCAGGCGCACGCCGATTGTTTGGTATAGAGCAGCAGGCATGCCCCGTAAGCGCGCAGCCCTAAGAGACATAGATACCGCTGCCAGGCATCAGTAATGCTGTAGCGATGCCCAAGATAGAGAGGAGTTGCCTGCCCGCCAGCATCGATGCACCTGTACTACTTGCAGGCGCTACAGACTGACACGCCGCCAGTCCTGGCACCAGACACGGGTAGTGAGTAATGATCTCATACCTCTTCTCCATGTACGCTGCCAGACGCTTTCCGTTCCAGTTGCGACGTGTCACTTTGCGCAAGGCACATCAACCAGCCTCGTCGCTATGGTGTGCATTGCCAGCGCGGGCGCTCCGTTGTTTGTTGCTTACGCTTGCCTTTGCTGAGGCGATCGTAACAAAACCCCTCAGGCAAGCTCAGGCGGTTTTGTAAACCTTATGTAACAACACTGTGTGATGCGATTTTTGGATGCGCTTATGCTGGTTAAGGCGGAAGTTCTGGCGCAGATCTACACAAACAACAGCGTCATATTGCGCTCCTCCAGCAAATGTTCCATCTCATCATCGCCTGGTCGCGCCTGGAGTCGGCTGGCAGCGTCGAGCACACGCGACAGCAACTCGATGTCGCCAACTGTGTTGAGAAAGACATCCGTGCGCTCCAGCACCCAGTGTACTGCCAGGTCGATATCCGCCTGATCCTCCAGCGGCGCATACTGGGTGGTGTGGTACCGTTGGCGCTCACTTTTTGCAACAACTTGCACGCATTCGCAAGCCCGTCAAGCGCATACTGGGTGGTGTGGCACCGTTGGCGCTCACCCCACGGCACTTGCATGATCACCTTGATCGTCTGCACAGCGACGCCACGCTCACGGCAGACTGCGGTGAGCGCCTCGAAATCGACGATGTCCTGGGGGTTCTTCAAATGTAACCGTACTTAGCTTCCTGGGTAACGCGGCTGAGCGCCGCCGCGCCGAAAATGGCGCGTGTACTGTGATGACCTGTGCGTCCAAAAGAGGCAGTGGCTTTCATGGCGCGACTCTTAATACTCCCAGACAATGCATTGTACAGTACCGTAGGTTTGCGCTCTGTCAGGCACAGACCGACCCATGCTATAATCAAGCGCTGTGTCACGTCATCCTGCTAGTCGATCAGTTCCACTGTCGTTGATGCGCTTCGCGAGGACACTGACGTTGGGCGCGCTAACAGCGCTGGTCGGTGCATATCTGGTCTTCTTCGTGATCCGCGCCTGGCATGTGTTAACATTTCCCTACCCGCTTGATTATGGCGAAGGACCGTTGCTAGCGCAGGTGAATCATCTGCGGAGCGGTGCATCGCTGCCGCATCTGTACGGCGATCCCGCCCAGCCGCCCTACCTGGTCGTCAATTATCCGCCGGTCTATCTGATCGTCACCTCGCTGGTCGCTCTACTGCTCGATTGGACTCTGCCAGGGAGTGCAACACCCCTGCTGGCAGGGCGCCTGGTGACGTTCTGCGCAACGTTGATCTGCGCCCTGCTGATCTGGCGGCTCGCAGTACCGTCCGACACATCAATACGTCGTACCATATCGGGACAATCAGGCACGGCGCTCGTTGTCGCCCTCGCGTTTCTGGCGTTGCCGATTGTACGTGAATGGAGCGTACTGATGCGCGTCGATCTGCTAGGGGTCTGCCTGGGGCTGTGGGGACTGTTACTGACGCGTCGTTTGTCACGCTTGGCAGCCATCCCGCTCGCGCTGAGCCTGCTGGCGAAACCGTCGTTGATCGCCGCGCCAGCGGCAGCGCTTGTCTGGCTCTGGTTTCGTCACCATCGCCGCGCGCTGGAGGTGGCAGCGGGCATGGTCGCTATCGGAGGCGCTGCCGCCAGCGTGCTCCAGGTCGCTTCTGGCGGCTGGTTCTGGCTGCATGTTGTTTCCGCCAATGCCAATCCCTGGTCATCGGCGCTTGCAGAGGGGTTCTGGCAGGATCAGGCTGCCATCCTGGGGTCGCTCTGGCTTGGTGCAGCGCTCGCTGCTGCGCTGATACTTATGCGCGGCACGCGCTGGAAGACGCGCCAGTCGGATGTTCTCCCTCCTCCTGTGGAAACAGCGCACGCGCTCCTCCCGATTGTTTATACCTGTTTTGGCGCGTATGTGGCATTTGGCGTTGGCAAAGTCGGGGCCTACGCCAACTATTTTCTCGAATTCTACGCTGGCGCCATCTGGCTCATCGCAACGGTCATCGTGTATCCGTTCGACACGGATCGCCCGCACTCCACTGCCCAAGACCCCTCTGTCCAGCGTCCCAAGTCCCACGAGCAGCAGGTGGAGGAACCGTCTCCTGCCCTGGCTTCCCGGATTTCGATGATGATTTCCTGGTTCAAAACACTCAATGTGCATCCTCCTGCCGCGTCTCCGCTGCCAGTGCGCGCTTTTCAACCTGGACTGGCAGGATGGTTTCCGCTTCTGATCCTGCTGCTCCTCGCCGCTGCACTCATCCGCTATTACCCGCTCTGGAGCGAAAATTATGTCAAACCATACGGTCTTATTGAAGGAGATAACCCGCCACGGTTCGCCTTTGGCAGGTATGGCGTCTGGCGCGATCTGCAACGTGAGGAAGAGATTCTCACAACGCTGCGACGTGTGAATGCCGCACTTGTGGCGGATGTTCGCGCAGTTGGTCAACCGATCGTCACTGACATTCCCGGCATTGCGGCACAGGCTGGCGTCCTGTCGCGACTCCAGGCGTTCGAGCATCGCCAGTTGTACGATGCTGGCCTGCTGGATCAGCGCCCGCTGCTGCGTGATATGGCAAATGGACATGTACCGCTGGTTGTGCTCGACTACCTGGGGAATTGGCTGACGTCGGATATGATCACGCTGATTACACATCGCTACGCACAGGAAGGTTCGCGCGGCACGTTCGACCTCTACCGACCGGTCGATCCAGGGCAACGGAGCGATGTCCAGATCGAGACCGGCGCCGATATACGCATCACAGCCGTGTTCCTCACACGTCCCGGCAGTACGAGGTACGCTCCTGGGGAACGGATTGCGCTGACGCTGGAATTGAACCGCAACCGCGACGTTCCAGGAGTGTGCGACGCAGTGGTATGCCAGGTACAGGTGCGACTTGCTACTCACGATAGCGCCTCCGTTGCTGCCTGGGAACGTCCCCTAGTGTACGGTGTGCTGCGCCCTTCCGACTGGAACGGCGTAGCGATTCAGCATATGCACACTCTCGATCTGCCCTTCAAACTACCGCCCGGCATGTATCGTCTCGATGTCGCACTGCGCGCCAATGATGACGTGCTCACCCCACCACACTCTATCGCACTGATCGAGGTTGGCGAGCCGGAAGGACGGCTGCTCGGCGAACGCGGCTATTTTGTTCCTGAGCCGCTCTTTACCGCCTGGATCGATACTGGCTCATACGAAGGCGCCGGTGACCCGCTAATGCCAGCGGTGCCTTTTACCGACGGCGTGTTGCAGTGTTTTGCGCGCGTCTGTTTCCGTTTCGATGGAACCAGCGTCACGCGACTGCCGCTTGGTGAACTGCTGCTAATCGGTGAAAGCGGTCTGCGACCTGCGCCCCCGGAACCCGGACCGGTGCGATCTTTTCCAGAGACGGGATATGCATTGCGGGGCGCATTTCTGGAAGCGTGGGAGGCAAATGGCGGAATGGGCGTCCTGGGACCGCCGATCAGTGACGTAATGCTGCGCGGCTCAACCCGTGTTCAGTACACACGCTATGCGCGACTTGAGCAGCCTGGCAATGAAACGACTATTGTGTTGGCAAATGTGGGAGAAGAGTACTTGCGCCTGCCCGGAATCCCGTACCGCTGGCGCTAACCTGCGCTAAAAATCGTCTCGACCGGAACGGCGAACCCTGGCAGCACATCCCCACCCTCCAGCACATCGCCAGGGCGCAGCACCTGCACCTCGCGCAGCGAGCGGTACACCGTCACCGTGCGCGTTCGCGGACGCACAATCCAGACCATCCGCGCACCGGCTTCCAGATAGTCGAGCACCTTCGCCTCCACCTCTTCCGCCGTATCGTGTGGCGACACCACCTCAACTGCCAGGTCGGGGGCACCTTCAAAGAACCCGGTGCGTCCGCGCTGCTGCGCCGCCCGTTCCGCCGCGACGAACGCCACATCCGGCGCACGCACCGTGTCCGGGTTGCGCGCCAGAACAAATCCAGTTTCCGCAGCGTACAGTGAACCGAGACCATGGGCGCGAACAAACTGAAACAGCACACCGAAGGTAAATCCCGCAATCTCGCCGTGTTCCGCTCCTGCTGGCGCCATGGTGATCACCTCGCCGCGCACCAGTTCGACCCGCTGTTCACCCAACGTCATCCGCTCCAACTCTTCTGCGGTAATTGTCATTGTTGCACTGCTCATACAACCCCTCCGTTTGTCCTTTGACGCAGACAAGGACACCTGTTCGCCCGAACGCACCGTCCGGCGGACGTGCACGCCTGCGCACCTAGGCAGGCGATCTCAACCATGCGCCATTGTGGGCGCGGACGCCCACGCACCGTACCGGTTTCCGCTTCCTGATACCGCGAATGTGGCAGTGAAGGGAAAGGCTGTTGAGGTCGCTCAGTTACTTTTCCTCAACGCTCACTACCAAAAATCGTCTCGACCGGAACGGCGAACCCTGGCAGCACATCCCCACCCTCCAGCACATCGCCAGGGCGCAGCACCTGCACCTCGCGCAGCGAGCGGTACACCGTCACCGTGCGCGTTCGCGGACGCACAATCCAGACCATCCGCGCACCGGCTTCCAGATAGTCGAGCACCTTCGCCTCCACCTCTTCCGCCGTATCGTGTGGCGACACCACCTCAACTGCCAGGTCGGGGGCACCTTCAAAGAACCCGGTGCGTCCGCGCTGCTGCGCCGCCCGTTCCGCCGCGACGAACGCCACATCCGGCGCACGCACCGTGTCCGGGTTGCGCGCCAGAACAAATCCAGTTTCCGCAGCGTACAGTGAACCGAGACCATGGGCGCGAACAAACTGAAACAGCACACCGAAGGTAAATCCCGCAATCTCGCCGTGTTCCGCTCCTGCTGGCGCCATGGTGATCACCTCGCCGCGCACCAGTTCGACCCGCTGTTCACCCAACGTCATCCGCTCCAACTCTTCTGCGGTAATTGTCATTGTTGCACTGCTCATACATCCCTCCGCAACGGATGGAAGAACAGCAAACTGGGAATCTCCGGTTGCGCCCTGCGCAGCATGGATAATGTTCAGCGTTGAACGTTACGACGTTGAACATTGAAAAACATCTTATCGGGTATTGACAGTTTTGCGCGATGGTTCCTCCGCGACCGTTGCCAACGGTGCATCAAGACCGGTATACATACCGCGTAGCGCATACCAGCGCACCTTCAACACATCACGCAGATTGCGCCACGAATCGCGCAACAGGTTGACCTTCGTCTCCTCACCATACTGCCACACTACCGGAACCTCGACGATGCGGTATCCACGCCGAACCGCCAAATAGAGCAGTTCGACATCATAAGCAGTTACAGCAGCGCCATCGACACGTGGTGCATCATCACCATAAATGCGTACTCTACGAAAGAGATCATATGCTACAGCGCGTCGCAGCGCCTTGAAACCACACTGAGTGTCTTGAATGCCTCCAACCGCCACCAAGCGTACAATCGTATTGAAGACTCTCCCCATAACATGGCGATACCATGGCTCTCCAATTCGCTGTGCTCCAATACCCTCGCGTGACCCGATTGCCAGATCGTAGCCGCTCTCCAGGTATCGCCGCAGGCGCTCCCACTCCTCAATCGGCGTCGCCAGGTCGGCATCGCAGAGCAGGATGTGCTCGCCGCGCGCCATCAGCGCGCCAGCGCGCACTGCATACCCCTTGCCTCTGTGATCCAGTCTCAACAGGAAAAGGTTACGATGATCGTCGAGCAGACGATCAACATACGCAGCAGTTCCGTCGGAACTGCCATCATCCGCGACAATCACTTCAGACGTGTAAGGTTGCTGCGCCAGATAATCGAGGACGCGCCGCAACGTCATTGGTAATCGGCGCTCCTCGTTGTACGCTGGTATAACGACTGAAAGATAGGGAGAAGGATCGAGATTGGTCACTGTCACTCCTTAACGTGTTTCGACGACAAGGCGATCGGCATAACTTTCCCAGCTACGACGCCGTTTGCGCAAAAATTTCGGCAATGCCCGTAATCCGTCTATCTGACCGCGCAAACGGGCACGCGCCGCAGGTTCGCGAATATGCCAGAGCGAATGAAGTGCAAAACCGATCTGCGACCAGAGCAGGAGGGGCCAGCAACGCCACGCCTGTGGCGCTGGCATATTCTTCGCCCATACAAGCATAAAATTGCGCCCGCAGTAGTAACTCGCCAGCGTACCGCCGCCCGTTGCACCCAATCGATGGTACACTACTGCACGTGGCACATAGACGGTGCGCATACCACGCAATCTGGCGCGCACATTCAGATCGACATCTTCACAGTACATGACTAGGTCTTCATCAAACACCCGACCTTGCTCAGCCAGTTCTTCAAGCGCTGCGCGGCGGTATGCCGCAGCACCTGCACACGGTCCGAATACCTCTTCCATCACATCGAACTGACCGACATCACGCTGCCAGACGCCTCGACTGCCGGGAACGCCGTCCAGACGGTAGTAATCGCCCGCCGAATGAAAATGATCACGGCGGTCGAAGAGCATCAACTTACTGGCAGCGAACGCATATGCAGGGTATCTGTCCAGCGCGCCAATCAGGTGTTCCAGCCAGCGCGGATGCGCTTCGGTGTCATTGTTCAGCAGCACCACATACTCGCCGCCGGTTGCCTCAATTCCCGCATTGACTGCTGCCGCCAATCCACGGTTGCGCGGCAGGACGATCACCTGCACTTCGGGATAACGCCGCCGCACCAGCGCCACCGAGTCGTCTGTGCTGCCATCGTCAACCACGACCACACAGAAATCGCGCCGTGTCTGTGCCCGCAGCGAGTTGAGGCATGTTGGCAATAACGCGGCGCCGTTGTAGTTTGGAATGATGATATCGATCATGGAGAACCAAGAACCGAGAACCAAAAACCAGGAACCAAGAACCGAGAACTACGAACCAGGAACCGAGAATTAAGAACCAAGAACCAGGAACTGAAAACCGAGATATGTAATCAACATATTCAATCTTCACCCGTTCTACCCGTGACAGGCACCCACACAGGAGCGTCCCTGCCTGTAACTCTCTGCGTGCCACCCCCCAACCTTCAACTTTCAATCTTCAATGTTCCAACCCTTCAACCTTCAACCCGCTCACGTACTCTGCCAGCGCCTCTTCCCACGGTCGCAACCGGATGCCTAGATCGGCGGCGGCGAAATTGCGCAGCGGCGTGTAGGGCGGCACTTTGCTGTCGCGTGGATATTCCGCCAGCGTAATCGGTTGCAACGCAACATTGTCGCGCCCTGCTAGCCGCAGCGTCGCCGCTGCAAACTCGTAGCGCGAGCAGGATCCTTCGTTCACCAGATGGTACGTTCCGTAGCAGGAGGTTTCAATCAGTCGTGCAATCGCTTCGGCAGCATCCGGCGCACAGGTCGGGCTACCGATCTCATCGGCAACCATCGCAATCTGATTGCGCTCACGTGCCAGACGAAGTACAGTACGGACAAAGTTGCGCTCGCCGCCGAAGAGCCAGGCAACGCGCACAATGTAGAAACGGTGCAACAGTTCACGCACTGCCTGCTCACCAGCCCATTTCGAGTATCCATACGGGTTGATCGGTGCAGGACGATCATACTCCAGATACGGCGCTGTCGCGGTACCGTCGAAGACTTCGTTGGTGCTAATATACACAAGCGGTGCATCGAGCAATTGGCACGCCAGCGCAACGTAGCGCGTTCCAAGGGCATTGACACGATAGGCGCGATCGGGATCGCGAGCGCACCCATCGACATTGGTGTATGCTGCGGGGTGAATGACACACTGTGCTCCGGTCGCTGCCAGACGTTGCACGCAGTCGGGACGTTCCAGGTCTAGATCGGCGTGACTCAGCGGCACGACTTCGTGGACGCCACTCAGTGCGCGCTGCAACGCTTTCCCAAGTTGTCCGCTAGCACCGGTTACTGCGATGCGCATGCCGTCTCCTCGTCGAATCCTTCTGGCATCACGGTATGATAGAAGATCGGCACGTGAGCGTCAAGGACATCGCCGTCTTTGTTTTCCTTACTTTCTACAGTACAATACAATATGTGTAATGGCGAAATAACCGGAAACGCATGGATTCGGTCTATGGCGGTGACGTCGCTTCAGAGATCGTGATCACAATTGCTGTGTTGTTTCCCGTGATCCTGAGCGGTTACGAACCAGCGGAGGTTGTTAGTGTTTGTGCGCTGGATCGGTGGTATCATCACAGTTTTGATCGTTATCCACGGTTGGTCTGGATACCATACAACGCCGCATGATCACTCCACCGAGTGTTCATCTGACAGTCGGTTCGTTCCACATTCGCGCGTTTGCCACCCGCACACCGAACTGTCGCATCCCCAGCACGCAGCCAGGCAACTCATTCTGCTCAACCAACTCGATCTACTCAACCGATGAGTATTATGTTGTCTGGCTCCTGAAACAATCGCGTCGTGGCAGCGTGACCTTTGAGGAAGCACGACGACTGGCGCTTGTGCGGCTTCGTGATGATGGAAGATAACCCGTTTTGCACATTCGTGCTTTTCATCGTCAGTTCTCAGTTCCCGGTTCTCAGTTCCTGGTTCTCACCATGGTTCGCACGACGCCAATCTTGCTGCTTTTCATCTTCGCGCTCACCACTGTATCCCCGCAACCGCCGCGCCTGCTTCCGACGCCTGCCTGCCCGCATGTCCATCATCAGGGACCGTACTCACTGATCGCCATGCTGTATGCGGCGGGGTACGAATGCACCGAAGAGATTGCGCGCGCACTGACGCCAGTTGCCGATGCCGATATGCTGGATCATCTGATCCGGCTGACTGCGCCTGAGTTCCACAGTCTGACCCGCCGTAATGCGCTGCGCGTCATCGGGCGCTGGACGGAAGATCCACAGGCGCGCACGGTCGTTCTGCGCAACGCGCCTGCGATCTATGATCGCCTGCTGACTCTGGTACAGCACGACCCAAGCGACGATGTGCGTGCCGACGCGATCTGGATTCTCGATACGTTCTTCTTTCCTGCTCACCATGCCCAACCAGCATTTGCCGCCATCGCACTGACCCCTGGCAGTGGCGCCAATCTGCGCACCCGCGCGGCGTATGCTGTCGCGCGCCTGATTGCCACTCGTACAGGACCGATCGCCGACGATGATCTGGCGTTTCTGCTTGCCGGGTTGAGATCCGACGAGGCAGGCGTGCGCGCGCGCGCTGCTGATGCTATCCAGCGCCTGCGCGACGATCAGATCAATGCAGCGACTCGCGCGCGCATCACAGCGGCGCTGGAGGAAGCATGGGACGAGGCAACGCGCCTGGCGTCGGTCGATACGATTGCGCCTATGCCACCCGCCATTCACGCAGGACGTTTCATCTCCGGCACCCCTGAAACATCCCCTGGACCGTTTGCTGCCCGCGCTGCGCTTGCCCGTGCCCTTGATCGCTTTGGTGGCGAACGTTTCGCCGCTCTGCGCACCAGCTTCGAGTCGACCCATCTCCCGGTGTGTCTTGAACGCCACTGGTTGCAAATCTGCGCCGGTTCACCTGCCCCGGATCTGGAAGCCATCGCAGCACGCCTGGAATACTTGCGCAATGCATTTTTTGAACTGACCGGCTTGACCGATTCTGTGCCCGACGATCCGACGGAAGTGCTGACGATCAAACTCTTCGCCAACCGGAGCGTGTTCCGTGAGTATATGCTGGCATTTGTCGGATTCGGCGCGGATGTCGATGGGGTGTATGTCGAGAATAGTGGTGTACTCTATACCTATCTCCGCAATGCTACCGAAAGTGTCAACACCACCGATGAAACAATCGCGCACGAGTTCGGGCACTACCTCACCGGACGCTATCTCTTTCCCGGCACGTGGCATGACACTGGGTATCATGCTGAGCCAAAAGGGTGGATCGATGAAGGAATCGCGGAATATCTCGCCGGTCTCGATAGCGCTGGATCGCGCACTGCTCTCGACCGCCTGTGCAGCCGCCCGGTTCCTCCTGATCTGAACCGACTGTTGACACAGCGGGAGGGGTATGATCGGTATGGCGTCTTTGCCTACGATGACGCCTGGGCGTTTGTCACATTCCTGGTTCAGGAACGTCCTTCCGATCTGCGTGCAATTGCTGCTGCGTTCCGCGCCAATACGTACCGCCAGAGCGATCTGGCAACTATCATCGGCGTACCATCGATCGCCGCGCTTCAGGAAGAATGGCACGCTACCCTGACGCGCTGGTGTGGCCAGCGAGTGGCACGTTGATAGTAAAACTCAGAATCTCAGTCCCTGTTCTCAGTTCTTGGTTCCCGGTTCTTAATACAGGCTATCATTTGATCCGAGTTTGACACGATCCATTGGGTATCGTATCCTGGGCGATGGAGGCATCACGTATGCGCGGTCCAAAAGCCCTGCTCTCCCTTTCACGTATCCCTTGCCTACGAACCGCAGATGCAGCAGTCAGTCCGCGCGCACGCCACGCTGCAGGTCTGTCGTATGTATGCGCCCCCGAACTGTGTTGACCACCCATGACCCTTCCGACGGGAGCAACCAACCGATTGCCCGGACAGTCAGCGCCTCAGACTGCATCGTGTAGACGTGGCGCAGATGCTGGACTGAGACCCATACCCCGGAAGCGGCGCCACGGTCGGGGTCACCTACCGCTATTCCCCATGAGGTGCGGGCGCAGGCGACGGCTGCGGCTGGTCCGTTGCCACGCCAGCAGGATGTACCATTGGCGCGCGGGAATCGGGCCGAACCGACGCGGCGCGTTGCTTCCACGCGTCCGAATGGCCCGGTCGCGCCCGGCAAGGTCGAGCGCTGGGTGCGTGCGGCGCACCTGCACCCCTGGCGCTCTCGCGCGGGGCAGCCTATCCATAACCCGACCACGTTGCTGACGCGTGCGCGCCTGGCGCCGGACGCCCCTGCCCACGCCTGCACGATGCTGGCGCAGGGCGCCGGAGGGTGGGGCGCGACGAAACAACCGCACTCCGGGCACGGGAAGCGGTTGTGGCGTCCAACCCCGCGATATAGGCGGGTAATCGGATAGCACACGGCATACCAGGGTTTGGTGGACGTCCAGCATCGTGTGACGACAGTGCTGCTGCCGGAGGCGATCCGTCGGCAGGCGCCTCCGGGAGCGGCGCAGATCCTGGATACTGGGCCGACGCACGCCTCGCAGCGGATGACGCCATGGATCGAGGCGCAGCATAGGATTAGTCACGGTGCAGATCAGGCAGTTGCCCGCCAATGCCGCGTGGCTTGATCTGATGGAAATCTGGTTGCGAGGGCGGCAAGGCAACCTCCTGACACCGTATTGTGTTGTCGGTGCGGCAGCGCCGGAACGGGCGATTGCTACGAGTATCGCCGCGCACAATGCGCAGGCCCGCTTCATCACCTGGACGTACACCAGCAACACGCTCGAAAAGAAACTCAGATCGCACTTATGATAGCCTGTACTTAGAGCCTATCCGAATAACCCGGCGGAACGCAAGGCGATCACGCTACAAGCAAAGCGGTACACCAGTTTTTCGGATAGGCTCTTAGTTCTTTCTTTTGGTTCTTAGTTCTCAGTTCTTGGTTCTTGGTTCCAGATCCGCCAGTCGCTCTAGCAGCATACAATATCCCTCCTGTCCACGGCGAAAACTGCTCAGGCGGAAGAACTCGTTCGGCGAATGCTGGCGCTCATCATCAAGCGCAAACGCAAAGTTGACCGTATAGACCCCCAATTCGTCCAGGAGAATGGTGCAGATCGGAATGCTGCCGCCGCTGCGCACCTCGTAGGGTTCACGGCCATACATGGAAACCAGGATGTCACGCGCTGCCTGATTGCCCGGATGATCGAACGGCATAAGGTACGGCTTTGCTAGAAACTTTAGCGGTGTTACCGTCACCGTGACACCCGGCGGCGTATGCCTCTGCACATGCGCCGTGATCAACGCCACAATCGTCGCCGGGTCCTGATTGGGGACTAGTCGGCACGTAATCTTGGCGTGTGCCTCAGATGGCAACACTGTCTTCACGCCCTCGCCCTGAAAGCCGCCCCATATCCCGTTGATCTCCAACGTAGGGCGCGCCCAGGTACGCTCATACGTCGTGTACCCCGCTTCGCCCCACAACGCCGTTACCCCCAGGTCCGCCATGTACGCGGCTTCATCAAAGGGGAGCGAGGCGAACCGCCGCCGCTCGTCATCAGTCAGCGGTTGCACGGCATCGTAGAACCCTTCGACCAGGATGCGCCCATCCGCGCCGCGCATCGACGCCAGGATCGCCGTGAGCGCATGGATCGGATTTTGCACTGCACCGCCATAGATACCAGAGTGCAGATCCCGGTTCGGTCCACGCACATCGATCTGAACACCGCAGCCACCTCGCAGTCCGGTGAGGATCGCCGGTTCGGTCTCGCTCCACTGCCCACCATCGCTGCTGATCACCAGGTCGCACGCTAGCATATCACGGTGCGCCGCTACAAACTCCGGGATCTGCGGACTGCCGATTTCTTCCTGTCCTTCAAACAGAAACTTGACATTCACAGGCAGTGCGCCAGTTGTGCGCAGCAATGCCTCGACCGCCAGGATCGGCGGCAGCATATTCCCCTTATCGTCTGAGGCACCGCGTGCATATACCCGCCCATCACGCACCACCGGCTCGAATGGCGGATGATCCCACAACTCGAGCGGATCGGCAGGTTGCGTGTCGAAGTGCCCGTAGATCAACACCGTCGGCTTGCCAGGGGCGTGCAACCAGTCGCCATACACTACCGGGTGCCCACCGGTTGGCAGAATCTGCACCGACTCGATCCCTGCGGCGCGCATCCGTCCTGCGACCCACTCCGCCGCGCGATGCACATCAGCCGCGTGCTCTGGCAGGGCCGACACACTCGGAATGTGCAGAAAATCGAGCAACTCAGCAAGAAAACGGTCCTGCTGTTCGTTCAGATATGTTTGCCACGTCATCTGGCGTCTCCTGTCGGATTGCAAAGGAATCGAGAAAGAACGAACTCTGGGTTGGCGGAAATAGAGCAGTTGCGCGACCTGTAACATCGGATTATCGACACAGATCGGCGGGATGTCAAGCCATACCAAAGGTATGCCCCTGGCGCGCACATGGTTCAATCAACCGGTACACATCACCCACTTGACTGAAGTGACGCAGGCAACGTTCAACCCGCAACCCTCAACGTTCAACCTGCAACCTGCAACCCCCAACACCCAACGTTCAGCATTCAACGTTCTGCACCAGGTATGCTACCATGCATGCAACAAGATTTCATTAGGAGGAGCCGTTATTCATGCACACCCGCTTTTCGCCCGCTGCTCGAGTTCCACCGATAGCACTGATAATGCTGGCGTTCGTCCTTGCCGGGTGTGGCAATCTCGGCGGATTGCTTGGCGGACAACCCACCCCTGAACCGATCATTCTGATCGCAACAGCGACTCCTGCACCGGTGTCTCAGGCGACCGCCATGCTGACCGTTGCACCATCGCCGCCCAGCGCGCCTTCCGGCGATGCTACCGCCACCTCTGCACCGCCGACTGCGGAACCGCCCACCCCCACGCTGGCACCGCAAAAGATCCTGGCGCGCGTCAAAGAGCGCGGCTATCTGATCTGTGGAACCAACGCCGACCTGCCGGGCTTCGGCTTCTACGATAGCGTACGTCAGACATGGAGCGGCTTCGATGTCGATTTCTGCCGCGCCGTCGCTGCCGCGATCTTTGGAGATGCCACAAAAGTGGAGTTCGTCGCCCTCGTTACCGGACCAGGTCCGAGAAACCGGTTCGACGCCGTGCGCGAGGGACGGGTCGACGTCCTGTTTCGGAATACCACATGGACATTAGGACGGAACATCAGTGGTCTGGCGTTCGGTCCCACGACCTTTCACGATGGTCAGACCTTCATGGTGCGCATCAAAGACCGGATCACGAAACTTGAAGATCTCGAGGGCAAGGTGATCTGTGTCGCAAAAGGCACGACCAGCGAGCAGAACCTGAACGACGACTTCGCTGCGCGCGGCATTAAGTTCACTGCCCGCGTGCTTGATGGCGAAGACGAACTGTATCCTGCCTATGACGAAGGTGAATGCGATGCAGTCACCAGCGACAGTTCTCAACTGGCTGCCAAACGTCAGCAACTCAAGAATCCCGCCGACCATATCATTCTCGGTGACCGCATCTCGCGCGAGCCGCTCGGTCCTGTCATCGCCCGCGATGACAATCAGTGGCTTGATGTGATCAGCTGGACGGTCTTTGCAACGATCTATGCAGAGGAACTGCGTGTCGATCAGCGCAACGTTGATCGTCTGCGCGCCAGCACAACCGATCCGCGCATTAAACGGTTGCTGGGGTTGGAAGGAAACTTTGGCGAGGGATTGGGGCTACCGAACGATTTTGCCTACCAGATCATCAAGCAGGTTGGCAACTATGGCGATATTTACAACCGCAACCTGGGACCGAACACTCCTATCAATCTCGACCGCGGACCGAACAAGGTCTGGAATCTCGGCGCTGGCGGCGTGCTATCTTCCCCGCCGTTTCGCTGACACGAACTGGCAGGGCGCAGCGTTACTGCGCCTTCGCGCTTTCCGCGCTTTGGCGCCTCAACGTCCTCCGCGCCCCCCTCACAGGGGTAGATTTTTTGGCAAGCCCCTGCGTGTCATCGCCCGTTTCAGGCATCAGGACGACCAAACTCCCCCTTCTCCACGTGTGGGAGAAGGGGGATGAGGGGGCAAAGGCGCACGGGAATACAGAACATCGCCCATCTCTCCCAAAAACGCTACACTTGAGAGTCGCGCCCCCGCGCCTCTGGTGTATGTCTCCATCTGGTGTATGTCTCCAGATAACGTACGGCAAGTAAAAAACCGGAGCATGTATGCCCCGGTTTATTCCCCAGTCATTCCTTTGTGGTGGAGCGACGGGGATTCGAACCCCGGACCTGCTGCGTGCAAAGCAGCCGCTCTCCCATCTGAGCTATCGCCCCGAAATAAAGCGAGAATTGAGAAAGGCTCAATTCTCTACATGGTGGGCGTAGGTGGACTCGAACCACCGACCTCGATCTTATCAGGATCGCGCTCTAACCTGCTGAGCTATACGCCCTCGTCTGTATTGTACCACACCCGTGCGAAACACGCTACTCTCCACTCACGAGACGATAAGATACCACGCTGATGCGTTGCTGTCAAGCAAAAAACGGGTCTCCACCGGAATTCAAGGGCAGACAAACATCCGTGTCAACTATCCATCGATGAGATCGGTCAGGGACAGGGCGCTGGTGTGATCGCTGCAAGGCGCAGCAGACCTGTGCCATCACATCCGCCGAAGCGCTGGTCGTCGCGCGCACCACGGCGAAGCGTCGTCGATCAGGTACCCATACAGGTGATCATCTGCACTACGAGAAGGCGATGCACCCGGTGAAATGTTGGAGTCCCTCCCTGGGCAGGACTCCCGTTACAAAAGATGCCAAATCCTGTCGGCGCTTCACAGTGACGGCGTATCAGAGACTATCTTGCGATCAGTTCGACACATTGCTATCGCATGAACGTCATGCAGGTATGGAACCGGGAAACGTTGTGGAGGATGTTGCACGAATACGTCGCTGCTTCGGAACTTTAGCCCGTTTTTACTTTTTTGCCCTTGACGCATTACAAAATCATGATAAACTTAAAAAACTCCGCTCCACTTGCATTTTCACGTTTATTTAACAGAACATTCTTCTCCGACCATATCAAGGCATTCGCTAAGCTTAAGAGCGAATTGAGTTCCGTTTCAAACCCATGTATTACTCTCTCGGAAGATTGTTGCGTTTATCACGATATGTATTCAACCTTCAACCTTGCAACGCCCAACTTTCAACCTTCAACTATGCAGAGTAATAATCATGATGCCTGCAACCGAAAAAACCGCAGGTCAATCGCATCGACCTGACAATGAACCAAAATCGCCTGCTCCCTCCATCTCCCTGCCCAAGGGCGACGGCGCAATCCGCGGCATCGGCGAGAAGTTCGCCGCCAACCCGGTGACCGGCACTGGCTCGATGTCTGTGCCCATTGCCACCAGCCCTGGTCGTTCCGGTTTTGGTCCGCAATTGTCCCTCGCTTACGACTCCGGCGCGGGCAACGGTCCGTTCGGCTTTGGGTGGAGCCTCTCCCTGCCCGCGATCACGCGCAAAACGGACAAGGGCCTGCCACAGTACCGCGATGCCGAAGAATCCGATGTTTTTATCCTCTCGGGCGCGGAGGATTTGGTGCCGGTTCTGAACGCCGACGGCACGCGCTGGAGCGAAACGCGCTCCCTCGACGGCAGGACGTACCGCATTCACCGTTACCGGCCGCGCATCGAGGGACTGTTCGCCCGCATCGAGCGCTGGACGAATGTCAACGATCCGCGTGACGTCCACTGGCGCTCCATTTCCAGGGACAACATCCTTACCCTTTACGGCAAAGATGCCAATTCACGCATTGCCGATCCCGACGATCCGACCCGCATCTTCTCCTGGCTTATCTGCGAGACCCGCGACGATAAGGGCAATGCCGTCGTCTACGAGTACAAGCCGGAAGACTCGGTCGGAGTGGATGCCACGCAGGCCCACGAGCGCAACCGCACGCCGCAGAGCCGCTCTGCGAATCGTTACCTTAAGCGCATTCGCTATGGCAACCGCACCCCGCTGCTGGACAATCAAGGCCGCCGTCCGACTTTCCTGAGCTCGAGCCAGACCCAGAACGCCGGCTGGCTATTCGAGATCGTGTTCGACTACGGCGACCACGATGAAGACGCTCCTACACCTGCCGAAAGCCGACCGTGGGCGGTTCGGCCCGACCCCTTCTCGTCCTACCGCGCCGGCTTCGAGGTACGTACCTACCGCCTCTGCCAGCGGGTGCTGATGTTCCACCATATCACCGACCTTCCCACCAGCGAACCCGGCTACGACGGTCTGGTGCGCTCGACCGATTTCACTTACGCCTACGAGGAAGACCCGACCAGCGCCCGCAACCCGGTCTATAGTTTCCTCGTCAGCGTCACCCAGTGCGGCTACAAGCGGGACGGCACAGGCTATGTCAAACGCACCCTGCCGCCCCTGGAATTCACTTACTCCCAGCCGGAGGTGCAGGAGGTCGTGGAGGAAGTCGATGCCGAAAGCCTGGAGAACTTATCGGCCGGACTCGACAGCGGCAGTTACCAGTGGACCGACCTGCACGGCGAAGGCGTTCCCGGCATCCTCACCGAGCAGGGCAGCGGCTGGTTCTACAAGCGCAATCTAAGCCCACTGCCGGTGAAGGAGAACGGCAAAGAGACGGTCAGGGCGCGTTTTGCACCGGTAGAGAGCGTGCAGGTCAAACCCAACCTGTCGCTGGCCGCAGGCGCGCAGTTCCTGGACCTCGCCGGCGACGGCCAGCCTGACCTGGTGGTGACGGATGGACCCATAGTTGGCCTCTACGAACACGACGAGAACGAAAGCTGGCAGCCGTTCCGTCCGTTCACCGCACCGCTCAACCGCAACCTGCGCGATCCTAATCTCCGGTTCGTGGACCTGGACGGCGACGGGCGCGCCGACGTGCTCATCACCGAAGACGATGCTTTTGTCTGGCATCCCTCGCTGGCGGAGGAAGGATTCGGCCCGGCGCGGCGAGTGGCCCAGGCCCTTGATGAGGAAAAAGGCCCGCGCCTGGTCTTCGCCGACGGCACCCAGTCCATTTATCTCGCCGACATGTCAGGCGATGGCCTGACCGATCTCGTGCGCATCCGCAACGGCGAGGTCTGCTACTGGCCCAATCTGGGCTACGGCCGCTTCGGCGCCAGGGTCACGATGGACCATGCACCGTGGTTCGATGCACCCGACCAATTCGATCAGCGCCGTATTCGCCTGGCCGACATCGACGGCTCCGGCACCACCGACATCATCTACCTGCACCGCGACGGCGTGCGCCTTTACTTCAACCAGTCCGGCAACAGTTGGAGCGCGCCGCGCGAGCTGCCGATCTTTCCCCAGGTGGACGATCTCGTCCACATCCAGGCGCTGGACCTGCTCGGCAACGGCACCGCCTGCCTGGTCTGGTCCTCGCCGCTGCCGGGGGATGCCCGGCGCCCGATGCGCTACGTGCGGCTCATGGCCGAAAAACCGCACCTGCTCATCAAGACCGTCAACAACCTGGGCGCTGAGACACGGGTGCAGTATGCGCCTTCGACCAAGTTCTATCTCGCCGACAAGCGGGCCGGCAAACCCTGGATCACGCGGCTGCCGTTTCCGGTACACGTGGTCGAGCGGGTCGAGACCTACGACCACATCAGCCGCAACCGCTTCGTCACCCGCTACGCCTACCACCACGGCTACTTCGACGGCGAGGAGCGCGAGTTCCGCGGGTTCGGGATGGTGGAGCAGTGGGATACGGAGGAATTTTCCTCCCTCGCCCCCGACGGGGGAGAGGGCTGGGCTGAGGGGACGATCAACTGGAACGCCACCTCCCACGTCCCGCCAGTGCTGACCCGGACCTGGTTCCACACCGGCGTCTATCTGGGCCGTGGCCACGTGTCCGACTTCTTCGCCGGTCTGCTCGGCGCCGAAGATAAGGGCGAGTATTACCGCGAGCCGGGCCTGACCGATGCGCAAGCCCGCGCCCTGCTGCTCCCCGACACCGTTTTACCTCACGGCTTGACCGTCGAGGAAGAGCGCGAAGCATGCCGCGCGCTCAAAGGCTCCATGTTGCGCCAGGAGGTGTACGCCCTCGACGGCACCGACAAAGCTCAGCATCCCTACACCGTCACGGAGCAGAACTTTACGATCCGCGTGGTGCAGCGGCGCGGCGCCAATCGCCATGCCGTGTTCTTCGCCCATCCCCGCGAGGCGCTCACCTATCACTACGAGCGCAACCCGGCCGATCCGCGCATTCAACACGCGCTCACGCTGGAGGTGGACGAGTACGGTAACGTGCTCAAGGACGTCGCCATTGGCTACGGCCGCCGCAGGCCGGACATGAGCCTGCCGACCGACACCGACCGCGCCAGACAGACGCAGACCCTCATCACCTACACCGAGAACCGGGTTACCAACGCGATTGATCTTGCCGACGACTACCGCACGCCGCTCGCGGCAGAGACGCGCACCTACGAACTGACCGGATTCAGGCCGGAAAACAACGCCACACGCTTCAGCTTCGACGAGTGGACGCGCGACGGGTTTGCCTTGCTGGCGTCGGCAGCAGAAATCCCTTACGAGCAGACGGCAGACCACGTCTCGAAGCAAAAACGCCTGATCGAGCAGGTGCGCACCCTGTATCGCCGCAACGACCTAAGCGATTTGCTCCCGCTGGGGCAACTCGAATCGCTCGCCCTGCCCGGCGAGAGCTACAAACTGGCCTTCACGTCCGGGTTGCTCTCTCAAGTGTTCTGGCGCAACGGTCAGGCTTTGCTTCCCAACCCTGCTGCCGTGCTCGGTGGACCGGGTGCCGACCAGGGCGGCTATGTGGACCTCGATGGCGATGGCCGCTGGTGGATTCCGTCGGGCCGGGTGTTCTACCACGACAGCCCGAGTGCCCCCGCCGCTCAGGAGCTGGACGAGGCAATGGCGCACTTCTTCCTCCCGCGCCGCTTCCGCGATCCCTTCGGTCATGATGCCACGCTCACCTACGACGCCTATGACCTCTTGCTTTTAGAGACGCAAGACGCCCTCGGCAACCGCGTCACTGTCGGCGAGCGCAACGCAACTGGCGCCATCACCCGCCGCACCAATGATTATCGCGTGCTGCAGCCGTGGCTCGTCTCTGACCCCAACCGCAACCGCAGCGCCGTGGCCTTCGACGCCCTCGGCATGGTTGTCGGCACGGCGGTGATGGGTAAACCGGAGGAAACGCTGGGCGACTCGCTCACCGACTTCACGGCTGATCTGGACGAGACCACCATCCTGGCGCACCTGCAAAACCCGCTCGCCAACCCGCACAGCATCTTGCAACAGGCCACTACCCGGCTGGTCTACGATCTCTTTGCTTACCACCGCACGAAGGACACGGCCAACCCGCAGCCTGCTGTGGTCTACACCCTGGCCCGCGAAACCCACGAGTCTGACCTGAACGGGCAACAGACCAAAATCCAGCACAGCTTCTCCTACTCCGACGGCTTCGGTCGCGAGGTCCAAAAGAAGATTCAGGCCGAGCCGGGACCGGTGCCCCGGCGCGATGGCAACGGCAGGATCATCGTGGGCGTCGACGGTCAGCCTGTGATGACCACGGATGACGTACGTCCCCGCTGGGTTGGCAGCGGCTGGACGATCTTCAACAACAAGGGCAAACCCGTCCGCCAGTACGAACCCTTCTTCACCGACACCCACCGCTTCGAGTTCGACGTCAAGATCGGCGTTAGTCTGGTGCTCTTCTACGACCCGGTCGAGCGGGTGGTCGCCATCCTGCATCCCAACCACACTTGGGAGAAGGTAGTCTTCAATCCCTGGCAGCAGGAGACCTGGGATGTCAACGACACCGTGTTCCTCGACCCCACGACCGACCCCGACGTGGGCGACTTCTTCCGGCGGCTACCCGACGCAGAGTATCTCCCCGCTTGGCACGCGCTGCGCACTGATTCCGCCCACGCCGCGGCCTTTGCGGCGCGGTATCCTGACGCGACCGATCGCACGAACGAGACGCGGGCCGCGCGCAAGACCGAGGTGCATGCCGCAACACCCACTGTGGCGCATTTCGACAGCCTGGGACGTGCCTTCCTGACGTTCGCCCACAATCGTTATAGCCGCAACGGCAGCACCGTCGAAGAGCGCTACGCCACCCGCGTGGAGCTGGACATCGAGGGTAACCAACGGGCGGTGCGCGATGCCCTCGTCCAGAACGGCGATTTGCTGGGTCGCATCGTCATGCGCTACGACTACGACCTGCTCGGCAACCGCATCCATCAGGCCAGCATGGAGGCGGGCGAGCGCTGGACGCTGAACGACGTCACCGGCAAGCCCATCCGCGCCTGGGACAGCCGCGGCTTTACCCGCCGCATGACCTACGATGCCCTGCGCCGGCTTACGGGACTGTACGTGACCGAAAACGACAGCGAGCGTCAGGCCGAGCGCACGGAATACGGCGAGGGGCAGGGCGAGGCCGGAAACCACCGCGGCAGGGTCTACCGGCAGTTCGATCAGGCTGGCGTGATCACCAACGTCGCCTACGATTTCAAAGGGAATCTCCTGGAGAGCCGCCGGCAACTCGCGCGTGACTACAAGACCGCACCCGACTGGTCCGGCGCGCCCCCGCTGGAGACCGAGACCTTCACCAGTCGCACCGCTTTCGATGCCCTCAATCGCCCCGTCGAGCTGCGCCCGCCGGACGGCAGCGTCATCCGTCCGACCTACAACGAGGCCAACCTGCTTGAGCGCATCGAAGCCAGCCTGCGCGGCGCGGCTGCCGCCACGGTCTTCGTCGCCGACCTCGACTACAACGCCAGGGGCCAGCGCGAGCGCATCGCCTACGGCAACGGCGTGGTCACGACCTACATCTACGACCCGCTCACCTTCCGCCTGACGCGCCTGCGCACCACCCGCAACGGCGGCGTCCTGCAAGACTTGCGCTACACCTTTGACCCGGCGGGCAACATCACGAGCATCCGCGACGACGCCCAGCAGACCGTTTATTTCAACAACACCGTCGTCGAGCCCCACGCCGAGTACACCTACGACGCCATCTATCGGCTGATCGAGGCCACGGGCCGCGAGCACATCGGCCAGTCCCATCTCCCCGTACCCACCTCGTGGGACGACGCCCCGCGCGTGCATCTCCCCCATCCTCACGACGGACAGGCGATGCGCCGTTACATCGAGCGCTACGAGTACGACGCGGTGGGCAATTTCCTGCGCCTGATCCACCAGGCCACAAACGGCAATTGGACGCGCGAGTACGCTTACGAGGAGCCGAGCCTGCTGGAGTCCGCCAAGACCAGCAACCGCTTAAGCCGCACCAACATCGGTTCCCATACCGAACGCTACAGCCACGACGTCCACGGCAACATGACGAGCATGCCGCACCTGCCGCTCATGCGGTGGGACTTCGAGGACCAACTCCAGGCCACCTCGCGGCAGGTGGTGAACAACGGCGGCACGCCGGAGACCACCTGCTACGTCTACGACGCATCGGGCCAGCGCGTGCGCAAGGTGACCGAGCGCCAGGCGCCCGCCAACCAGACGCCGACGCGCATGAAGGAGCGCATTTATCTGGGCGGCTTCGAGGTCTATCGTGAATACGCGGGTGACGGGCAGAACGTGACCCTCGAGCGCGAGACACTGCACCTCATGGACGACCAGCAGCGCATCGCCCTGGTCGAGACCCGCACCCAGGGGAGCGACCCCGCACCGGCGCAACTCATCCGCTACCAGCTCGGGAACCACCTCGGCTCGGCCAGCCTCGAGCTGGATGACCAAGCTCAGATCATCTCCTACGAGGAATATTACCCCTACGGCAGCACCTCGTATCAGGCCGTGCGCAGCCAGACCGAGACGCCCAAGCGCTACCGCTACACCGGCAAGGAGCGTGATGAAGAGAGCGGGTTGTATTACCACGGGGCGAGGTATTACGTGAGTTGGCTTGTGAAGTGGTGTAGCGTTGATCCAGCAATTCTGCTTGATGTAGACCTGAATAATTGCGAAACAGACATCGAGTCATATTCAGTAACGTCATCGACATCGCTATGGTATTCGACGTCGTCTTACGCACTAAGTTCTTACCAGTACGGCAACAGCAATCCCACAACCTACGCAGACCCCAGCGGACTATCTGTTGAACTTGGCTACCATTTTGAGCAAGCGGACAGGAGAAGCCATACAGAAGCGCGTGTCAGCGAAAGAACAGCACATGAGCAATTACGGTCCATTGCAATATACCTACATGCAGTTGGTGCAGCTCAGGCGTACGAACTGGGCCTATCCGGCGAAGAATTCAGAAGATTTATGGAAGCCGAATCAAGAGCGATTTCTGTCGTCGAGCAAGATGGAAGATACCTTCTACAAGTCGATCTTGACCTTGCAAGACGGGGGCGGGGGCGCCCCGAGGTCTCTTGGGTGCTGCAAAGACTTTATGACCTTACGAGTTCCTCAGCAGTCATCCGCCTAAGTACAGGGCCGTTGGCTAATGAATCAGCGTTAGGAGAAACCTTTCCCGCCAGTGCAGAGGGCTATTCAAGTGAGGTATTCGTAGTGGTCAGACCCATATCGGAAATAGGGTCGCGATTAGAGTTTGGATTGACTGCAGTGCATGAGCTAGTTATTCACGCTTGGAGGAGTGTAAATTTCTACCAACCCCGTTCTTCCATAACCCAATTGCCTTCAGATTTTGAAGTAGCCTACCACATGTACAGTGGCCACAGCGTCGTTCGACGTGGTTCTGCGCACTCGTGGGCTGATGTTGAAGCTGATCTACTCGATGAGTACCTCTTTAGGTACGATCCATCTCTAGATCCAAGTCGTCGTACCGATTTATCTCGGGAGGAGATGCAATGGTATGAGGAACACAACAGGCTCCTCCCCGAGTTAATTGGGCGTGCAGGTGGTCTTATGGGTAATAATCTGGAGCTTTTGAGGGATCTCGCGCTCGCTGTTGGTTTTTTATATGACAGTTCATACTATGAGCGACGTTGGAATAGACGTTTGAGCCAGGAGGTAAGAGAGAGTTATAGATAGACGATGACAGTTAAAAAAGGCAATGTCTACCGACCGATGGTGATGTTAGCCACTTACAACACCAATTACGATGACCTTTCATCATTTTTTGCAGACGCGCAGCTTCCGCAGGTCGAGATTGCGACGGTGTGGTTCGACAGGCTGGTGCTACTCGATCCGGTCGGCGCAAGCTGGGATACCATCGGCGCAGAACATGTTGCCCGCGACGCAGTGAAATTGCTCACGGGTGCTGGCATTCTGGAAATCGTGAGACCGGCTGCGATGCTTTCTGTATTCGCCGCACCTTTTGCACCGATGGCGCTTGCCAAGGCAGTGTTGGGTGTTGTCCGGCACGGTAATTCTGGTGTTGAATGGCTGCTCGGCTGGCGCGCTGGAAGGAAAAGCATGCAAGAAAGTGGCTTGCATTACTTTGTTGAGAACCTGAACATGAGCAATGTTTTAGCGAGCTTCGTTACTTTAGTAACTGCACTACTGATTGAGAACGTCAACATATACCCTGGCCTGAATGGCTGCAAAGGTGTATCGCTATGAACACAATCACTTTTCCATTGAAACGACAAATGCAAGGCCCCCAAGTGGCCGACCTGCAGGAGGCGCTCAAGCTTTTGCTCGAACGGGGCCTTATACTCGCCAAAGACGCAGACAGGCGTAAGAAACTACTGACCGCGCTGCCACCCGAACGTGACAAGCAAAGCTACGGCAAGATCACGGCAGAGCTGGTCGCTGTATTTCAA
Source organism: Roseiflexus sp. (assembly GCA_017743475.1). GTDB lineage: Bacteria > Chloroflexota > Chloroflexia > Chloroflexales > Roseiflexaceae > Roseiflexus. The sequence goes on along the minus strand of JAGHYV010000025.1, from coordinate 12,389 downwards.
AGTGAACGCAACCTGCAACCCACCGGCGAGGTGGACGAGCCCACGGCCAACGCGCTCAATGCGCTTCTTCGGGAGTTGGGGCTGCTGAAGGACGAACCACACACAGAGCAACCCATCTATGAGGTAAAAGGTACGGTTCGGCTCGCCGATGGCTCTCCTGCCGCCAGTGTAAAGGTTGTTGCCTTTGACCGTGATTTACGCAGTGAACAACTACTGGGTGAGAGCCAAACCAACAAGGAGGGCTACTACCACATCCGCTATTCCCCACGCCAGTTTCGCAAGAGGGAAAAAGGCAGCGCAGACCTGGTTGTCAAGGCCTTTGCTGCCGATGGTTCTTTGCTGGTCACATCGCCGATATTGTTCAATGCTCCGCCGATTGCCGAAGTAGATCTCACGATTCCGGCAGAAAAAGAACGCCCGCTGACACTGTTTGAGCGGATTGGCCAGGACATAAAGCCTTTGCTCGAAGGCTTGAGCGTGGAGCAACTGGAGGAAGATGGGCAATATCAGGATCTGACTTTCCTTTCCGGCGAAACGGGGTTTGAAAAATCTGTCCTTGCCCGCTTTGCTATGGCCCACAGGCTGGCCAAGCAGCGGATCCAGCCGGAATTCTGGTTTGCCGTGCTGAGAGCGCCGTTTTACGAGTACACCGACCAGCAAAGCCTCACCGAACAGATGAAGAATGTATTGGCGGCGCTTCCTTCCCTCGATGCGGTCGCCATCCGCAAGGCGCTCACCGTCAGTTTTAACCAAAGAGAAATTCCGGAAGTTCTTTGGAAGAAGGTTGACAGTTGGATAGAGGTGTTCTTGCGATATACCGCTAGACTGGTGGCAAGCCGGAAGTCGGGGCCCGCATTCGTCGGGTTGGCCCTCGACCATGCGGGTATAGCAGACGCAAGAAAACGACAGAAATTCGCCCGCCTGTTCAACGAGCATAAGGCGCTGACACCGGATTTGCTGGCCGCGCTGGAGCGAGACAAGTCTTTTACAAAGGAAGAGATTGCGGATCTACGCACCTCGTATGCGTTGGCAGACTTGACGCGGGGCGACTTCTCAGTGGTCAGGATGCTCAAGGAGGAGTTCAAAATCCGCCGGCCGGAGGACATTCGCAAACTGGCGAAGCTCAGCACACGTGAATGGGTGGATCTCCTCCAGCGTAAGCACAAGGCGGGTGAAGTGGCACTGCCACTTGGTCTCAAAGATCCGACCGGCGCGATGGAGGCTCCGGAAGCCGAGCTGTACGCGAACATGCTGGAACGCCAATTTCGCGAGGCGTTCCCCACGGCGGCTTTCGCCGGTAGGCTGGAGCGGGCGCTTGCCGCTGGCGGTGCGTCAGGCGTCAAGCACGCCAAGGAGTTGTGGCAATTGGTCGAGCGGTTTCCCGAGTTTGACCTGTTGCACACGTCGGTGGACGAGTTCCTCGAAAAACGCGGGAGTGAACTTGGTGCACTGGCGAAGGACCCTTCGTTCCGAACCGAGCTCAAGGCCGTCCAGCGCGTCTTCAAGCTGGCTCCCACCTTCGAGGCGACCGATGCGCTGCTGGCGGACGGATTGCACTCGGCGCAGATGGTCTATCGGCTGGGTGAGAGCGAGTTCGTCCGGCGCTATGGCGAGCGCCAGGGGTTCACGCCAGAGCTTGCGCGAGCAGCTTGGAACCGTGCCGCCGATACGCACGCTGCGGTGCTCATCATCGTCGGCGATCTGGCATCTTTTGACTCTGGCGTGCTGCCGGGCGTGCTAAAGAGCAGCCACCCCGACCTTGCAAGGTTCCCGAACTGGAACAACCTCTTCCAGACTGGCGACATCTGTCACTGCGAGCACTGCCGGTCAGCCCTCAGTCCCGCCGCCTACTTCACCAACCTGCTCATGTACCTGCGAGACCGCTCAAGCCTGAGGCCCAAGGCCGGTGGCGGATACCATTCGGTTCGCGACATCCTTTTCGACCGACGCCCTGATCTGGGTTATATCGAACTCAATTGCGAGAATGCGCTCACAACCTTGCCATACGTGGACCTGGTGTGTGAGGTGCTCGAACGCGCCGTTGATGCAGCTGGGGACAACGACGTGGAGCTGCCGGGACTAATCGCGATCCCAGCCGACCCTGTGGAGGCGAAGGCCGCGGTCAAAGCAGCACTGGATACCAAAAACGTTGCTTATGGGAGCGACTTCACCTTGTCGCAGGTCAACCCGTCTGACCCCAACCGCTGGGTGGTGCACGGCACCGATGCGACGTACCTGCTCAAGAAGAAGGCTACAACCAATTTCTTCGCCCAACTCCTGCCGAACACCAAGGCGACCAGCACCGAACTCCGGGCCTATCCCGCTTACGTGAACAGCGAGGCCTACAACAAGCTCCGTGCGGCGAGATATCCGCTGGCCGTGCCGCTCGATCTCTTCCCCGAAGGGGATGCAAGGCGCCATGCGCAGCGCAATCGGGCGTTTTCGCTGCCTTTCGATCTCTTCGCCGAAGAGGTTCGTGCCGGCTTTCGTACGTGCAATCTGCAGCGCTGGGATCTAATGCGCACACTCAGGGGTACCTCCGCGCCCAATAACCCCACGGACGGCGAAATTGCCGCAGAGTACTTCGGCATCAGCGCAGACCCGGCTGCTGAGTTCGACGAAAAGCGTCTGATTCTGGTGGCGGACACCACGACGGCGGGTCAGCAGGCGGTCTGGGGCGAAACGGGCAATGCGGACTGGCTGCGTGAGGATTCCGACAAGTCGGTCGCGAACGTCAAGACGTTTCTTCGCAAAACCGGCCTGGAGTACGAAGAGCTGTTGGCACTGCTCGATCTGCCGTTCATCAACCCAGATGGCGACATCACCATTCGACATCTCGATGCCTCGTGCGACCTGAATAAGAAGGTCATTCAGGGGTTGGACGTGCAGAAGCTCGACCGCATACACCGCTTTCTGCGGTTGTGGCGGAAACTGAGCGGCTGGAAGCTCTGGGAGCTCGATCTCGCAATCCGCTGTCCCGGCATCGGCGACGGAGCGCTCAATGAGCGGTTCCTGATCAACCTCTATTACCTAGACCGGCTCAAGGCCCGCCTCGGCGCGAAGACGACCGTCGAGCAGTTGTGCGGCCTCTTCGACAATTTGAACACCAGAACGCACTTCACCAAGCCACACGAGCGGCGGGCGGACGGGCTTTACCAGAGCCTGTTCCTCAACAAGCAACTCATCCAGCCGCTCGATCCGGCCTTCGCGGTGGCAGCGGTCGATGTCCCCGAGTCGGCGGAGAAGATCTCCGACCATCGGCCGGTGATTCTCGCGGCGCTCGGGATCCGCGAGGCCGATCTCGAAGTGTTTGCTGCTCTCTCTCGCGCCTCGGACGGGGCGCCGTACATCACCGATGACTTGACTCTCAACAATCTGTCCTTCCTCTGGCGACATGCATGGCTGGCGAAGCTGCTCAAGTTCAAGGCCGAGGAGTGGAAGCTTGTGCTGAAGCTGCTTCAGCAGGACATCGTGCGGCCCGTCGGCACAGGTGTTGTCCCTTGCTTCCAGGATCCGAAGACGGCCCTGGAGTTTGTCGAGAAGATAGATCACCTGCGCAACACCGGCTTCACGCCGGACCGACTCAACTGGCTCCTCACCGCCGACCGTTCGGCGAAGGCAGCCGTCAAGGAAGCCGACGCTGCGCGGTTCCTTCGGGCACTCCGCACAGACCTTCAGGCCATCCGCGCCGAGTTCGACCCGGCGCAGTACGAATTCCTCGAGCCGGCATCAGACGTCGAGCGCCTGGAGGGCCTCTTGACCGGCTTGTTGCGGCAGTTGCACCGGACCGAGGCTGAGGCGCGGTTCTTCCTCGAGACGCTCCGCGACGAAGTCGTCCAAGAGATGACCGTCGTGGGTTTGCCTGCGCGCTTCAGATTCCCTGAAGCGATCACGGGTGCGCCGAACAATATACGGATCGAATACAGGCCCGTCCTGCGGTTTGCCGGGACGATGACGGCCGCGCAGCGCGACGTGTTGCTCAACGACCCCTCGCTTGCAGCCGTGACGGGACTCGCGTCGTACCAGGAGGGGATACGGAAGCTGTTTGATACCCCGGGATCTGCCGCGCCTGTGCCAGACCTACCCGCGGGATTCACGTTCCCCGCGACGATCACGGGCGCACCCAACAACATACCGATTCGCTACGAACCGGTGGTGCGGTTCACGGGCCTGATGACTGAGGAGCAGCGGACGACGCTCCTGACCGATGCTACTCTCGCGGCTGTCACAGACATCGTTGCGTATCAACAGGCGATTGACGAGTTCTTCCAGGCTCCTCGGCGTGCGCTCAAGTTCCTGGACCCGGTGTTTACGGCGCCGCTAGCCACACTGCCTGAGGCGGTTGATTTCGCTCACCTCGTTGATCCGGCCCTGGCTCGGCGGATCTCCTATGACGCCGAACAACGCCTCCTGCGGGTTGTCGGCATCCTCTCGCCTGCCGACAAGGCTGCGCTGGATAATCTTTCGGCAGACACACGTTACCGCGACGCCGTCGATAGCCTGTTCACCCAGCCCAGGACCGGCGTGTTTCCACGGGAGCAGCTCTGGCTGCAGGACACCGATCTCGAATTTCCGCTGCGCGCCCCCAACCCATCTTCCGACAACCTGGCGCGCAATCTTGCCACGGCCATCCGGAAGGCGCTCACCTATCTTGCGAAGACTCGGGCCGAGGGCCTGGTGATTCAGCGGGCGGCGGCGCAACTCGGTTTGACCGAAGCGCTCGCGCGACGGCTGCTTACCGAATACCCAGTGTACGCAGAGCAACCGAAGACGCTCCTCGCGCGCCTCACCGGGCCCTTCGCTGATACCGTTGACGGCTGGTTCTGGGCTACTCGCGTCGCGGCCCTGTGGTCGAAGTGGAAGATCACGCTGGCGGAGTGGGAACACCTCCGGAGCCTGACCGCAAACGCGCAGCTCGTGGATTTCGGCGCTCTGCCGCTCGACTCCCGTACTCCCATGGCGAGCGGATTAGTGGATCGAGTGCTGCGCACCAGTCGCTTGCTACGCCTGCGCGCCAGCCTGCCGGAGCGGGGCACGACCCTGCTCGAAGTGTTGGACAGGCTGAACTCGGGAGCCTATGCCACTCAGGCCGCCTTTGCCGCGGACGTCGAACGGCTCAATAACGAGTGGAGGGCGACCGACGTGCAGGCACTTGTCGCTGCCCTCGATCTCAGCTATCCCGGCGATTACCTCCTGGCAGAGAACTGGGAGCGTATGCGGCGGGCGTTCTACTTCGTCGAGAGCCTCGGGACCGATGTCGAAACGGTCAAAACCTTCGCATCCGCGGCGATGGGCGAGATCCAGACGAAGACGCTCAAGTCCCTCCTGCGGGCAAGATTCGGTGCAGAAACCTGGCTCACGTTGAGCGCAGAGATTCAGGATGTCCTCCGCAAACGCAAGCGTGACGCGCTCGTTGCATACCTCCTAGCGCAACCCAAGCCAACCGATGCCCCCACAGGCAAATGGGAGAACACGAACGACCTCTACGCCTACTACCTGCTCGACGTGGAAATGAGCTCCTGCCAACTCACCAGCCGGCTGGTCCAGGCGATCAGCTCGGTGCAGCTCTTCGTGCAGCGCTGCTTCATGGGGCTCGAACCGGAGGTCAGAGTGGAAGCCGATGGCCCCAACGGCGACAGCGCCTGGCGTTGGTGGAAGTGGATGCGTAAGTATCGGGTGTGGGAGGCCAACCGGAAGGTGTGGTTGTGGCCGGAGAACTGGATCCAGCCGGAGCTCAAACGCGATCGGTCGCCGTTCTTCAAGGAGCTGGAGAGAGAGCTCCTCCAGAACGAGATCAACCAGCACACCGTCGAGGCGGCCTTCGCCCACTACCTCGAGAAACTCGATGGCGTGGCGCAACTCGAGATCGCCGGCTTCTACCAGGAGGATGACGGCGACAACACGATCCTACACGTGTTCGGGCGAACGACGGGGGCCGAGCCGCATCAGCACTATTACCGCCGCTACGACTACCGCCAGTGGACGCCATGGGAGAAGGTGGACCTTGACATCCAGGGCGACTATCTGATTCCGGCGGTGGTGAACAAGCGGCTGTTCCTGTTCTGGCCGATGTTCACCGAGGTACCGGACGAAGCCGGAAACAGCACGGTGCCCACTCCGACCGCCGGCCAACGCAGCGTACCTGTCCAGAAAGCCAAAAAACGGCTCCGTTTGCAGATGGCTGTCAGCGAGTACCGGCAAGGCCAGTGGGCGCCCAAGAGGGTGTCCAAAGACTATGATGAAAGTGAGCCTTACGAGGGCGACATCGTTCGCCGGCACTACACCTTTTTCCCGGTAGACCGCTCGGAGATCGATGGCCGCTTCGGAGTGAAGTACAGCGGGTGGAGCGTAGACGGTGCCGGCAACACGCGAGCCCGTCTTTCTGGTACCTTTGAAATCGCCGGCTGCGCAGGCGTGCCCGTACGGGTCGACGATCTGCAGGGCGACTTCCGACATGCAATCCGTCCTGAGACAGCCTCGACCGGTTCGTACACAAGCTTTCTCAAGTGGCAGGAGTTGCCTACTCGTTATGATAAGCAGGACGACCTGTCGCTCGAAAACGCTTTGGCGATCTTCACCAGGGGTAATCACCTCACGGAAGTGCTGAGGCACACGCCGGGGCTGTTCCGCATATCCCCACCTTGGCACCTGTCGTACCTGGATCGGTTCTGGCTCGACATCCCGACGCAACCTCTTCACACGCTCACTGCCAATTGGCAGTTTACGCCGAGCGGAAGCTGGCTGCCATTTTTCTACGCCGATCAGAAACGGACCTTCTTTGTCTTGCCATCGCTTGAATTCAAACACAAAAGCGACCGAGAGAAATGGGGTGGAGTGAATCGGCTCTACTATCCGGAGATCAAGCGCGAGTTTCGCAAACTCGAGAAACACTTCGAAGGGCTGTTCCGCGCTTGGGCGAACGCTTTGGACCTGACTGCCTTGACTGTTGAGCAGCGACAGCAGGTGGAGCGGTTCCTGGCCGACCAGGTGCCAGGGGAAACGCGCCCCCCGTTTACCAATGCCGAGCTCCGCGACCGGCTTGTCCGGTTCTGGATGCATTTCGCACATTACCATTTGGGGAGAATCTCGTGGTCGTTGTTCCAGTCTCGGCAGTTCCACTTCCTGAATTTCTACCACCCATTCGTATGCGACTTCGCCAAGCTCGTCCACAACCCGGTCCAGGGCATCCCCGGGCTAATGCGCCGCGACACACAACTCAAAAACAGCGGCTTCAACTTCGCGCGCATCTATCAGCCCACCGATTGGGTAGTCCAGCCAGGGACCGAGGATTACTATCCCAAGGAGGTCGTGGACTTCTCCCCGGACGGTGCATACTCCGGCTACAACTGGGAGCTGTTCTTCCATGCCCCGTTACTGATCGCCAATGCGTTGAGCAAAAACCAGCGTTTTGAAGAAGCGCGCGACTGGTACCACTTTATATTCAATCCGATCGGGGTGGAGAGCGCGATTCCGGGCGGCTCAGTGATGAGTAAATACTGGATCACCAAGCCGTTCTTCGAAACGACCGATCCCGCCTACGTCCAACAACGGATTGAAAACATCATGCGCATGCTGGCCGGTGACACCAGCGTGCCCGGCTACTCGGTCCAGGCCAGGAAAGCGCTCGAGGATCAGGTGAGGGATTGGCGTACGAACCCGTTCGACCCTCATCGCATCGCCAACTACCGCACCGTCGCCTACCAGAAGACGGTGGTGATGAACTACCTAGATAACCTGATCGCCTGGGGGGACTACCTCTTCCGTCAGGACAGCATGGAGAGCATCAACGAGGCGACACAATTGTACATTCTTGCCGCGGAGATCCTGGGACCGCGGCCAAAGCGAGTGCCACCGAAGGACAAGCCGCCGGTGGAGACCTTCAACGAGCTGGAGCATCGGCTCGATGCTATGTCCAACGCGCTGGTCGAGATCGAGAATCTCGTGCCGGCGCCGTCTGGTGAAGGAGAGGGTGCGTCTGAAGCGCCTCCGCTGCCGATGCTCTATTTCTGCATTCCGCACAACGAGAAGATGCTGCGCTACTGGGACACGGTCGCCGATCGGCTTTACAAAATCCGCCACTGCATGAATATCGAGGGGGTAGTCCGCCAACTCCCCCTGTTCGAGCCACCCATCGATCCCGGTGCACTGGTCAAGGCCGTTGCGGCGGGCGTAGATATCAGTGCGGCCCTCGCCGACCTCGATGCGCCGCTGCCGCCCTACCGCTTCAGCGTGTTGCTGCAAAAGGCGAACGAGGTTTGCAACGACGTAAAGGCACTGGGAGCGGCGCTGCTGAGCGCGCTCGAAAAGAGGGATGCTGAAGCGTTGAGTCTGCTGCGCCAGGGCCAAGAGATCCGCGTCCTGGAAGCTGTCAAGGCGGTGCGCGAGCAGCAGATCGCGGAGGCTAAGGAATACCTCGCGGCTTTAAGAAAGAGCGCGGTGCGCTTGCTAATGTACCCGACTTTAACGTGGGAGCTTCGGGTTTCGGTGGCAGTCCTCACGCGGTAGCCAGAGTCGTCGGCGGGTCCAGTCTTAGCAAGTCTCTGGAACTTGCAGCCAGGGCTACTTATCAGATCGGGTCGATTCTCGACAAGTCGGCGTCTATCGCCAGCACGGTAGCATCCTTCCAGCGTCGCAAGGAGGAATGGGATTTCCAAAGGGACTTGGCCGCGAAGGAGATCGAGCAGCTCGAACGGTCCATTGCCGCCGCGGAAGTACGCGTCGCCATTGCGGAGAAAGAGCTCGAAAACCATATCGCACAGATCGAAAACGCTGAGGCGGTGGACGCATTTCTGCGCTCGAAATACACCAACGAAGAACTCTACCAGTGGCAGATTGGCCAGATCTCCTCAGTATTTTTCCGGAGCTACAAATTGGCCTACGACCTGGCGAAGCGGGCAGAGCGGTGCTTCCGCTTCGAGCTGGGCTTGCAAGACAGTAGCTACATCCAGTTTGGCTATTGGGACAGCCTCAAGAAAGGTCTGCTCGCCGCCGAAAAGTTGCAGTACGATTTACGGCGGTTGGAGTTTGCGTATTTGGAGCAGAACCGCCGCGAGTTCGAACTGACCAAGCATATCTCGCTTGCTCTGCTCGATCCGTTGGCGCTGGTGAAGCTGCGGGAGACGGGCCGCTGCTTCTTCCGCCTGCCGGAGGAGTTGTTCGATCTCGATTACCCCGGTCACTACTTCCGCCGTATCAAATCAGTAAGCCTGACTCTGCCCTGCGTGGCGGGTCCGTACACAACAGTGTCGTGCACGCTGCGACTTCTCAAGCACAGTATTCGTGTCACCACAGCGAATGGCGAGAGGGGCTATCCACGTAACACGGACGACGCCAGCTTTCCGGCTGAGGACACACGCTTCGTAGAGACCAACATCCCGGTCAGAGCCATCGCCACGAGCAGCGCGCAGAACGACAGCGGCGTCTTCGAATTGAGCTTTCGGGACGAGCGCTATCTGCCGTTTGAAGGGGCAGGTGTCATCAGCGAGTGGTCTCTCGAACTTTTCACGGACCCGCCGTCGAATAACCCCGATCCGGCCAATCCTGATTTCGGTTCACCGCTCCGGCAGTTCGACTACAGCACCATCGCGGACGTGGTGATTCATATCAGATACACGGCGCGGGAAGACGCCGGTGCGTTCAAGAATGGCGTTATTGCGCATCTTCGGGAGTATTTCAGCCAGGAGGGTACGACACATTCTCTGCGCATGTTCAACCTGCGGCGTGAATTCCCGACCCAGTGGCACCGCTTCTTGTACCCAACCAATCCGACGGGTAAGAACGTTTTTGAATTGGAGATGGGGCCGAATTTGTTCCCGTTCAAGGATCGTGGAAAGACTTTGAAGGTCAATACAATATGGCTACTGGCACGCTGTACTAATCGGGGAAATTACTGTGTCGTCTTGACGCCTCCGTTGCCTGAAGGACCGCCGGCTGGAAGTAATAAAATAGAACTCACCCGAGTCAATGAATATGGCGGCCTGCATTTCGGCGAAAAGGACGTCAGCGCATCAAGAATTACATTGGTATCAACAGACCCACCGGTCACATGGCAACTGAAAATGACCCACCCCGGCGGTGGGAATTTGCAGGAAGGCGAGGTGGAAGACTTGATATTGGTGTTGGGGTATGAATGGGAATAATCTCGCTTTCGCCGAACACGACCGCTTCAGCGACTATTTCGGCAGTCTGCGGTCCATCGTCACGAGTTCCGCCCAGAACGATAGCGGGCTGTTCGAGACCAACCTGCGCGACGAGCGCTATCTGCCCTTCGAGAACTCAGGTGTCACCAGCGAGTGGCAACTGGAACTGCCGGCCAATTCCAGCAAAAATGAGCCGGCGCAGTTTGATTACGACACCATCAGCGACGTGATTCTCCATATCCGTTACACCGCTCGCGAAGACGGCAGCTTGTTGCGCAACGCTGCAATGAAGGAACTCGATGAACTGATCAAAGCCGGACAGGCCACCGGCTCCGTGCGGCTCTTCTCCGTGCGCCATGAGTTCCCAAGCGAATGGCATCGCTTCAAGACCCAGACGAACGAGCTGTCTCTCACTCTACGCCCCGAACATTACCCCTTCTGGGCGCAGGGACGCGTGGCAAGGGGACGTGTGACGGCCGTGACGCTGCTGGCGCGCAGCGAGCAAATGGAGGTATCTGCGACCATTGGGTCTGATGGGATTATGCTCCAGAAGGATGCTGCTCTGGGCAATCTGCTCATTGGCAAATTCACCAACATCGCACCGCCCGCCAAGCCGACTGGAGAACTCAAGCTCTCCTTCAATACAAAGGAGCTGAGCGACCTGTGGATTGCGGTGAGCTGGAAGTGAAGAATCTACGGCATCATCTTCTCACCTGAGAGAAGAAGGGAAGATCTCTGGTCAATTTCTGCGTTCCATCTCCCGTTGCGCGTAACAGCATACCACCAGCCTCTCTCCAGCATCAGCATCACTGGAGAGGGGCTGGCAGGGAAAAAGCGTCAGGATTCCGTGAACACGCTTCGTAGCGGAAAAACGCCGCCCTTGAACGCGCCCGCCGTTCAACGGACAACCAGCGGCAGGAAAACACGGCTCTGCAACAGGCTCTGCGACACCGGGCGCCATGCCGCCTCAAGCGCCTGCCCATCTGTCGTGACCGGTCCCGTCGCACCACTGGAGACGTCGAGCCACCAGATATCGCTTCTGCCATCAAACCGTTCGAGTGTATATACCAGGTATGCGCCGTCTGGCGACCAGCTGAGACTGCTGACGCTGCGTCCGTGATCGGCGAACAGGATCATCCGCGGATTGTTGAGATTTTGACGATCATAGAGCATTATCGCATACGTGCGCTCACTCACATACGCCGAAGGACTGGTCGTCAGGCGCACCACGGCGAAGCGCCGTCCATCAGGCGCCCATGCAGGCGATCGATCCGCACTATGGGCGATCAGGGGGGTCTCGGAGGGTGGTTGAGCGCCCAGATCGAGTTCCCAAATCCCATCGGCGCGATTGCTGCGCGACGACGAGAGATCAAAGCCGTCGAACAATACCTGCCCGTTTCGATTGATACTCGGTCGGGTAGCGTATTGCGCCAGCGGCGATGTAACCAATGAAGGAGGGGTCAAGCTCAAAATATCAGCCGTTCCTCCCCGCCGACTCCCGTTACAAAACTCGGCGTATCCGAGCAGAGTCAGAGCGATACGATTATTGTCAGGCAACCACTGGACACCGCTAACCTTCAAGATCAGCGAGGGGGCTTCTGTTGGATTCCCCGGATCGGGAATGAATGGACAACGCGATCCCTTACGACTCTGCGTCTGGTACACCTGCCGGTTGCCACTGCCGTCGGCGTTGATCACGGTGATCGCCGAAGCGCTCAGGTTGTTCTGCAGGTCAGGATCAGGCTCAGGCCAGGGCCAGGTATTGTTGTCAACAACCGCAATGCGTTGACCGTCGTGCGACCAGGCAGGGTATCGAACATCACCGAGCAGTCCGCGATAGATCAGTTGCGCATTCGTGCCATCTGTATCCATCCGGTACAGCCAGCGGTTTTGCCCCTCGGCGCGGATGACGGCCAGCGGACGGCTTCCATCGCCCCGGAGTGCTGGCGGCAATGGTGAAGCGGTTGTGCGCCCATCGGCGGCAATCACCTGAACATCATCAATCAGCAGGAGTGTACCCGGTCCGACGCCGGTTCCGCCCTGGATAACAATTGCGAACGACAACGTCTGCCCGCGCACCCGTTCGAGACGCTCACCCTGGAGCACCGTGCGATACAACTGCCACCCCGGCGGCTGGTCGGTCGGGAACGTACCCAATTTGACGCCGATCAGATTCGGATCGAACTGATAAAAACTACCTTGATTGCTAGTTGACGACCACCGACACCTCTGGCACGATCGCGGTTGCCC
>JAGHYV010000100.1 GCA_017743475.1 Roseiflexus sp. | reverse complement strand
TTGCAGCGAAGCGGCGCGCGTGATACCAAAAGATGAAAACCCTGAAAAGCCCTATACCATAAAGATCCCCCTTGACGTAGCAAACATGTTCTGGTATCATGCCTGCAACAGTAGCACATACGTTTTTATTTTGAGTTTGAAAGAACGTCCACAGTGGCGCGGGGTATCAGTTCTGAAGTCAAGGGGGGCGAAAAATGGCTGTCACAAGTAAGGATCTGCGGAATAATACTCGCCTGTCGTCCGGTCGCCCGTTACCGGTTCCACCGCGGGTGGGCGTTAACAGCATAATGTACCTGATTACCGGGCTTCTGGCACTGCTGGCACTGTATACTGTTATGGGGAACATCGTCGGGTGGGGACGGGAACGCCTCGATGACCTGCGGTATGGCACAACGCGCACCTTCCATGCTCAGGCGGTTGTCGGGAGCGACGATAGCACGGTCACACCAAGTCACTTTGTGGCGATGAACCTCAACCGTCAGGTGGTTATCTTTCACATCCCCGGCGGCGACAGCGCCAAAACGCGCGTGATCACCGGTCCATATCTCTTCGGCACCGGTGAAGACAAAACGCCAGTTTTGCTCGATTTCAAGGATCTTAATAACGACGGCGCCGTCGACATGCAGGTGATGATCAAGAATGAAGCGATTGTCTATCTGAATCGCGGTGGGAACTTTGAGCCGATCTCAACCGAAGAGTATGTGCAGTTGATGCAGAAACGGTGAAGAAGAGTGCTGCCCTGCCCGCCTCACCGTTCCTACTCGTTTTTCCAGGTCATACTCGATCATCTACGTGCTATCGTGAAATCAGGATCGCCTTTGAACACGCCTGGCGCTTTGCCGGGCGCGTTGTTGTCTTGATGAGGACGACGATGCTGGAAGTTTCTGGAGGACGGCGGGGGCATCGTCCGTTCGATCCTGAATCTGCCCGGACGTGGTCTGAACGTCTGGTGCAGGCGCGTACTGCGTTCGGCAACGTTCCCGGAGCTTTTCGTCTCGTATGGCGCGCCGACCGGCGATCAACGCTGGTGATGGCGGCATTGACGCTGGTCGCGGCGGCGCTGCCCGCAGCACAGGCATGGGCAGGCACTCTGATCGTCGACTCGGTTGTCGACTCGTTTACCGCGCGCGTCGATCCGCTGGCGGGACTAGAACGTACCCTGCCTACCTGGTATTCGAACTGGCGCTGCTGCTGATCGGCGCTGCTGCAGATCAGATGCGCAGGTTCTACGAGCACGTGCTCAACGCCTGTCTGGGGCACACGATCAACGTCGATATTATCCGGAAAGCCCTTTCTCTCGATCTCCACTACTTCGAGGATGCCAGTTTCTACGATAAGTTGCAGAATGCATGGCGTGAAGCCGATTTCCGCGCGCTCAGCATTATCAATGGCTCATGTAGCGTGGTGCAGAACCTCCTGACCCTTCTCTCGTTCGCAGTGCTGCTACTGGCATTCAATCCCTGGATCACCCTGGTGCTGTTCGGTGCGACGATCCCAGCGTTTGTGGCGCAGGGACGGTACAGCCATCTTTACTTTCGCCTGCTGACCTGGCGTGCACCGGAGTTTCGCCGGATGCAACACCTCGAACATGTGCTGACCGTCGATAGCAGCGTCATGGAGGTGAAACTGTTCAGCCTGGGTGAGCCGCTGTTGAAGCGCTACAGCGATACCTTTCAGGTCTTCTTTCGCAAAGATGTCGATCTGGCGCGGCGTCGTTCGCTCATCAGCGTCGGATGGTGAGTGATCGCCAGCCTCAGTTGCTACGGCACATACGCCTGGATCGTGTTCGTGACTATTACTGGCACGATCACGCTGGGAAGCATGACCCTCTACCCGACCCTCTTTCGGCAGAGTCAGAGCGCCTTTCAGAGTCTGTTCAGCAACGTTGCCAGGCTGTACGAAAACAGTCTGTTCATGGACAACCTGTTCATTTTTCTTCAACCGCACATGAGTCGCGCCACGCAACCGGTTGCTGCTCCTCCCCGCCTACAACACGGCCTTGAGTTCCGCAACGTATCGTTCCGTTACCCCGGACGCGATGATTGGGCGTTGCGCAACATCAACCTGACGATTGCGCCTGGCGAAAAACTGGCGCTCGTCGGACCGAACTGCACCGGTAAGACAACACTGATCAAATTCCTTACCCGCCTCTACGATCCGATCGAAGGAGAGATTCCCCTTGATGGCGTGGATCCGCGTGATTACGACATCGACGAGGTGCGTCGTCGCATTGGAGTGATTTTCCAGGATTTTGTGAAATACCAGCTGACAGCGCGCGAGAACATCGGCTTTGGTCAGATCGACCGTCTCAGTGATGAGCTGCGGATCCTCGACGCGGCGCAACGCGGCAGTGCCGACGACATTATCGCCGGACTGCCTGCCGGGACGGAGACGATGCTGGGGCGCTGGTTCGAGAACGGGTTTGAGTTGTCGGGCGGGCAAGGCAGAAAATTGCGCTGAGCCGCGCCTTTATGCGCGAAGGCGAAATGCTCGTGCTCGATGAACCGACCGCTGCGCTCGATGCTGAACGTGAGTATGAGATCTTCCAGCGCTTCCGCGAATTGACCGCTGGCAGGATCGCGGTGTTGATCTCGCATTGCTTCTCAACGGTGCGCATGGCAGATCGAATCGCAGTGATTGAGAACGGGTGCATTACCGAGATCGGTGCGCATGATGAATTGCTGCAACGTGGCGGAACGTATGCTCGCCTGTTTGAGATGCAGGCGGAAGGGCATCGTTGAGCCTAGGGTGTTCTGACGCGGTAGATGGTCACTTCCTCATTCTGGAAGACCACCTCACCCAGCTTTGGCAACTTTGCCAGCCCTTCCGCCGGGTAGGTCTGGCGT
The DNA here is from genome assembly GCA_017743475.1 of Roseiflexus sp. Taxonomy (GTDB): domain Bacteria; phylum Chloroflexota; class Chloroflexia; order Chloroflexales; family Roseiflexaceae; genus Roseiflexus. Next base: position 13,065 of record JAGHYV010000100.1, on the reverse strand, counting down.
TCGGCTTCACCGACATAGATGTAATCCACGCCATAGGTCGCCAGTAGTGCGCGCGCCTGTGCGACATCGGTTGTGCTGTAGATCGTTGCAACATTGGCGGCGCGCGGCGCAATTTCTGCCAGCAACGTCGGGTCGCCGCCGCGCCACTGCTGCTGATGCCCCTCCCATCCCATCACTGTTGCCCGCCCGGTGCTCGATGAGACGCCACCGTATCCGATGCCAGCGGTATCGTAGGATGGACCGACTGCTTCAAGAATGATGGCATCGCCAGGGGTATTGGCACGAATCCAGGCAATCGCCTCAGCGCCCTCCGGCGTGCGTTCCCGTGGCGTGCGCCCCTCCAGCCCGACATGCCTGCCTTCAGTGAATGCTTTACCCGCCGTCAGCCAGGGATAGGTTAATCCGCTCGCCAGCAACACGAGCGCGATTGCTGGCGCTACCAGACTTCCGATCAACCTGAGCGGTTGCGTTCGCTGCAACGTCGCGGCAATCTGCACCAACCGCCAGGCGGCATATCCCCCGATTATCCCCCAGATCAGCCAGATCTGGTAGTAGAACTTGAACACCGTATTCATCCGATTCTCAAAGACATCACGGATGTACACCACCTCGACGCCAAGACATATCGCACATCCCAGTGCGAACGTTAAGAACACAAACGCATCCGCCGGACGGTCGAAATGTCGCCGGGCGATCAGGACTGCCGCCAGACCGAGCGGGAGCAACGCTGCCAGCGGAAAGCCGATGAACGCACCTGCCACGACCGTTATGCCGGACACGATCAGAAGGGTGCGCTCCATGTCGCGCGCCAGCGCAACTGTCAGACCGATGAGCGGCGCCAGAAAGACGCCGAAGATGATTAGGAAACTGTGCAGGTCTGTCCTGTCGGTGACGAACCCCAGAAAGCGCGTGATCCCGCCGATCAGGGGGAGATCAATAAGCGGCGCACGCCCGCCAACCAGCGACGTGAATGTCAGCAGAAATGGCGCGATCAGTAGAACACTCGCTACCACGACGAGCAGCGCATTCGCCAGGTAACCGCGCCAGGGCGGCGTCAGACGGTTGATGAACGGTATGTTGGGGAATGCTTCACCTGCAAGCGCAATGTCGGGCTGTGTTGCAGTCTTGAGCGCCAGCCCTCCCAAGAAGATCAGTAGATACGTCGGCAAATCCCAACTGTTGATCATGTACAGACTGCCAAGGACGATACCAGCGAAGATCAATACGACTCGACTGCGCCACAAATGCAGCGGCATCGGGCGCGCAACAACGTTCAGCGCCAGCGCCAGCGCCAGCACGCCAAACGGCAGCGCCATGACGTGCGGGTGCATATCACCGAGCCAAAACGAGAAGAAAGGAAACTCAGTGATCGCATAGCCGCGCACCATCTCGATCTGCTGCGTTTCCGGATCCCAGCCAGGGCGTTCGTCCCACACGACACGCGAGGGCCACCACCAGTTAAAATCAGCAATCCGGTCGCTCCGCTCTAGGGTCGTTATTTCGCCGAAATCGCTGGTGCGTGCAGGATAGGGGAGCGTGATCGTTTCCGCGCCGTTCAGCGCCTGCGCGATTGCTGCGCTCAGTTGCGTCCCGTCGAGTGCCACAATGCGTTCATCACCGACAATGATCTGCAACGTGCCTGCCTGATTCCCTGCCAGCAGCACTGCGACTACGGTGAGCAGCGCGGCAATCCAGACCTGCCAGGGCGTCCAGTGCCCTGAATCCAGTGAAGCATCGGGGATCCGTGGTCGTTCACGTTCCGCATCGGTTCCCGTTGACACGTTGTCGGCTGCCACCTCGGGCAGCGACTGAAGCGGATGCAAGGGCGGTGTACCGTGTTTTGCGCGCGGTGCGCTCTGCCAGCGCCAGATGCTCAGGCGACGGTGCGCAACAGTGGTATGCACTGCCCTGCTGGAAGCCGGGTGGGTTGCCAGCACCGGGCACATTGCTGCTCCAGCAGCGTCACTCTTGCGTCCTGGAGCTCGAATGCGCTCTGTGCTGGCATTGGCATCGGGGACGGCAAGCGAACGTGGATTGTCCGACCACTTTGCAATCGCCACCAGGTTGCACACTATGCCTGCGACGCCGAGCGCCGTAAGCGCAAAGATCAGCGCCAGCGACAGGTTGTACCCAACTGCCGGATGCACCCCGGTCACCAGCGACACTGCCGCCATGAGCAGGTACCCGAAGTAGTAGTAATTGATGCTGTAGCCCGACATCCAGGGATCGTGTGGCGGAAAGACGGTGCTGACACGAATTGCGTTGAAGAAGGCGTAATCCATCGGTCGCTCGGTACCCCAGGGATGCGGACCGACGAAGCCATACTCCTGCGCGCGCAGCAACGCCAGAAAGACGAGCGCAGCGGCAAACAGCGCCTCGTAGAAGATGACGATGCGCCAGTGAGTGCGCATCCAGCCGAACAACCGCACTGGTTCAGTTGCGTCTGAATGGCGCAGCGCCAGCATGCCGCCGATGAATACCACCGACCCTGCTGCCACGATCAGTGAAGCGCCGAATGGCGCCAGTCCGAACATAGCTAACAGCCACGCCACATATCCGGTCAGCAGCAGACCCAGCGATCTGGCAAAAGCGTAACCGTGATCCGGCAGTGCCCCCAGCAACAGGCGCGCTGCGGGCAACCCGATAATGCCGAGCGCCTGAGCTGCTAACCAGTATGTGAGGATGTCGGTGAGCATGATTGAGAACTAAGAATCAAGAACCGAGAACTGAGAACCAGAAACAGGAACTGGGATAGAAATCAGGGGTTGATAGGTTCAACCTTCCAACGTGCAACCTTCAACCTTCCAATAACTTTCACGCCGCCGGTGCGGGCGCAACGCCGCTGCGCCCCTACGTTGCTGCGCGCCTCGTCCCCTCGCACCTCCCGCTGTCGCCCCCGCTATTGCCCCCACCGCCGGTGCGGGCGCAACGCCGCTGCGCCCCTACATTGCCGCGCGCCTCATCCCCTCGCGCCCTGACATCGCGCTTCTTGCTTCATCCCCTCGCGCCTCTCGCCTTCTCAGCGGCTCACGGTGACGCTCCGAGCCGCCCCAGCGCCTCGCGCGCCAGGGGCGCAAGATAGCCGTCAGGCGCCAGATCGAGATACGCGCGGTACCGTTCGATTGCCTGGCGCTCCTCGCCGAGTTGCTCGTAGAGTGTTCCCAGACGGAAGTACGGCTCAGGGAGCTTTGGATCGATCTGGATTGCCTGCAAAAATGCCTGCTCGGCATCTCCCGGTCGGCCAATCGTTAGCAACCCGACGCCAAGTTTATTGTAATTGCCAGCGACGGGACTGGCGCGAACAGCGGCGCGATATGCTTCAATGGCTTCATCGAATCGCCCTGCATCGATCAGAATATCACCAAACAGATGATGCAGCGCGACATCGTTCGGGTTTGCGCGCGCTGCAGGTCGGAGCACCTCTACCGCTTCTTCAAACCGCCCCAGCGCCCGGTACCGCTCTGCAAGCGCATATGCTGAGCCGGCATTGCCAGGATTTTCCCGGTGCTGCCGCTCCAGCGCCTCGATCACGGCAGGATTCCGCAGGTCATTGTCCGGCAGCGCCACGGGCGCAACCGGTTCTGGTTCGCCGGTATCATCGTCTGGCAGAGGCAGCGGCGCAACCGGCGTCAGCGCCGGTCGGTCGAGCGGCGGAAGCATGGGCAGGGTATGAACCGTGTCGTTTACCTTATAAATCGTCACCTGATCGTTGCGGAACACCACATCCAGGAACGAGCCGGTCATCTGCTGAAATTTGAACAACCCTGCCTCGCCATAGACGGCGCGTTCGATCGGACCGACATAAACATATCTGACACGGTAGCGTGAGAGCAGGCGCAGCGCTTCCTGGGTGTCGGTCGTGCGGTAGATCTGCGTAACGTCCAGGTCGCGCCGGTAAACGTCCTGCGGATTGCGCTGTTCGCTCTCGTGCAACGGACTGACAATCGTCGGGAAGCCGGTGTTGGCAGCGATACGCACCCCGTAGGCACGGTAGAACTCAAGGCTCGACTGCAACACCACCGGCGTTCCGCGGATGTTCTGGTCGAGCCAGCGGATCGCTTCGTAGTCGTAGCGCAGCACAATCGTCGTCGGCGGTGCGCCGGATGGTTGCAGATACGCAGGAAGCGAGAACGACTCGCGTTCCATGAATGCCAGCCCATCAAGCGTCGGACCAGTCGTGTTGCCAGGGAAGCGGTACGCCGTGCGGCTTACCGTACCGACCAGCGGGTAGACGGACGCCAGCGCGAAGAGGAAGATCAGCACGGCAAGCCCAATTGTCTGCAAGACAGCGCCGCGCCGCTGGAGCGAACGGAGCAGCGACGGCAGCAGTAGCGTTGTTGCAATCGCCAGCAACACCCATGCCTGCAAACCGAACTTGAAGACCGTGTTCATGCGGTACCACTCGCCGCCGTCAAGATGGTCGCGCACATAGATGATTTCGCAGATCAGTGTGACGATCAGCGCAACACCGGTTGTCCAGAACGCAAACCAGGTTTCCGGACGCAGACTGCGCACCAGCAGCATTCCCACCGTAATGGTCAGCAGGGTTGCGAGCCAGATGCGCAGTGTAAACGGCGCAAGGGCTTCTGACGGGGTCTGAAGGAGCGTTGCAGCACTGTCGAGATTAAGCGCCAGCAAGAGGTTCGGCAGCATCGCCAGCGCGCCGGTCAGCGCCACGACAATTGCCAGGAGCGCCAGTGACACACGCCCTGCGCCGGGCATCCCCGATATTCCTGCCACAAAACCGGTCGCTTCCGGCGATGTGCTGGCAGTCGAGAGGTTGAAACGGTACGTTCGACGCCCGACACTACGGAGCGCACGCCACGCTGCGCCGAACAGCACCACGATCAGCGGTGTCAGGAAGATGCCGTAGAGCAGCAGGTAGTCGCCCAGATGAGTAGTATCGCGCACCAGACCTGCGCCACTGACCATGGCCTGAAAGTTCTGGAAGAACGGCAGATAGAGCACCAGTGCTGCACCGCCAAGCGCCACGCCGCCAAGCGCTGCCCCGATCAGACTCATCGCCAGCTGCCGATCAATGCGCCGCGTCGTGCGCCAGGCACGCCCCAGCAGCGCACCACCCAGCAGCAATCCATAGGTTGGGAAGTCCCACGAGTTGGTCACTGCCAGTGCGCCGAGCGTCAACGCTGTCATCACCCAGTGCGCCGCACGATCCATCCACCCGGTCGGGCGCACGACGAACGCCTCGAAGACCAGCGCAATCATCAGCACCGTGATCGGTAGCGCAATTGTGTGGGGATGCAGGTCGGCGAAGAGAAAACTGAAGTATGGAAACTCATTGATAGTGAACGGAATAACCCGCGTCGGACCGATGAACCAGTCGCCGAGGCGTTCGCCAAAACCGGCAAGACCTTCGTTCAGTGCATCGAAGACCGGTGCGAGACCACGTGCCCAGTTCGCCGGGAAAACGGCAGCCAAATTCCCGACCACGCCGACTAGGATCGCGCCAACCAATCCCCAACGCCATGAACCGCGGATACGAACAACCAGCGCAAACACGGCTGACAGCATCAGCGCGAACAGTGTAGGCACGATCAGATTGTAGGCGACCGACGGCGGGATGCCGGTCAGGCGCACTGGGATCGACATTAGGAAGAAGCCATAGTAGTAGTAGTTGATGATGCCATCACTGAAGAACGGGTTGTACGGTGGCAGCACAGGGGTGCGAATCAGGGCATTGAGGAAACCGAACTCGAACGGTTTTTCACCGCCCCAGATCGGTTGCCACAGATCGGGATTCAACCAGCGCAGTGTCAACAGGAACGCGAACGCTGCCAGGAATAGCGCCTCGCTGCCGATGATCCAGCGCCAGCGTTCACGTAGCATCGCGCGCAGCGCCAGGAAGCCCTGGTGCAATTCAAATGCTGGCGTTGCCTGATGCGCCGCTTCACCATCGGCAGCGATACGCTGCTTGCTATGCGCCGCTAGCGCCGCTGCGCTGAGCGCCAGGGTTAGCATCAGACTGGCAATCATGCCCCACACATCGTACTGCCACAGGCGCGCACTGACCGGCAACCAGATTGCGTAGCCGAACGCAAGCAATCCGATCAGGCGCGCCCAGAGCCATCCGCCATCCGGCGCGCGTGTGCCGAAGACCAGTGCCGCCAGCGGCAGCCCGATCAGCGCTATCGCGTACCACACCAGCAACCAGAGCGCTACGGCAATGCCCGGATTCTCCGCCAGCCGATTCCAACCGTGCATGCCCACCATCGGGAGATCGCCGACCCGTACTGGCAGCATCAGGTCTTTGCGCGGCGCCGGCGCTGGCGCGCGCACCGGTAGCGAGGTGGTAAGCACGGCGGGCGGATGGTCTGCTGGCGGCACCCGGTAGATGCGTGTCGCGCCCGTGGTGAAGACCGTCTCGATCTGACCGGCAGCAGCAAGCGCATCGAACTTCGCCAGTCCCGCTGGATCGTAGAGTGCACGTTCAAGTTGCCCGACGACAACATACTCGACGCCGTAGAGACGCAGCAACTGGAGCGCTTCGCGAGCATTCGGATTGTTGTAGAGGTCGCGGATCAGCGCCTGGCGTGCATCGCGCACCGGACCCACATCGGCGACGCTGCGCTGCTGGGTCATGTGCCAGGGCCAGCCGAGCAACGTCGGCAGCCCGGTGTAGACCGATATGCGTCCACCCCAGCGGTATGCTTCCAGATGCGCCTCCAGCACGATTGGCGTGCCGCTCACATTGGCGCGCAACCAGGCGATGGCGTCCGCGTCTTCGGCAAAGGTGAAGGTGCGGTTATTCTCCGCCCAGCCGCTGCGCGGCGAGCGCATAAACGCCATGCCGTCAAGGGTTGGTCCAATCGTCGAATCGTAGCGGTCGGCGAGACGAGCTGGCGTGGCGGTGAGCGGATAGACCAGGGCAGCGGCGATCAGCAGTGCGGCGATGCCGCGCCAGACCGAACGCAGTGCGCCTGCGCGCAGTCTGGCAGTCACCGACCATATCCAGGTCAGCGCAACGCCATTCACCACCGCGAAGATCAACCAGACCTGCATGCCGAACTTGAACACAGTGTTCATCCGGCCAATGTCGCCCTTCGCCACTACAATTTCGATCAGCAGCGTGATACCCAGCGCGGCGAGACCCCAGACCAGCATAAGCAGGGTTGTCGCACCAATCCCAGGCAGCGTTGCATCCCGTCGCTGTGGCAGTGGATCATCCGCAATACCGGGAAGCATCAGTTGCACCGGTCCGACCGGTTCGGGAGGGGCTGTGGCGGCGCGTGGCGCGACAACAACACCGCGCCGGACCAGATCGACGAACAGCAGGCTGCCACCCGCCAGCAACAATCCCTGGAGCGGCAGCGCCGGAATCTCCAGTAGCGCCAGCAGGAGCGCCACAACGATCACCCCGCCGCCGACGGCTGCCGCCCATCGCATGCTAAGGCGTCTGGTGCGGTGCGCCAGGATCAACGCGCCACTCATCGCCAGGAAGAGCCAGAGACCGTGGATCTGCAAAAACTCAGACGTAGGTGTGCGCGATCCGTTCCACAGTTCGAAGCCAGCGTAGTCGGTGGCGAACTTCTGGATGAACGGCAGGAAAAGGAGGCGCGTCAGCGCTACCAGCGCAACCGATGACCCGATTCCCAGCAGCAACGCCTGGTTCAGCGGCAAACCGCGCCGGTAGCGCGTCCAGGCATACGCCGCCAACCCCAGCGCTCCCAATCCTGCTGCGGTCGGATAATCCCAGGTGTTCGTCGCATAGAGCGCACCGACAACCAGCGCCAGCAGAACGAGCGCTGCCAGCAGTGACAGCGGAACCGACGAACGGATCGTCTGCGCCTGTGCGACTCGGAGGCGCGCTATCGCCACGATCAGGTTCAGCACCGCCAGTACGAGCGGCAGCGCAATCATATGTGCGTGCAGGTCAGCAAACAGGAAGGTGAAAAAGGGAAATTCGTTGATCGTCCCGTCCCCCAGCCTCATTGCCACCAGCCGGGTCGCGTCCCAGAACGCCCATTCCGCCCGTCCGCGACACTCCTGCTGCGCAGCATAACTGGTCAGCGCGCGGCACGTCTCCGGAAGACCCGGATCCTGTGCGTTGCCGGTGCCGGGCAGGAACCAGACTGCCTGCGCCAGATTGCCCACCAGCGTTGCAAAGATCGCCGCCGCAACTCCGGCGACAATTGCCCGCCGTTCATACCGTTGCCAGGTTGCAGAACGCGCAGATGCGGTGGCGAACACGCGCCGCCAGAAGGTGCCCAATGCCGGAGCGTCATCCGGGGGATGCGCACCTTTCCTGGTTCGCAGCGCCATCAGATTGTACGCCGCGCCCCACGCGCCAAGCGCCGTCAGTGCTGCGAATGTCGGCACAGCCAGATTGTACGCCGTCGTCGGAACGATTCCGGTCAGATGGATAAGGGTCGCCACCAGCACGAAGCCGAAGTAGTAGTAGTTCAGGTACCCGCCAGCAAACCACGGATCATAGGGCGGGAAAGCCGGGCTTTTGACGATAGCGGTAAGGAACGCCAGATCCATCGGTTTCTCGCCGCCACGAGCCGGATGCCACAGGTCCGGGTTCAGTGCCCGCAGGATCAGGAACCCGAAGAAGAAGACGAGGAAGACCCCTTCGGCTGTCAGGATCGCAGCGCGCCGTTGCCGCCAGAAGGCGACGAGCGCCGCGCGATTCCAGCGCATCGCCAGCGCGCCCGCACCAACCAGCAAAATGGTGCATATGAAGACGCTGATTTTACCGAAGGGAACCAGCGGCGAGCGCAATGTACCGTGGAGACCAGCCGGACCGACGGATGCCAGCAGCCACGCAACGTATGACACAATCAGCAATCCTAGGATTTTCGACAGCGCATACCCGCGATCCGGCAGCGCCGGCAGCGCACGAAACAGCAGCGCAAAACAGGATAGACCGAGCGCTTCGAGCGCCAGCAACCAGAAGAGCCAGGGAACCGCATTCGCCACATCTGCCGGATTGAACATCCGCGCCCAGTCGCCTGCCGCCCGGTAGAGGGGCCACTGCTCATCAGTCAGGCGCAGCGCCGTCGGCGCCTTGTTGACCCGCAGCGTCGTCATTTTGAAGACTTCGCCCCACGCCACGTCGCCAACGATTAACTGTTCCGCTCTAGCACGCGAGTAGTCGGATGTTTTGCGGAAGATCAGGATGCGCGGGTGATCGTAGACGCTGAAGGCTTCTTCCGCCAGAATTGGCGTCGGTATTTCGATGCCGAACAGCGTGGGGAACGAGTATATATCGGCGACCAGTTCAAAGCCCAGATTGCCCTCGAACAGATGATAGTAGTAGCGGGTCAACGCCGGGTAGCGCGCTGGCAGGCGCGTCGCCGAGTCATACACCCGGTTGCTGCTGAAGATCAGGTAATCGGCACGATCCAGTTGATCCAGCAATCCCTCGACCACCGAGCCGTCACTTGCAATATAGCCGTAGTACTTGAGTGGCTCATCCTCGCCATACGGTTCAGTAGCGATGCCGATATACTGTCCGGGATTCTGCCCGTCAATTGGCAGCGGCAACGGATCGTCCCATCGTTCGAAGGTGATCACTGCGCCAGGGGGAATGTTCTGATAGATCCAGCGCGACGCCTGAATGCGCGAATGAGGTTCTGTGTAGATGCGGGTGAATGCGAACGCCCACAGCGCCGTTCCCGCCACGACAACGATCAGCGGCGCGCGCCAGGCAATCCGTCGCCAGCGCAATGCGCCCGGTTGCCGCGCACGATCCCACAGCGCCAGCAACCCGCCAGCTGCCAGGACGATCAGCAAACCATAGAGCAACACGTAGTAGCGCATGGTCATCACGAACTGACCGCCCTGCCAGGCAAAATAGAAGGCGATCCACGTCCATGGCACAAGCAGGCGCACATCACCGCGGCGCAGGATGCGCCAACCGGCGAAACCCCACGCGACCCACGCCGCAATGCCGAGCGGCAACCCCATTCCCCATAGCACCATGTTTTGCAACGAGAAGAGAAACGGGGTGCGTTGCGCCCACTGTTGCGATGGTGGAAAGTCCGCCTCGCCGCTGATCAGCCGGCCAACCGACGAGATATTGTCGAGAAAGCGCGGCTCTAGGCGCACGTCGAACAACGACGGACCGGTGAAGGCATCGGGTTGCAACACGCGAAACGCGATGACAGTCACGGCACCGGCGAGCGCAACGCGCCAGGCGACGGCGAACCAGAGGCTCGCAGGCGCCGTCAGGAGACGCGCCAGGATGCCCGGCGGTTCGGCACCTGTATACTGACGCCTAGTTTCTTCCGCCAGGCGCGCCAGCGCACTAACCACTACTGCCAAGCCGAGGGTTGCCATGGTAACGCGACACGCCATTGCTGCGCCGATACTAACGCCAGCAGCGATTGCGCTGCCGACGCCGCCATCCTGCGCGAGCCGCACCGCCCAGTAGACCGCGAGGGTAGTGAAGAAAGCCGTTGCTGTATCGACCGTGAAGAAATGCGACAACTGGATCGGAAACGCTGCCGTTGCGTACAGCAGCGCCGCAAGCAGCCCGGCGCGCTGATCGTACAGTCGTCGCCCGATCAAGAAGACCATCAGGATCGTTCCCAGGTCGTACAGCATCGACAGTGTGCGCCCGGTATCGCGGACCATTTCCGGTGAAATGCGGTTGGGGCGACCCTCCAGGTTCGCCTGAAGTTCCACTGCCAGACGTGTGATGGTGGTTGGCAGAGTACCGTACACGAAGAACCGTGACCAGTTGTAATTCCGCGGGTTGAGGGTGTTGCATCCACTGTCGCGGGTTGGCTCCTGCTGGTTCAGCGGCAGCGGGTTGCCAGCACCATCCGTTGTGCTGCGTGCCGCCGGGATTCGACCATCGACCACGCAACTGCTGCGCAGGTAATCGCTGAAACTGCGCGGTACCTGGAGATTGTAGGCAGTGAAGACAATGAAGCGCTCATCAGGATGGAGGTATGACGTCTCATCCCAGGTCGTCAGCGCCATCGACCGGAAGAATGCGCCGATCAATAGAATGATAGCGAGCCAGCCCCAGGGATACCAGAAGAGGCGATACGCAACCGGCGCAGGCGAGTTATTGGCAGTGGACGTGGCGGAGGTTGAGTTCATGCGACATTATATCTGTCGAAGCATTATCGTGCGGGCTACAATCGGTACGCCGCGCGCATTAATTGTCAACTGCAAAAAGGGTATGTCACTGCAGAGGCGCAGCGTTCGCAGAGAAGATGCTATAGCAAGTTGCTCCAACGTCTCACGCTTCGCCGCGCATACATCTCGAAGTTCTCTGCGCGCTCGGCGTCTCTGCGGTGCGTTTTTGCAGTGAAGTCAATCTTTCAATCAACTCCGTTGCGTGCTGCATGCTCTTCCTCAGAATGGTGCGTTGTGCGTTACCAGCTTCTGCACAACCTATGAGCATTTGCGTTGTGCATTACCGGCGTTCTGCACAACCTGTGAGCATTATAGACATTCTTCCGGCGAACGTCCAACGATTGACAACGATGTGTATCTCCGGATGTGAAACGTCGGTTACGGTAGACCCTGAACGGGCCATCCTGCAACCGAGTCTCCCAGGTGCAACGACAAACCGCGTGCATCAACCGGCACCTCGAAGATTACCGGAACGCTCACCTGTCCGATTCTGGCGGGGATTGCTTCACCGAGACTGAAATCGCCATAGACGCCGCGTCCGAACGTTTCGAGGTAGAGTGTCGAGAGCGCTGGTTCGGGCAGATAACGGTTGCCGCGATGGTCAACCAGGGCGAACAGCGTCTCCGGTGCGACCGCTTCGGTTGCACCGCCGTTCCCGACTGCGACCAGCGCCAGGATGAAGCGCCCATTTGGCTGGCGCGACCCGATCGGACCATTCAGCACAACGGCATGGTCTGGTCGCAGCAGGGTGAGGGTCCAGACATCGCGCAGGATAACGGTTCCTGGTGGAAGGGTTGGCGCCGGTGTCGATGTCGGCGGTAGCGAAACGGTTGGTGTGACAGGTGCGCCAGTTGGCGCCAGTGTCGATGCTGGCGGTGGCGGAAAAGTCGGTGCCAGTGTCGATGCTGGCAGGGAGGGAACGATTGGTGTGACAGGTGCGCCAGTCGGCGCCACCGTTGCCGGGGACGGCGCAACCGGCGTTGCAGCAGCGGCGATGGGTGAGGGAGGCGGAACGTCGGGCGATGGCGCAGCCGATGCCGCATCACCGGTCGCTTCCAGCGTCGCCAGCGGCGGAGTCGGTTCAGGGCGAACATTTGTGGCCGGAAAGCGCACATTCGCCAGCAACCCCGCAACGATCAGCAGCGCCGCGCCGGTTATGGCTATTCCGATCCAGGCATACCGCCTGGGAAAAGGCAGTGCTGTCCGCTCCGGTCGCACCGTTGACGTCTGATCAACCGGAGCGGAAGGAACAGATTGAGATGCTGCAGGCGACGGCGCAGCGGCGGCAGGTGGCAGGGGAGGCGGCGCAACCGCTGACTGCACGTGGGGATCAACAGCGGATGATGGCGGCGAACCGGACGATGGCGCTGCAGCGGCGGGTGGCGGGGACGGCGTGACCGGGGGAGGCGTCGCGGGCGGAGCAGCGGCGGATGGCGACGATCCCGCAGGCGGAGGCGCGCTCGATGCGCGCACCAGCAGAACCACGCGGCGCAGCGCCGCGCGTCGTTCTTCCTCACTCTCTGCGACATCGGCAAGCGCTCGCCACACCCGCGGATCGTCGGGGCGCTGCGCAACCAGCGCGCGCAGAAGAACCCGCGCGCGCTGGATGTCGCCTTGTTGACGCAAACGTGCTGCCGTGGTCAACAATGAGCGCACTGCGGCTGCGGAGAGCGGATTGCGTTGAGCATTGGTCATAGAACGGGGGGGACTTCAGCGCACCGCACCGATCACCAGGAAGCCCTGATCCGGCTTGTTCCGCGCGAACAGCATCAGGTCGGTCGCGTCGGGAGCGACATCGAATACCAGGTAGACGCTGGTTGTCAACCCATTTGCCGGAATAGCCGTTTCGTGCCCGACGTCCGCATTCACGCCGGGGCGCACCGCCGCACTCGACACCTCCGGTCGCGCCTGGTACACCCGCCCCTGGGCATCCTTGAGGACGAAGAAATCGCG
>JAGHYV010000099.1 GCA_017743475.1 Roseiflexus sp. | reverse complement strand
CCTATTGCGTGGTGAACATTGCAGGTGGAACGGTCATGCGGGCGGGACGCCCGCGTACCCGGCGGTCATGCGGGCGGGACACTCGCACACCCGGCACGCACGTGGCTCCATCATTTTGCATTTCGCGATAGATTGCCTAGGCGAAGCGCCAGAAACAGGGGCGCCTCTGCGCGGGCACCCGCAACGGGTTGCTCATTGTATGGTGAACATTGCAGGTGGAAAGGTGCATCGCACCGTCGCCGGGCGTAACACAACGGCGCCCAGGAGGTTTGCAGGATGAGGGTGCAAGCGGGAAGGGGTGAAGGTGGACAGGTGACAGGCGGGAAGATGACCGATACGACAAGACGCGGCTCCGCCGTCTCGCGCGGCCACATCCAGGAAGGTGACAGGTGATAGGCAGGAAGGTGACAGATAGCCCCCTCACCCGGTTCTCAGTTCTTAGTTCTTGGTTCAAGGACAGCGTATGGGATGGTTTTTGCAGAATGCCTGGCTGATCCCGCTCCTGCCGCTGATCGGCTTTGCCATCATTACACTGACGCCGATCCAGCGCAACAAGCAGGCGAGCGCGTGGCTGGCGACATTGCTGATGGTCGGTGCGACAATTATTGCGCTTGGTACTGCTGTCGAAGTTGCCAGCGGCGTGACGATTAATGGCGCGATTGCGCAAAACACATATGAAGCGCACACTGTGAAGCCTGCTGAAAAAGGCAGTGGTCATGGATTCGAGTGGCATGATCCGAACATCGTCCGCACCATTCGCTGGGCGCCATCCGGCGGCGACATCCCATTCACCATGGGGTATATCATCGACCCGGCGGTTGCGGCGATGCTGGTGATGGTTACGATCACCGCCACCTGCATCCACCTGTTTTCGGTCGGCTATATGGCGCACGACCCGCGCCAGGCGCGTTTCTTCTCGTTCATTTCGCTCTTTACCGCCGCAATGCTGGCAATGGTGATGGCGAGCAACCTGCTGCTCTTCTTCATGGCGTGGGAGATCATGGGGTTGTGCTCGTACCTGTTGATCGGCTTCTGGTACGATAAGAACTATGCCGATCCCAACCAGATCACTCCACGTCGGGCAGCGATCAAGGCGTTCATCACCACCCGGATCGGCGATGTGCTGTTCATGATCGGTCTGGCGTGGCTGTGGACCGAAGCCGGCACCCTGGAACTCGGCACAGGACCCGGACAGGTCTTCAACCCTGAACTGCTTGAGCGCCTGGCGACAACTACAACCGGCATTGGCATCAGCGTCGCTACTGGCATTGCCCTGCTGATCTTCAGCGGCACCATTGGTAAATCGGCACAGTTCCCGCTGCACGTCTGGCTTCCCGACGCGATGGAAGGTCCGACTCCGGTCTCAGCCCTGATCCACGCCGCCACCATGGTATCGGCGGGTGTGTTCCTGACTGCTCGCACCTTCCCGATCTTCCAGGTCAGCGATGCGCTGCCGATCGTTGCCACCATCGGCGCATTCACGGCGCTGTTCGCCGCGCTGATCGCCGTCGGTCAGTTCGATATCAAGCGCATTCTGGCATACTCGACCCTTTCGCAACTGGGGTTCATGGTTGCGGCGTTGGGCATCGGCGGATGGGTGGCGGCAATGTTCCACCTTCTGACCCACGCCTTCTTCAAGGCGCTGCTCTTCCTTGGTTCCGGCTCGGTCATCCACGGGATGGAAGCCGCCGTCGGTCACGACTCGAATACCACGCAGGATATCCGCAACATGGGGGGATTGCGCCGTCTGATGCCGGTGACGTTCTTTACCTATATGGCAGGCTTTCTGGCGCTTGTCGGGTTCCCCGGTTTCGCCGGGTTCTGGAGCAAGGACGAAATCCTGGCTGATGCGTTTCGCGCCAATACGCTGGTATGGATTGTGCTCAGCCTGGCGTCACTCCTGACGGCATTCTACATGACACGCCAGGTGATGCTGGTGTTTTTTGGATCGTTCCGCGGTCATCATCCACGGCAGCCGGCGTATGCGTTCGTGCACCACGCTGATCATCACCACGAGGCGCGCGACCCGCACGAAAGTCCCTGGACAATGACCGTGCCGCTGGTGATTCTGGCGCTATTTGCTGTGTTTGCCGGTCTCGTCAATCTGCCGTTCGACGGATTCCATCAACTGGCGGACTTCTTCGGGCAGGAAGCGGGAAAGCTGAACCTGCTGGTTATGGGGATTTCGAGTGTGATTGCGCTTGCCGGTATTGCACTTGGCTGGCTGGTGTATCGTCATGCGTTCACTGCCTCGGCTGAAGAAGCCGACCCGCTGGAACGGATGGTTCCTGGCGTCTTTACCGTGCTCAACCGCAAGTTTTATATCGATGAACTGTACGCGGCAATATTTGGCGCACTCACGACTATCCTGGCGCGCGTCTGGACATGGTTCGACGCACAGGTGCTGGATCGCCTGGTGATTGATACCGGGCGCTTTACCCGTTTCCTGGGACAGGTGAACTTTATCATCGATGATGCTGTGCTGAACGATGGCGCCGACCTGATGGCAACCGGCACCCAGGTTGCCGGGGATCGCGCGCGCCGCACAACCACCGGCAAAATCCAGGATTATGTTGCGCTGGCTTTTGCTGGCGCGGTCGTGCTGGGAGTGCTGTATCTGTATGTGGTGCGGTGAGGGTCGTTAGTCTCCAACAACTCGATAGACTTGGACTGATCCGGAGCTAAAGGCTAGCGACAGATGGACAGCGAACATTTTCTCACTTGCTGCGCCGTACAGTCGGCACTCCAGAAGTCTGAAACAAACGACGGGACAGAATGCAAGTCCATCGAAGCTCCGCTTACCCGGAAGCCACGACTCAGCCCAGCGTAACCCGATAGGATAGATTAGAGCGCCTGTCAGAAGAAGCGCCGTTGGCATGTCCCAAATCAGATCCCGAAACCGCTGCGGTTCAATTCACAGTAATCACCAGAGCGCATAAGCGGCAATCCCTCCCCAGATCAACCAGACCTGGTAGTAGAACTTGAAAATCGTACTCAGGCGATTCATCTTACCTTCCAGGTGATCGCGAATCAAGACCATTTCAGGAATCAGGAGAGCTGCCGCACCCACTGCACCTGCCCGAAGAGTCAGGGAATCTGCCAGATGTCCGGCGGCAACCCAGGCTCCCAAAGCCAGAAGCACTGCCAGCAGTAGCAGGAACAAAGCGGGAAATCGATCAAAACACCGATCACAAGTGTAGCAGGCAGGCTCACCAGTAGCACCTGAGCAATTACGGAGGGAGTTCGACGAAGCGCCAGAGTCAGGATCGGTACCAGAAACAGCCCGAACACGCCCAAAAAGGTGTCCCAAAAAGTTGTGCAATTGGGTATGGTTGGCGGAAAGACCAAAAGTTGTCGCAAGCCGACCGATTAGTGGGATTGAGAAGTCTTCCGCATATTCACGATGCATCATGGGGGCTGAACGTAAGTATGAACGGCAGTGCTGTCAGAAGAGCAGTGCCTGCCAGCAGTGCTGGAACGACCACTCTCCGTCTCAGGTGCACGCGTCCGTCTCTTCGATAACCGAATCAGTAACGCTCCTGCGCTTATCAGTGCAAACGCAGGCGCGTGCCAGGAGTAGCAATAGTTGATTGCAGACCCGGCGAACCAGGGATCAAGAGGCGGAAAGCAATCATAACGAAAGACCGCACAGTGACGAACACGAGACCCCAACACTGCTGCGCTGCCAACGGCAAATTGCTGGGAAACCCTGGACAGCCAGGACGCCAGAGCAAGCAGTAGCGGTCTGCTACCCAGAACCAGCGAAACGATAGATAGGTGGTGGCAGGAACAAGCTGCGAGTCACAGGCATGACCTGTATCTCAAACAGTCCAAGTCCAAGCCGACAAATCCCTCTCTGAGCCAGAGGCTCAGCAACAATTCGCAATACACTCTAACCCATCGGAAGCGGCAGGAATCAAGAGAGCATACTTGCACACCTGCGTGGGGACGGAGCCAGAAAGCAGGATAGCCAGCGGATCGCCGACACCGCCTCTATAGTCGCACCAGTTGCGACCGCACTGCATCAAACGATTGGTCCTCTCTACGGATTGAAACGCGAGACACCGGTCCGCCCGGTCTGAGCAAGATGATAACGACATGTTGCAGACTGCATAACCTCCGAATTCTATAGAGAGCGTCCTAAAATCAAAATAAACCTTGATGAAGTCCTATTTTCACCCTTTTTCCCCCCCCTGCAACGCGCTCTCGAACGCCCGGATCAGGTCCTGCACTGCAGTCGTCACGGGCAGCGTCCCTTCGACGACTGCTTTCTCGATAGCAGGCAATCGCTCCTGCACAACCGGATGCCCGAAGAAGCGGGTGCGCAGGTGATCTTCGATCAGAGTGTACACCCAATCACGCGCCTGCTCGCGTCGTCGCGCAGCGAACACGCCCGATGCCGTCGTTTCGTCACGGAAGCGTTCAATCTCTCGCCAGATTTCTGCGATCCCCTCGCCGGTTTGCGCCGAGCAGATATAGGCACGCGGGCGCCACCCTTCTGTAGCAGGTGTCAGGTAGCGCAGCGCACGGCTGTACTCCGCCTGAGCCGCCAGCGCGCGCGTGCGATTATCACCGTCTGCCTTGGTGATCAGCAGCGCGTCTGCTAGTTCAATGATCCCCTTCTTGATCCCCTGCAATTCATCGCCAGCGCCTGCCAGCATGAGGAGCAGAAAGAAATCGACCATTCCGCGCACCGCGATTTCGCTCTGACCAACGCCAACAGTCTCGACCAGGACGATGTCGAACCCGGCAGCTTCGCAGATGAGCAGCGTTTCCCTACTCTTGCGCGCCACTCCACCCAGGCTGCCCCCTGTCGGCGAAGGACGGATGTAGGCGTTCGGATGGTGTGCCAGCCGTTCCATGCGCGTTTTGTCACCAAGGATGCTGCCGCGCGAGATGCTGCTCGAAGGATCGACTGCCAGCACTGCCACGCGATGCCCGCGGTCACAGAGCATTGTGCCAAGTGCTTCGATGAAGGTGCTCTTGCCGACGCCGGGCACACCAGTGATGCCCACCCGCAGCGAACCGCCGGTGTAGGGAAGTAGTTCGCGCAGTACCTCCTGCGCCAGTGAAATGTGTGCTGGAGCATTGCTCTCGATCAACGTAATCGCGCGCGCCAGGATCGAGCGGTCGCCGCTACGCACGCCAGCGACGTATTCTTCGACCGTTAGCAGGCGACGACGAGGCGGCGGCGGCGCCGGTGCACCAACACGCTGCCCCGGCAACCCGTCATGACCGCCGGTTACACCTTCCAGAACCGAAAGTGCAAACGGCATCTCTTCCGACGAAGACTGCTGACCACTGCTCATGCTGCGTCTCGCGTCTGAACTGTCGGACCGGTTTCCACCCCATCACCGTGCAACCGACGTTGCAGCTCGAGGAGGAGTTTCTCTGCAGCAACCGGGATAATCGTTCCAGGACCGAAGATCATCGCCGCGCCATGCGCGCGCAGAAAGTCGTAATCTTGTGCTGGAATGATGCCACCGATCACCACCATAATATCCTCACGCCCGAGTTTGCGCAATTCCTCGACCAGTTGCGGCAGCAACGTCTTGTGCCCGGCAGCCAGCGAACTGACGCCCACCACGTGCACATCATTCTCGACCGCCTGACGCGCCACCTCTTCCGGCGTCTGGAATAGCGACCCGATATCCACATCGAACCCAAGGTCGGCAAAAGCGGTCGCCACCACTTTCGCGCCGCGATCATGCCCATCCTGACCGATCTTGGCGATCAGAATGCGCGGACGGCGCCCCTCCTGCGCGGCGAATGCGTCCGCCAGCGCACGCACGCGATGGATCTGCTCGACATCGCTGAACTCGCTGCTATAGACACCCGAAACTGAGCGGATAGTCGCCTTGTAGCGACCAAACACCTTTTCCATTGCCATTGAAATCTCTCCCAGCGTCGCGCGCGCCCGTGCCGCTTCAACTGCCGCTTCCAGCAGATTGCCCTCGCCAGTGGCAGCCACACGAGTCAGTGCATCGAGCGTTGCCTGGGTACGCGCTTCGTCCCGCTCAGCGCGCAGTTTCTTCAACCGCTCGATCTGCGCCATACGCACGGCAGTATTGTCAACCTCCAGAATTTCGATCGGCGCCTCGTAGGGCAGACGATACTTGTTGACGCCAACAATCGTTTCGCGCCCGGAGTCGATACGCGCCTGACGACGTGCAGCGGCTTCTTCGATGCGGAGTTTTGGCACCCCAGCTTCGATAGCCTTCGCCATGCCGCCCAGTTCCTCAACTTCCTGGATATGCATCCAAGCGCGCCGCGCCAGTGCGTCGGTCAGATACTCCAGATAGTACGACCCTCCCCATGGATCGATGATCTTGCAGATGCCAGTTTCTTCTTGCAGGTACAGTTGCGTATTCCGCGCAATCCGCGCCGAGAAGTCGGTCGGCAGCGCGATCGCCTCGTCTAGCGAGTTCGTATGGAGCGACTGCGTGTGCCCTAGCGCAGCAGCCATCGCCTCAATGCAGGTGCGCGCCACGTTGTTGAACGGGTCCTGTTCGGTCAGGCTCCAACCTGATGTCTGGCAGTGCGTGCGCAGCGCCATTGATCGCGCATCTTTGGGATCGAACTGCTTGATAATCTTTGCCCACAGTAGGCGAGCGGCGCGCATCTTGGCGATCTCCATGAAATAGTTCATCCCGATCGCCCAAAAGAACGAAATCCGTGGCGCAAACGAGTCAATGGAAAGACCAGCCTTCAACCCGGCGCGCACATACTCCAACCCGTCTGCCAGGGTATACGCCAGTTCGAGATCAGCAGTCGCGCCAGCTTCCTGCATATGATAGCCGGAAATGCTGATACTGTTGAACTTCGGCATATGCTTCGCCGTGTAGGCGAAAATGTCAGCAATGATGCGCATCGATGGTTCAGGCGGGTAAATGTACGTGTTGCGCACCATGTACTCTTTGAGAATATCGTTCTGGATCGTGCCGGTCAACTGATCCTGGCGCACCCCCTGTTCTTCGGCGGCGACGATGTAGAACGCCATGATTGGGATGACGGCGCCGTTCATCGTCATCGAGACCGACATCTGATCAAGCGGGATGCCGTCGAACAGGATCTTCATATCGAGCACTGAATCGATTGCCACACCCGCCTTGCCCACGTCGCCAACAACGCGTGGATGGTCAGAGTCGTAGCCGCGATGGGTCGCCAGATCGAACGCAACCGACAACCCCTTCTGCCCTGCCGCCAGGTTACGCCGGTAGAACGCATTACTGGCCTCCGCTGTCGAGAACCCAGCGTATTGGCGGATCGTCCAGGGTTGGGTCACATACATGGTCGGGTACGGACCACGCAGGTAGGGCGGGATGCCAGCAGTGAATCGCAGATGCTCAAGACCGGCAATATCTTCTGCCGTGTAGAGTGGACGAATATCGAGTTGTTCCATCGTGCGCCAGACAAGCGTGTCAAGCGATTGACCCGCCTCACGTTCGGCGCGTTCACGCCATTGCTCACGATCCGGTGCAGCAGCACCGTCACGGTAGGGAAGTGTCGTAAAATCCGGGGTTTTCACGCAGCAACTCCTTTCAACTGTTGCAACCGCACCAGGGTCTCGTAACAATTCGCGCGCAAATGTATGAACTCATCAACCCCGGCAGCTCGATAGGTCTCGATCTGATCGGTCGGATAGCCTGCCAGCACAACAGTCACATCGGGACGGCTCGATTTGATCAGACCAGTCAATGCTGGAACGATCTCCGGGTAGGTCTCGTCAGTAGAGCAGATCGTCACAATTCCTGCACCTGATTCGAGCGCCGCCTGCGCCGCTTCTTCGACGGTGGCGAACCCGCTGTTACCAATCACCTCAAACCCGCCCGCTTCAAAGAAGCCGGTTGAGAAATCGGCGCGCGCCTTATGCTGCGGTATTGGTCCCATATTAGCAAGGAAGACCTTTGGGCGTGCGCCGGTACGTGCCATGTACGCCTCTGCCGTGGTCCGCAGCGCCTCGAACTGTTCTGAAGCGCGGTGGAACGGGATTGGTTCGACAGCTGGACTAGCAGCATCACCAGAAGCCAGGGCGGTCGCGAGATCGCCAAGGGTCGCACCAGCGCGCGCTGCAGCGATTGCCCGTTCAACCAGACTCTCCGGCGCGGCGGTAAGTGCCTGGGTCAGCGCATCCAGCGCATCTTGACGCACCCGTGGATCGACCGCGTGACGAATACGCTGCACTTCGGCAGAGCGTTCTGCCTGAACCGCCGCGTGATCCACCAGTCGCACCGTCAGTGGTTTCTCCTTCAGGTTCGGGTACATATTCACACCGACGATCACCTCACGGCGATGAGCAATCGCGGAGAAACGCTCAGCGCGCGTCGCGGCGACGAACGATTGCGGGAAACCAGCGACCAGCGCGTCAGCCATCCCTCCCTTGCGCTCGATCTCCTGAAAGAGCGCCCACGCCTTCTGTGCCACCTGATCGGTCAGCGATTCAATTGCCCAGGAGCCGCCAGGCGGATCGATCACGCGAATGAAATTGCACTCCTCCTGGAGAATAATCTGCACATTGCGCGCAATGCGACGCGAGAACTCATCGGGCAATCCGAGCGGCTCGTCGAAGTGACTGACGTGCAAACTATCGATACCGCCCATCACCGCTGCCATCGCTTCACCGGTTGCGCGCAACATATTATTATAGGCATCAAAGCGCGCTTTTGTCCACGCCGACGTTCGACCGTGGATGCGCATCTTTTGTGCCTGCTCGTCACCGCCGAAGGCGGAAACCACCCGTGCCCACAGCATACGCGCAGCGCGGAGACGCGCGATCTCCATAAAGAACTGCGACCCGATCGAGAAGGCGAACTGCATCCGTGGTGCGACGACATTCACATCCAGACCACGCGCCTGCATCGCGCGAATGTATGCTACACCAGTTGCCAGAGCGCATGCCAGGTCCTGCACAACCGAGGCGCCACCGTTGTGATAAACGTGCGTCGCAACCAGGATTGTGCGCAGGAGCGGCGCGTGGACATGCGCCCAGGCTGTCCATTGCGCCATCAAGTCGTAACTACGCTCCAGTGAGAGCGGCAACGATCCCTGCTCCGCCAGCGCACCCAGCGGATCAGCGCCAATACACCCGCCGATCCGGTCGAATGTCACGCCGTGGCGTTCGGCAGCAGCCAGGACCAGCGTGGCAACCGGTACCGCGTTCGCGCCAGCTGCCACCAGCAGCGGCGTTCGATCCAGCGCCACGCCTTCCAGCAGTGTTGCCGCATCGTCCACCGTCGCCAGCGACACGCCACCTGCGCCAACCAGTGCCGTTGGAGCGGCATCGGGATCGAGCCCTCGCAGGGTCGCCTGATCGAGCGGCAGGTTGAGCGACGTCAGTCCGCGGGGCAGATCGCTGCGCGCCGCCTCATTGACCTCGCGCGGCGCGGGATAGGGCAGTTCCTGACACACTTCCCAGCGCGCAATGACATAGCCAAGCGCCCGAGTACTTCGTACAAACGGCTCAAATCCTGGCAGCGAGTTGACATGCGGCAGACCCGCGATGTCTTCGATGTTATAGATCGGTTGCAGCAGGATGTCCTCATATGTTTTGGTGACCAATCGTTTCTCAAATGGCACGCCTTTGAGCGTCTTTTCCGCTGCAGCGCGCCACTCCTCGTAGGTCGCAGGAGGGAACATATCGAACAGGGAATGTACCGCCGTATCACCAGCCGCTGTCGTCTGCGCCTCTTCGCTCATGGCAGTGCTCCTCGCCAGCATTGCTGTCCATCAGGGTAGTTGTAGTATATCAGTAAAAAGATACATTCGGTTACTCAGGCTCCTTAATGTGTGACAATCTTCAGGAAATATCTGTTATCTCCGGAGCCAGAACTATGTCCGGGTGTAAAATTCTTATCACCTGCGTTGAGTTCCAACAACGCATCCTGCTACGCAGCACGCCTTGCGGATCCGAGCATTGAGTCGTCGGGCCGCAGCTGCCAACCAGGCGAATCAGGCGTAGGTGACGCTCAGCAGCGTGAGCAGTTCCGAAGTTCCAGGCTGATGCCCACCCGCTACAATCTGAAGCTGTTCATCAAGTGGCGCGTGGTGCCTACTACGGGTGCGACCACGATAGATAGCACGTTCCGCCGTGATCCGGCACCAGCGTGGTCGTGAAGACGTCTCATACTCGTCTGGGACTGAGTGCTCGACTGCATTATCAATTCAAGCCTGCAACCGTAGTGATTCCGACCGTTACGCCTGAGACTCATAGATCTAAACAGGCTAACACACTATCACGCTCATAGCAGCAATCCATCCACCGACATTACTTGCATAACACAGAACATGTGATACACTATGCCCTGCCGAGCGTTATACAGAAAGCCAGTAGTGATGAGCGAGTTGCGTATTGCGGATTCGGATTTTGATACTTGTCATGGTATCCTTACTGGTCAAAAGATAGTTAAATCATACGTTCAAGGCTCGTTAAGCCACTTATTCCCGGTGACCACATGACATACCTAGCATACGCATCGACGCCATGGCTAACGTTGCTGATCCTGTCACCCCTGGTTGGGCTGGCGCTGACGGCGCTGGCAGGGGCGCTGCGCCTGGACGATCGCACGGTCATAATCGGCGCAACGGCATGGTCCACCGTTCCACTTGCCCTGGCGATTATCGTCTGGGTCGGGTTCGACCCGAACGCCACTGCCGATGGGCAGGGGGTCGTGCAATTCGTCGAAAAGATCCCATGGGTGCAGGCGATCCGGGTCGATTATTTCGTTGGGGTGGACGGCATTAGTATGCCGCTGGTGATCCTGACGGCAGCAATGACGCCGATAGCAATGCTGGCGTCGTTTAGCATCAATGAGCGGGTGAAACTGTACCTGGCGCTGATGTTTCTGTTGGAAACAGCAATGCTGGGGTACTTTCTAGCACTCAATTTCTTCTTCTTCTTCATCTTCTGGGAATTCAGCCTGGTTCCGGCATATTTTCTCATTCAAGGATGGGGACGCCGCCACGCCGCTGATGCCGATCCGGAACAGCGACGCCGCGATGCTGCGCTTAAGTTCTTCGTCTATACAATGGCTGGCTCGATCGGCATGCTCCTTCTGTTTCAGTTCTTCTATGTCGCCACCGCCACCGCTGGTATTCCAACATTCGATCTGATCACGCTGGCGCGATTAGGACAGGGGTTGATGGTTGAACGCGCGGCGCTCGATCCAGTAAACCTGACGCTTCGAGAGATTATCTTCAATTATGTCGAGCAACTTGGGATTACCAATGTACTTGGACGTTATCCGTTGCTCTACACATCGATTGCGTTCTGGGCGATTTTTATCGCCTTTGCGATCAAACTCGGCATCTGGCCCTTCCACACCTGGCTGCCGGACGCCTATAGCGAAGCGCCGCCAGCTGCGTCCATCCTGCTGGCGGCAGTGATGTCGAAAATGGGCGCCTACGGCATGCTGCGCCTGATGCTTCCCCTGGTTCCCGACGCAGCGCAGTACTTTGGTCCGGCAATCGGCGCACTGGCGCTGATCGGTGTTGTGGCTGGCGCCTTTGGTGCACTCGGTCAGGTTGGCGGCGATCTCAAGCGCTTGATCGCGTACACCTCGGTTAACCACATGGGGTACGTCGGTCTGGCAATTGCTGCAGCTGCGACTGTTGGAGCGGCGGATGTCGCTACCCGTGCAACGGCGATCAATGGCGCGCTGTTCCAGATGGTCGCACACGGTCTTTCGACCGGCGCGCTCTTCCTGATGGCTGGCATGCTCGCTGAACGTACTGGCTCCGACGACATGCAATCACTTGCCGGGTTGCGCACGACGATGCCGGTCTTTGCGGGTATGATGGGCGTGGCGACCTTCGCCAACCTGGGGTTGCCTGGTCTTGCCGGGTTCGTCGGCGAGTTCTTCATCTTCCGCGGTGTCTGGGCGTCGCTGCCGCTCTTTGCGCTCCTGGCGACCATCGGGCTGGTTGTGACCGCGCTGGCGCTGCTGCGCATGTACGGGCAGATATTCCATGGGCAAACGAACGAACGCAGCGCTATGCCCGACATGCGTCTCGCCGGACGTGAATTCCTGGCTGTTGCGCCGCTGCTGATCGCACTGCTGATCCTCGGCGTCTACCCGGCGCCGATCCTGGACCTGTCGAATCAGACAGCAACCGCGCTGGTGAGAGTATTCTTGCCGTGAACAGCGATATGCAACAGGGCGACGTATGAATCTGATCGATCTGCCGATGAATGTTCCCTGGCTCAGCCTGGTATGGCTCAGCCTGGTGATCCCGACGCTCATCATCGCGCTGTTGAAGCCGGAGCAAAAGCGTGAAATCCGCATCGTTGGCGCGGTCTTCTCATTCATTTCGCTGGCGCTGACGCTGCTAGTGTATCTCGCGTATGACTACCGCAGTCCGCAGCAGTTTCAGTTCCTCGAAGAAGTTCCCTGGCTGCCGGAACTCGGCATCAACTATATCCTCGGTGTTGATGGCGTCAGTCTGCCAATGCTGCTGCTCAACGGTCTGGTCATTTTCACCGGTGCGCTGATCAGCTGGAATATCGAAGAACGAGCACGCGAATACTGGGCGCTGCTGTTGCTGCTGGCTGCTGGCGTATACGGCGTCTTCGTATCGCTTGACCTGTTCCTGCTCTTCATCTTCTATGAACTGGCGGTGCTGCCGATGTATCTGCTGATCGGCATCTGGGGGAGCACGCGCAAAGAGTATGGCGCGATGAAACTGACCCTCTACCTGATGGGCGGATCGGCGTTCATCATCCTGGGCCTGGTCGCTGTCTACTACAGCGGGACGCTGCGCACCTTTGATATGCGCCTGCTGGCGCAATCGGCGCTGTTCAGCCGCGACGTGCAGATCATCTTTTTCGTACCGCTCTTCCTGGGCTTTGCAGTACTGGCAGGCATGTTCCCATTCCATACCTGGTCGCCAACCGGTCATGTCGCTGCACCAACTGCGGTCTCGATGCTGCACGCTGGTGTGTTGATGAAACTGGGATCGTATGGCTGCCTGCGTGTGGCAATGTGGATTTTTCCCGAAGGCGCCAATTACTGGTTGCTACCGATTGCCATCGCTGCGCTGATCAATGCGGTGTACGGTGCATCGATCGCCATGACGCAGCGCGATTTCAAGTTTATGATCGGATATTCGTCGGTCAGCCACATGGGATTGACGCTTATGGGTCTGGCGGCAGCCAATATTATCGGCATAACCGGTGCAGTGCTGCAAATGTTCGCTCACGGTGTGATGACCGCCCTCTTCTTCGCAGTCGTCGGGCGAATGGTGTACGATCGGACTCATACCCGGCAGTTCCCTGAACTCGGCGGTCTCTTTAATGTGATTCCCTTTGCTGCAATTGTGTTTATCATCGCCGGGCTGTCGTCGATGGGTATGCCAGGGCTGGCAGGCTTCTGGGCAGAGTTCAACATTTTCATGGGCATGTGGCAGCGATTCCCGCTGATTGCAGTGCTGGCTGGCATCTCAATCCCGATCACTGCTGGCTATATTCTGCTTGCAGTGTACCGGGTGTTCTTCGGTGAACTGAAGAACCCTGAGTTCCGCCGCCTGCCTGGACTGACCACACCAGAGTATGTTGCTGGCGCTATCCTGGCAGCTGTGTTGATTGTCAGCGGGATCTACCCGGCGTATTTGACCGAACCGATTGAAGCAAGCGTGCGACCGATCGCTGAGGCACTGGCACGCGCTGGGGCGCTGGGGATGGTTGGACGTTGAAGGTGAAAGGTTGAAAGTTGAAGGTTGCACATGGCAGGTTGCGATGCAGAGTAAGTGTTCACGTTTCTCCTGGGAGCGAGGGCATCCTGCCCTCGTAGACTCGCTGAGAGCGGGACGCCCTCGCTCCCAGGCACGTGTGTTCCCTCAGGTGTGAACTGCTACTATTGTAGGACGTGCGATGTAAGGGCGCTGGCACCCGGAACGTGCAACCGTGGGGCGCCTGCGATGGGCGGAGAGCGCAGGTTTGAAGGTGGAAGGTTGAGGGTGATATGTCATTCCAGATTACCGATATTCCGCGTATTCTTCTGGAGTTGATGCTCCTGCTGCTAGGGTTGCTGGTGCTCGGTTCCGATATTCTGACGCGCTGGGGGCGCGGCGCACAGGCGCAGGCTGAACGTGCCAGAGAAGCCGGACAGTTGACCGCCGTCGGTCTGGGTCTGGTGTTCATCGTCGGGTTGGTGCAGAGCCGCTTTCTCTTTACCGTCCCCGATCCGACCGGTGGACCGCTGGACATTCTGCTGACGCTGGGACGCAATCTCCAGGCAGGCGGTCCGGGAGGATCGCCGGTGTTAGGCGCGTTTGCAACCGACGAGTTCACCATGGTAGCGCGCCTGACCTTCATCGGTGCAGCGCTGCTGACGTCGCTACTGGCAATGGGGTATCGGTTGACTGCCAATCCCGGCGAGTTCTATTCGTTGCTCATTTTCTCAACCCTGGGAATGTCGATCATGGCAGCGGCGACGGAGTTCATTCTGGCGTATCTGGCGCTGGAACTGTCGTCGATCTCGCTCTACGTGCTCGCCGGTTACTTCCGCGAAAGTGAACGTTCTCCAGAAGCCGGGTTGAAATACTTCCTGTTTGGATCGCTCTCATCAGCGATCTTTCTATACGGCATCAGTTTAACCTACGGCTTCGTCGCCAGTGAGAATCAGAAAGCTGGAGGCACACCGATCATTGCTACGCTCTTCTCGGAAGTCGGGCGCTTCGCAACTGGTGACGCAGCTCGCAGTCCGTTGTTAATCCTCGGCATGCTATTCGTGATCGCCGGATTGGGGTACAAGATTTCGGTCGTGCCGTTCCACACATGGGCGCCGGACGTTTACCAGGGAGCGCCGCCACCCGTGACTGCCTTCCTTTCGACAGCGTCGAAAGCAGCCGGGTTTCTGCTACTCTATCGTCTGTTGACCACTGCGTTTCCTGGTGCAGTCGGTGCACCACGGCTCGAAGAGTTCAGCGGATGGACGAGCGTGCTGGCGATTCTGGCACTGGTGACGTTGCTGGTGGGGAATCTGGCAGCACTGCCGCAGACCAATGCGCGTCGTCTGCTGGCGTACTCATCGATCGGGCATGCCGGTTTTTTGCTGCTTGCCATGCTGCTCTGGTCATCCACATCGCCGGTTGATCGGACATTTGGTACGGCAGCATTGATCTACTACCTGATCGTCTATACTCTCGCCAATCTGGGCAGTTTCGGCGTGCTGGCGGTGCTGACCAAGGCGCTGGGCGGTGATGACCTGAACGCTATGCAGGGACTGTGGCAACGCAATATGCTGCTGACCTTGATGATGACAATCCTGATCCTGTCACTCGCAGGTATTCCGCCGCTCGCTGGTTTCTGGGCGAAGTTCTTTGTCTTCATGGCAGGCTACCAGGCAGGCGCCGTTCCGCTGGTGACTGTCGCTGTTGTGATGACGGTTGTCAGTCTGTATTACTATCTGCGCTTTCTCAAGGCGATGTGGATTTTGCCGGCGCCGTCAACATCACCTATCTCGACGCCGCCGGTTGCGAATGCTGCCATTATTGTATCAACGGTACTGGTGGCACTGCTAGGTTTGCTGCCAAACCTGATCTGGGGAACTATCAGCAGCGCGGCAAGTGTTGCAGCGCGTTAGCATGTGCGGCAACGCTTTCGTACTGTCATTCATTGTACGATGACAAACCAACTAACACCTGAACGCGATGATCCAGTGGCTCCGCGTGAGGCGTCTGAATATCCGGGCAGCGCGACCCTGTTTGAGCGTCTGCTCGAACAGGCACATGACACTAGCGATAGTCGGACGCACTGCAGCGCGCCGAACCCAAACGACGTAGAAACACTGATTGATCGTCTGATCGAACAGGCGCGCGCCGAAGGTGCGTTCGACAACCTGCCCGGCGCTGGCAAGCCGCTGGTTTATGACGATGATGCGCTAACGCCGGAAGATATGCGCGCCGGGTTTCGCATGCTGAAGAACGCCGGGTTCGCTCCCCTGTGGATTGAAGCCCGCCGTGATATTGACACCGAGCGCGCCCGGATCGCTTCCTGGCTCCGCGACGCCAACCGCCGCTGGTCACGCCTTCCACCTGCCATCCGCGCCCGTTTGCGCGCCGAATACCACGAGATGCTTACCAATCTCCAGCGTCAGATTATTTCATACAACCTTACCGCACCGCCAGCCGCGGGTCAGATTGAGGGTTTGCGCATTACAGAAGAGATGCGCAAACTGGGAGAAGAGTTTCCTCTCGATCAGTAATGATGTGCATTCCTGCCGGGGTGCCCCACGGTCGTTCGTTCTAGAGTGTTCCTGGCGTGCCAGAACGGTGCGCGTCTCTGCGCCTAGTATAATCTAACGGGACACGGTATACCGTTCTGCGCCAGGTTC
>JAGHYV010000098.1 GCA_017743475.1 Roseiflexus sp. | reverse complement strand
CGCCCGCGCCCCCAGGAGGGGCCATTGCCGGAGGCAGGCGCGATGCTCGCACACCAGGAGGCGCAGAGACGCGCACCGTTCTGGCACGCCAGGAACACTCTAGAACGAACGACCGTGGGGCACCCCGGCAGGAATGCACATCATTACTGATCGAGAGGAAACTCTTCTCCCAGTTTGCGCATCTCTTCTGTAATGCGCAAACCCTCAATCTGACCCGCGGCTGGCGGTGCGGTAAGGTTGTATGAAATAATCTGACGCTGGAGATTGGTAAGCATCTCGTGGTATTCGGCGCGCAAACGGGCGCGGATGGCAGGTGGAAGGCGTGACCAGCGGCGGTTGGCGTCGCGGAGCCAGGAAGCGATCCGGGCGCGCTCGGTGTCAATATCACGGCGGGCTTCAATCCACAGGGGAGCGAACCCGGCGTTCTTCAGCATGCGAAACCCGGCGCGCATATCTTCCGGCGTTAGCGCATCATCGTCATAAACCAGCGGCTTGCCAGCGCCGGGCAGGTTGTCGAACGCACCTTCGGCGCGCGCCTGTTCGATCAGACGATCAATCAGTGTTTCTACGTCGTTTGGGTTCGGCGCGCTGCAGTGCGTCCGACTATCGCTAGTGTCATGTGCCTGTTCGAGCAGACGCTCAAACAGGGTCGCGCTGCCCGGATATTCAGACGCCTCACGCGGAGCCACTGGATCATCGCGTTCAGGTGTTAGTTGGTTTGTCATCGTACAATGAATGACAGTACGAAAGCGTTGCCGCACATGCTAACGCGCTGCAACACTTGCCGCGCTGCTGATAGTTCCCCAGATCAGGTTTGGCAGCAAACCTAGCAGTGCCACCAGTACCGTTGATACAATAATGGCAGCATTCGCAACCGGCGGCGTCGAGATAGGTGATGTTGACGGCGCCGGCAAAATCCACATCGCCTTGAGAAAGCGCAGATAGTAATACAGACTGACAACCGTCATCACAACAGCGACAGTCACCAGCGGAACGGCGCCTGCCTGGTAGCCTGCCATGAAGACAAAGAACTTCGCCCAGAAACCAGCGAGCGGCGGAATACCTGCGAGTGACAGGATCAGGATTGTCATCATCAAGGTCAGCAGCATATTGCGTTGCCACAGTCCCTGCATAGCGTTCAGGTCATCACCGCCCAGCGCCTTGGTCAGCACCGCCAGCACGCCGAAACTGCCCAGATTGGCGAGAGTATAGACGATCAGGTAGTAGATCAATGCTGCCGTACCAAATGTCCGATCAACCGGCGATGTGGATGACCAGAGCAGCATGGCAAGCAGCAAAAAACCGGCATGCCCGATCGATGAGTACGCCAGCAGACGACGCGCATTGGTCTGCGGCAGTGCTGCCAGATTCCCCACCAGCAACGTCACCAGTGCCAGAATCGCCAGCACGCTCGTCCATCCGCTGAACTCTTCGAGCCGTGGTGCACCGACTGCACCAGGAAACGCAGTGGTCAACAGACGATAGAGTAGCAGAAACCCGGCTGCTTTCGACGCTGTCGAAAGGAAGGCAGTCACGGGTGGCGGCGCTCCCTGGTAAACGTCCGGCGCCCATGTGTGGAACGGCACGACCGAAATCTTGTACCCCAATCCGGCGATCACGAATAGCATGCCGAGGATTAACAACGGACTGCGAGCTGCGTCACCAGTTGCGAAGCGCCCGACTTCCGAGAAGAGCGTAGCAATGATCGGTGTGCCTCCAGCTTTCTGATTCTCACTGGCGACGAAGCCGTAGGTTAAACTGATGCCGTATAGAAAGATCGCTGATGAGAGCGATCCAAACAGGAAGTATTTCAACCCGGCTTCTGGAGAACGTTCACTTTCGCGGAAGTAACCGGCGAGCACGTAGAGCGAGATCGACGACAGTTCCAGCGCCAGATACGCCAGAATGAACTCCGTCGCCGCTGCCATGATCGACATTCCCAGGGTTGAGAAAATGAGCAACGAATAGAACTCGCCGGGATTGGCAGTCAACCGATACCCCATTGCCAGTAGCGACGTCAGCAGCGCTGCACCGATGAAGGTCAGGCGCGCTACCATGGTGAACTCGTCGGTTGCAAACGCGCCTAACACCGGCGATCCTCCCGGACCGCCTGCCTGGAGATTGCGTCCCAGCGTCAGCAGAATGTCCAGCGGTCCACCGGTCGGATCGGGGACGGTAAAGAGAAAGCGGCTCTGCACCAACCCGACGATGAACACCAGACCCAGACCGACGGCGGTCAACTGTCCGGCTTCTCTGGCACGTTCAGCCTGCGCCTGTGCGCCGCGCCCCCAGCGCGTCAGAATATCGGAACCGAGCACCAGCAACCCTAGCAGCAGGAGCATCAACTCCAGAAGAATACGCGGAATATCGGTAATCTGGAATGACATATCACCCTCAACCTTCCACCTTCAAACCTGCGCTCTCCGCCCATCGCAGGCGCCCCACGGTTGCACGTTCCGGGTGCCAGCGCCCTTACATCGCACGTCCTACAATAGTAGCAGTTCACACCTGAGGGAACACACGTGCCTGGGAGCGAGGGCGTCCCGCTCTCAGCGAGTCTACGAGGGCAGGATGCCCTCGCTCCCAGGAGAAACGTGAACACTTACTCTGCATCGCAACCTGCCATGTGCAACCTTCAACTTTCAACCTTTCACCTTCAACGTCCAACCATCCCCAGCGCCCCAGCGCGTGCCAGTGCCTCAGCGATCGGTCGCACGCTTGCTTCAATCGGTTCGGTCAAATACGCCGGGTAGATCCCGCTGACAATCAACACAGCTGCCAGGATAGCGCCAGCAACATACTCTGGTGTGGTCAGTCCAGGCAGGCGGCGGAACTCAGGGTTCTTCAGTTCACCGAAGAACACCCGGTACACTGCAAGCAGAATATAGCCAGCAGTGATCGGGATTGAGATGCCAGCCAGCACTGCAATCAGCGGGAATCGCTGCCACATGCCCATGAAAATGTTGAACTCTGCCCAGAAGCCTGCCAGCCCTGGCATACCCATCGACGACAGCCCGGCGATGATAAACACAATTGCAGCAAAGGGAATCACATTAAAGAGACCGCCGAGTTCAGGGAACTGCCGGGTATGAGTCCGATCGTACACCATTCGCCCGACGACTGCGAAGAAGAGGGCGGTCATCACACCGTGAGCGAACATTTGCAGCACTGCACCGGTTATGCCGATAATATTGGCTGCCGCCAGACCCATAAGCGTCAATCCCATGTGGCTGACCGACGAATATCCGATCATAAACTTGAAATCGCGCTGCGTCATGGCGATCGATGCACCGTACACCGCATTGATCAGCGCAGCGATGGCAATCGGTAGCAACCAGTAATTGGCGCCTTCGGGAAAAATCCACATTGCCACACGCAGGCAGCCATACGATCCCAGTTTCATCAACACACCAGCGTGCAGCATCGAGACCGCAGTTGGTGCAGCGACATGACCGGTTGGCGACCAGGTATGGAATGGGAACATGCCTGCCAGTACTGCAAAGCCCAGGAAGAGCGGTACGAAAAAGATGATCTGCACGTCGCGGCTGAACAGCGCCGATTGCGCCAGCAGGCGCATATCAAAGGTGCGCAGCGTCCCGCTGTAGTAGACAGCGACCAGGCCCAGGATGATGAACGCCGATCCGCCCATCAGGTAGAGGGTCAGTTTCATCGCGCCATACTCTTTGCGCGTGCTCCCCCAGATGCCGATCAGCAGATACATCGGCAGCACCGCCAGTTCATAGAAGATGAAGAGCAGGAACAGGTCAAGCGATACGAAGACGCCGTATACGCCAGCAGCCAGCAGCAACAGCAGCGCCCAGTATTCGCGTGCTCGTTCTTCGATATTCCAGCTGATCAGCGCACCGGTGAAAATGACCAGACCGTTGAGCAGCAGCATTGGCAGACTGACGCCATCAACACCGAGGATATAGTTGATGCCGAGTTCCGGCAGCCAGGGAACTTCTTCGAGGAACTGAAACTGCTGCGGACTGCGGTAGTCATACGCGAGATACACTAGCAGCGTCAGCGCCAGCGAAATGAATGAGAAGACCGCGCCAACGATGCGGATTTCACGCTTTTGCTCCGGCTTCAACAGCGCGATGATGAGCGTCGGGATCACCAGGCTGAGCCATACCAGGCTGAGCCAGGGAACATTCATCGGCAGATCGATCAGATTCATACGTCGCCCTGTTGCATATCGCTGTTCACGGCAAGAATACTCTCACCAGCGCGGTTGCTGTCTGATTCGACAGGTCCAGGATCGGCGCCGGGTAGACGCCGAGGATCAGCAGTGCGATCAGCAGCGGCGCAACAGCCAGGAATTCACGTCCGGCGAGACGCATGTCGGGCATAGCGCTGCGTTCGTTCGTTTGCCCATGGAATATCTGCCCGTACATGCGCAGCAGCGCCAGCGCGGTCACAACCAGCCCGATGGTCGCCAGGAGCGCAAAGAGCGGCAGCGACGCCCAGACACCGCGGAAGATGAAGAACTCGCCGACGAACCCGGCAAGACCAGGCAACCCCAGGTTGGCGAAGGTCGCCACGCCCATCATACCCGCAAAGACCGGCATCGTCGTGCGCAACCCGGCAAGTGATTGCATGTCGTCGGAGCCAGTACGTTCAGCGAGCATGCCAGCCATCAGGAAGAGCGCGCCGGTCGAAAGACCGTGTGCGACCATCTGGAACAGCGCGCCATTGATCGCCGTTGCACGGGTAGCGACATCCGCCGCTCCAACAGTCGCAGCTGCAGCAATTGCCAGACCGACGTACCCCATGTGGTTAACCGAGGTGTACGCGATCAAGCGCTTGAGATCGCCGCCAACCTGACCGAGTGCACCAAAGGCGCCAGCCACAACACCGATCAGCGCCAGTGCGCCGATTGCCGGACCAAAGTACTGCGCTGCGTCGGGAACCAGGGGAAGCATCAGGCGCAGCATGCCGTAGGCGCCCATTTTCGACATCACTGCCGCCAGCAGGATGGACGCAGCTGGCGGCGCTTCGCTATAGGCGTCCGGCAGCCAGGTGTGGAAGGGCCAGATGCCGAGTTTGATCGCAAAGGCGATAAAAATCGCCCAGAACGCAATCGATGTGTAGAGCAACGGATAACGTCCAAGTACATTGGTAATCCCAAGTTGCTCGACATAATTGAAGATAATCTCTCGAAGCGTCAGGTTTACTGGATCGAGCGCCGCGCGTTCAACCATCAACCCCTGTCCTAATCGCGCCAGCGTGATCAGATCGAATGTTGGAATACCAGCGGTGGCGGTGGCGACATAGAAGAACTGAAACAGAAGGAGCATGCCGATCGAGCCAGCCATTGTATAGACGAAGAACTTAAGCGCAGCATCGCGGCGTCGCTGTTCCGGATCGGCATCAGCGGCGTGGCGGCGTCCCCATCCTTGAATGAGAAAATATGCCGGAACCAGGCTGAATTCCCAGAAGATGAAGAAGAAGAAGAAATTGAGTGCTAGAAAGTACCCCAGCATTGCTGTTTCCAACAGAAACATCAGCGCCAGGTACAGTTTCACCCGCTCATTGATGCTAAACGACGCCAGCATTGCTATCGGCGTCATTGCTGCCGTCAGGATCACCAGCGGCATACTAATGCCGTCCACCCCAACGAAATAATCGACCCGGATCGCCTGCACCCATGGGATCTTTTCGACGAATTGCACGACCCCCTGCCCATCGGCAGTGGCGTTCGGGTCGAACCCGACCCAGACGATAATCGCCAGGGCAAGTGGAACGGTGGACCATGCCGTTGCGCCGATTATGACCGTGCGATCGTCCAGGCGCAGCGCCCCTGCCAGCGCCGTCAGCGCCAGCCCAACCAGGGGTGACAGGATCAGCAACGTTAGCCATGGCGTCGATGCGTATGCTAGGTATGTCATGTGGTCACCGGGAATAAGTGGCTTAACGAGCCTTGAACGTATGATTTAACTATCTTTTGACCAGTAAGGATACCATGACAAGTATCAAAATCCGAATCCGCAATACGCAACTCGCTCATCACTACTGGCTTTCTGTATAACGCTCGGCAGGGCATAGTGTATCACATGTTCTGTGTTATGCAAGTAATGTCGGTGGATGGATTGCTGCTATGAGCGTGATAGTGTGTTAGCCTGTTTAGATCTATGAGTCTCAGGCGTAACGGTCGGAATCACTACGGTTGCAGGCTTGAATTGATAATGCAGTCGAGCACTCAGTCCCAGACGAGTATGAGACGTCTTCACGACCACGCTGGTGCCGGATCACGGCGGAACGTGCTATCTATCGTGGTCGCACCCGTAGTAGGCACCACGCGCCACTTGATGAACAGCTTCAGATTGTAGCGGGTGGGCATCAGCCTGGAACTTCGGAACTGCTCACGCTGCTGAGCGTCACCTACGCCTGATTCGCCTGGTTGGCAGCTGCGGCCCGACGACTCAATGCTCGGATCCGCAAGGCGTGCTGCGTAGCAGGATGCGTTGTTGGAACTCAACGCAGGTGATAAGAATTTTACACCCGGACATAGTTCTGGCTCCGGAGATAACAGATATTTCCTGAAGATTGTCACACATTAAGGAGCCTGAGTAACCGAATGTATCTTTTTACTGATATACTACAACTACCCTGATGGACAGCAATGCTGGCGAGGAGCACTGCCATGAGCGAAGAGGCGCAGACGACAGCGGCTGGTGATACGGCGGTACATTCCCTGTTCGATATGTTCCCTCCTGCGACCTACGAGGAGTGGCGCGCTGCAGCGGAAAAGACGCTCAAAGGCGTGCCATTTGAGAAACGATTGGTCACCAAAACATATGAGGACATCCTGCTGCAACCGATCTATAACATCGAAGACATCGCGGGTCTGCCGCATGTCAACTCGCTGCCAGGATTTGAGCCGTTTGTACGAAGTACTCGGGCGCTTGGCTATGTCATTGCGCGCTGGGAAGTGTGTCAGGAACTGCCCTATCCCGCGCCGCGCGAGGTCAATGAGGCGGCGCGCAGCGATCTGCCCCGCGGACTGACGTCGCTCAACCTGCCGCTCGATCAGGCGACCCTGCGAGGGCTCGATCCCGATGCCGCTCCAACGGCACTGGTTGGCGCAGGTGGCGTGTCGCTGGCGACGGTGGACGATGCGGCAACACTGCTGGAAGGCGTGGCGCTGGATCGAACGCCGCTGCTGGTGGCAGCTGGCGCGAACGCGGTACCGGTTGCCACGCTGGTCCTGGCTGCTGCCGAACGCCACGGCGTGACATTCGACCGGATCGGCGGGTGTATTGGCGCTGATCCGCTGGGTGCGCTGGCGGAGCAGGGATCGTTGCCGCTCTCACTGGAGCGTAGTTACGACTTGATGGCGCAATGGACAGCCTGGGCGCATGTCCACGCGCCGCTCCTGCGCACAATCCTGGTTGCGACGCACGTTTATCACAACGGTGGCGCCTCGGTTGTGCAGGACCTGGCATGCGCTCTGGCAACTGGTGTAGCATACATTCGCGCGATGCAGGCGCGTGGTCTGGATGTGAATGTCGTCGCACCACGGATGCAGTTCGCCTTCTCGATCGGGTCGCAGTTCTTTATGGAGATCGCGCGTCTCCGCGCTGCGCGTATGCTGTGGGCACGGGTGGTTTCCGCCTTCGGCGGTGACGAGCAGGCACAAAAGATGCGCATCCACGGTCGAACGTCGGCGTGGACAAAAGCGCGCTTTGATGCCTATAATAATATGTTGCGCGCAACCGGTGAAGCGATGGCAGCGGTGATGGGCGGTATCGATAGTTTGCACGTCAGTCACTTCGACGAGCCGCTCGGATTGCCCGATGAGTTCTCGCGTCGCATTGCGCGCAATGTGCAGATTATTCTCCAGGAGGAGTGCAATTTCATTCGCGTGATCGATCCGCCTGGCGGCTCCTGGGCAATTGAATCGCTGACCGATCAGGTGGCACAGAAGGCGTGGGCGCTCTTTCAGGAGATCGAGCGCAAGGGAGGGATGGCTGACGCGCTGGTCGCTGGTTTCCCGCAATCGTTCGTCGCCGCGACGCGCGCTGAGCGTTTCTCCGCGATTGCTCATCGCCGTGAGGTGATCGTCGGTGTGAATATGTACCCGAACCTGAAGGAGAAACCACTGACGGTGCGACTGGTGGATCACGCGGCGGTTCAGGCAGAACGCTCTGCCGAAGTGCAGCGTATTCGTCACGCGGTCGATCCACGGGTGCGTCAAGATGCGCTGGATGCGCTGACCCAGGCACTTACCGCCGCGCCGGAGAGTCTGGTTGAACGGGCAATCGCTGCAGCGCGCGCTGGTGCGACCCTTGGCGATCTCGCGACCGCCCTGGCTTCTGGTGATGCTGCTAGTCCAGCTGTCGAACCAATCCCGTTCCACCGCGCTTCAGAACAGTTCGAGGCGCTGCGGACCACGGCAGAGGCGTACATGGCACGTACCGGCGCACGCCCAAAGGTCTTCCTTGCTAATATGGGACCAATACCGCAGCATAAGGCGCGCGCCGATTTCTCAACCGGCTTCTTTGAAGCGGGCGGGTTTGAGGTGATTGGTAACAGCGGGTTCGCCACCGTCGAAGAAGCGGCGCAGGCGGCGCTCGAATCAGGTGCAGGAATTGTGACGATCTGCTCTACTGACGAGACCTACCCGGAGATCGTTCCAGCATTGACTGGTCTGATCAAATCGAGCCGTCCCGATGTGACTGTTGTGCTGGCAGGCTATCCGACCGATCAGATCGAGACCTATCGAGCTGCCGGGGTTGATGAGTTCATACATTTGCGCGCGAATTGTTACGAGACCCTGGTGCGGTTGCAACAGTTGAAAGGAGTTGCTGCGTGAAAACCCCGGATTTTACGACACTTCCCTACCGTGACGGTGCTGCTGCACCGGATCGTGAGCAATGGCGTGAACGCGCCGAACGTGAGGCGGGTCAATCGCTTGACACGCTTGTCTGGCGCACGATGGAACAACTCGATATTCGTCCACTCTACACGGCAGAAGATATTGCCGGTCTTGAGCATCTGCGATTCACTGCTGGCATCCCGCCCTACCTGCGTGGTCCGTACCCGACCATGTATGTGACCCAACCCTGGACGATCCGCCAATACGCTGGGTTCTCGACAGCGGAGGCCAGTAATGCGTTCTACCGGCGTAACCTGGCGGCAGGGCAGAAGGGGTTGTCGGTTGCGTTCGATCTGGCGACCCATCGCGGCTACGACTCTGACCATCCACGCGTTGTTGGCGACGTGGGCAAGGCGGGTGTGGCAATCGATTCAGTGCTCGATATGAAGATCCTGTTCGACGGCATCCCGCTTGATCAGATGTCGGTCTCGATGACGATGAACGGCGCCGTCATCCCAATCATGGCGTTCTACATCGTCGCCGCCGAAGAACAGGGGGTGCGCCAGGATCAGTTGACCGGCACGATCCAGAACGATATTCTCAAAGAGTACATGGTGCGCAACACGTACATTTACCCGCCTGAACCATCGATGCGCATCATTGCTGACATTTTCGCCTACACGGCGAAGCATATGCCGAAGTTCAACAGTATCAGCATTTCCGGCTATCATATGCAGGAAGCTGGCGCGACTGCTGATCTCGAACTGGCGTATACCCTGGCAGACGGGTTGGAGTATGTGCGCGCCGGGTTGAAGGCTGGTCTTTCCATTGACTCGTTTGCGCCACGGATTTCGTTCTTTTGGGCGATCGGGATGAACTATTTCATGGAGATCGCCAAGATGCGCGCCGCTCGCCTACTGTGGGCAAAGATTATCAAGCAGTTCGATCCCAAAGATGCGCGATCAATGGCGCTGCGCACGCACTGCCAGACATCAGGTTGGAGCCTGACCGAACAGGACCCGTTCAACAACGTGGCGCGCACCTGCATTGAGGCGATGGCTGCTGCGCTAGGGCACACGCAGTCGCTCCATACGAACTCGCTAGACGAGGCGATCGCGCTGCCGACCGACTTCTCGGCGCGGATTGCGCGGAATACGCAACTGTACCTGCAAGAAGAAACTGGCATCTGCAAGATCATCGATCCATGGGGAGGGTCGTACTATCTGGAGTATCTGACCGACGCACTGGCGCGGCGCGCTTGGATGCATATCCAGGAAGTTGAGGAACTGGGCGGCATGGCGAAGGCTATCGAAGCTGGGGTGCCAAAACTCCGCATCGAAGAAGCCGCTGCACGTCGTCAGGCGCGTATCGACTCCGGGCGCGAAACGATTGTTGGCGTCAACAAGTATCGTCTGCCCTACGAGGCGCCGATCGAAATTCTGGAGGTTGACAATACTGCCGTGCGTATGGCGCAGATCGAGCGGTTGAAGAAACTGCGCGCTGAGCGGGACGAAGCGCGTACCCAGGCAACGCTCGATGCACTGACTCGTGTGGCTGCCACTGGCGAGGGCAATCTGCTGGAAGCGGCAGTTGAAGCGGCACGGGCGCGCGCGACGCTGGGAGAGATTTCAATGGCAATGGAAAAGGTGTTTGGTCGCTACAAGGCGACTATCCGCTCAGTTTCGGGTGTCTATAGCAGCGAGTTCAGCGATGTCGAGCAGATCCATCGCGTGCGTGCGCTGGCGGACGCATTCGCCGCGCAGGAGGGGCGCCGTCCGCGCATTCTGATCGCCAAGATCGGTCAGGATGGGCATGATCGCGGCGCGAAAGTGGTGGCGACCGCTTTTGCCGACCTTGGGTTCGATGTGGATATCGGGTCGCTATTCCAGACGCCGGAAGAGGTGGCGCGTCAGGCGGTCGAGAATGATGTGCACGTGGTGGGCGTCAGTTCGCTGGCTGCCGGGCACAAGACGTTGCTGCCGCAACTGGTCGAGGAATTGCGCAAACTCGGGCGTGAGGATATTATGGTGGTGATCGGTGGCATCATTCCAGCACAAGATTACGACTTTCTGCGCGCGCATGGCGCGGCGATGATCTTCGGTCCTGGAACGATTATCCCGGTTGCTGCAGAGAAACTCCTCCTCGAGCTGCAACGTCGGTTGCACGGTGATGGGGTGGAAACCGGTCCGACAGTTCAGACGCGAGACGCAGCATGAGCAGTGGTCAGCAGTCTTCGTCGGAAGAGATGCCGTTTGCACTTTCGGTTCTGGAAGGTGTAACCGGCGGTCATGACGGGTTGCCGGGGCAGCGTGTTGGTGCACCGGCGCCGCCGCCGCCTCGTCGTCGCCTGCTAACGGTCGAAGAATACGTCGCTGGCGTGCGTAGCGGCGACCGCTCGATCCTGGCGCGCGCGATTACGTTGATCGAGAGCAATGCTCCAGCACACATTTCACTGGCGCAGGAGGTACTGCGCGAACTACTTCCCTACACCGGCGGTTCGCTGCGGGTGGGCATCACTGGTGTGCCCGGCGTCGGCAAGAGCACCTTCATCGAAGCACTTGGCACAATGCTCTGTGACCGCGGGCATCGCGTGGCAGTGCTGGCAGTCGATCCTTCGAGCAGCATCTCGCGCGGCAGCATCCTTGGTGACAAAACGCGCATGGAACGGCTGGCACACCATCCGAACGCCTACATCCGTCCTTCGCCGACAGGGGGCAGCCTGGGTGGAGTGGCGCGCAAGAGTAGGGAAACGCTGCTCATCTGCGAAGCTGCCGGGTTCGACATCGTCCTGGTCGAGACTGTTGGCGTTGGTCAGAGCGAAATCGCGGTGCGCGGAATGGTCGATTTCTTTCTGCTCCTCATGCTGGCAGGCGCTGGCGATGAATTGCAGGGGATCAAGAAGGGGATCATTGAACTAGCAGACGCGCTGCTGATCACCAAGGCAGACGGTGATAATCGCACGCGCGCGCTGGCGGCTCAGGCGGAGTACAGCCGTGCGCTGCGCTACCTGACACCTGCTACAGAAGGGTGGCGCCCGCGTGCCTATATCTGCTCGGCGCAAACCGGCGAGGGGATCGCAGAAATCTGGCGAGAGATTGAACGCTTCCGTGACGAAACGA
This sequence comes from Roseiflexus sp., assembly GCA_017743475.1. Lineage (GTDB taxonomy): Bacteria > Chloroflexota > Chloroflexia > Chloroflexales > Roseiflexaceae > Roseiflexus. The sequence continues at coordinate 4,402 of JAGHYV010000098.1, read as the reverse complement.
CGGCATCGGGCGTGTTCGCTGCGCGACGACGCGAGCAGGCGCGTGATTGGGTGTACACTCTGATCGAAGATCACCTGCGCACCCGCTTCTTCGGGCATCCGGTTGTGCAGGAGCGATTGCCTGCTATCGAGAAAGCAGTCGTCGAAGGGACGCTGCCCGTGACGACTGCAGTGCAGGACCTGATCCGGGCGTTCGAGAGCGCGTTGCAGGGGGGGGAAAAAGGGTGAAAATAGGACTTCATCAAGGTTTATTTTGATTTTAGGACGCTCTCTATAGAATTCGGAGGTTATGCAGTCTGCAACATGTCGTTATCATCTTGCTCAGACCGGGCGGACCGGTGTCTCGCGTTTCAATCCGTAGAGAGGACCAATCGTTTGATGCAGTGCGGTCGCAACTGGTGCGACTATAGAGGCGGTGTCGGCGATCCGCTGGCTATCCTGCTTTCTGGCTCCGTCCCCACGCAGGTGTGCAAGTATGCTCTCTTGATTCCTGCCGCTTCCGATGGGTTAGAGTGTATTGCGAATTGTTGCTGAGCCTCTGGCTCAGAGAGGGATTTGTCGGCTTGGACTTGGACTGTTTGAGATACAGGTCATGCCTGTGACTCGCAGCTTGTTCCTGCCACCACCTATCTATCGTTTCGCTGGTTCTGGGTAGCAGACCGCTACTGCTTGCTCTGGCGTCCTGGCTGTCCAGGGTTTCCCAGCAATTTGCCGTTGGCAGCGCAGCAGTGTTGGGGTCTCGTGTTCGTCACTGTGCGGTCTTTCGTTATGATTGCTTTCCGCCTCTTGATCCCTGGTTCGCCGGGTCTGCAATCAACTATTGCTACTCCTGGCACGCGCCTGCGTTTGCACTGATAAGCGCAGGAGCGTTACTGATTCGGTTATCGAAGAGACGGACGCGTGCACCTGAGACGGAGAGTGGTCGTTCCAGCACTGCTGGCAGGCACTGCTCTTCTGACAGCACTGCCGTTCATACTTACGTTCAGCCCCCATGATGCATCGTGAATATGCGGAAGACTTCTCAATCCCACTAATCGGTCGGCTTGCGACAACTTTTGGTCTTTCCGCCAACCATACCCAATTGCACAACTTTTTGGGACACCTTTTTGGGCGTGTTCGGGCTGTTTCTGGTACCGATCCTGACTCTGGCGCTTCGTCGAACTCCCTCCGTAATTGCTCAGGTGCTACTGGTGAGCCTGCCTGCTACACTTGTGATCGGTGTTTTGATCGATTTCCCGCTTTGTTCCTGCTACTGCTGGCAGTGCTTCTGGCTTTGGGAGCCTGGGTTGCCGCCGGACATCTGGCAGATTCCCTGACTCTTCGGGCAGGTGCAGTGGGTGCGGCAGCTCTCCTGATTCCTGAAATGGTCTTGATTCGCGATCACCTGGAAGGTAAGATGAATCGCCTGAGTACGATTTTCAAGTTCTACTACCAGGTCTGGTTGATCTGGGGAGGGATTGCCGCTTATGCGCTCTGGTGATTACTGTGAATTGAACCGCAGCGGTTTCGGGATCTGATTTGGGACATGCCAACGGCGCTTCTTCTGACAGGCGCTCTAATCTATCCTATCGGGTTACGCTGGGCTGAGTCGTGGCTTCCGGGTAAGCGGAGCTTCGATGGACTTGCATTCTGTCCCGTCGTTTGTTTCAGACTTCTGGAGTGCCGACTGTACGGCGCAGCAAGTGAGAAAATGTTCGCTGTCCATCTGTCGCTAGCCTTTAGCTCCGGATCAGTCCAAGTCTATCGAGTTGTTGGAGACTAACGACCCTCACCGCACCACATACAGATACAGCACTCCCAGCACGACCGCGCCAGCAAAAGCCAGCGCAACATAATCCTGGATTTTGCCGGTGGTTGTGCGGCGCGCGCGATCCCCGGCAACCTGGGTGCCGGTTGCCATCAGGTCGGCGCCATCGTTCAGCACAGCATCATCGATGATAAAGTTCACCTGTCCCAGGAAACGGGTAAAGCGCCCGGTATCAATCACCAGGCGATCCAGCACCTGTGCGTCGAACCATGTCCAGACGCGCGCCAGGATAGTCGTGAGTGCGCCAAATATTGCCGCGTACAGTTCATCGATATAAAACTTGCGGTTGAGCACGGTAAAGACGCCAGGAACCATCCGTTCCAGCGGGTCGGCTTCTTCAGCCGAGGCAGTGAACGCATGACGATACACCAGCCAGCCAAGTGCAATACCGGCAAGCGCAATCACACTCGAAATCCCCATAACCAGCAGGTTCAGCTTTCCCGCTTCCTGCCCGAAGAAGTCCGCCAGTTGATGGAATCCGTCGAACGGCAGATTGACGAGACCGGCAAACACAGCAAATAGCGCCAGAATCACCAGCGGCACGGTCATTGTCCAGGGACTTTCGTGCGGGTCGCGCGCCTCGTGGTGATGATCAGCGTGGTGCACGAACGCATACGCCGGCTGCCGTGGATGATGACCGCGGAACGATCCAAAAAACACCAGCATCACCTGGCGTGTCATGTAGAATGCCGTCAGGAGTGACGCCAGGCTGAGCACAATCCATACCAGCGTATTGGCGCGAAACGCATCAGCCAGGATTTCGTCCTTGCTCCAGAACCCGGCGAAACCGGGGAACCCGACAAGCGCCAGAAAGCCTGCCATATAGGTAAAGAACGTCACCGGCATCAGACGGCGCAATCCCCCCATGTTGCGGATATCCTGCGTGGTATTCGAGTCGTGACCGACGGCGGCTTCCATCCCGTGGATGACCGAGCCGGAACCAAGGAAGAGCAGCGCCTTGAAGAAGGCGTGGGTCAGAAGGTGGAACATTGCCGCCACCCATCCGCCGATGCCCAACGCCGCAACCATGAACCCCAGTTGCGAAAGGGTCGAGTATGCCAGAATGCGCTTGATATCGAACTGACCGACGGCGATCAGCGCGGCGAACAGCGCCGTGAATGCGCCGATGGTGGCAACGATCGGCAGCGCATCGCTGACCTGGAAGATCGGGAAGGTGCGAGCAGTCAGGAACACACCCGCCGATACCATGGTGGCGGCGTGGATCAGGGCTGAGACCGGAGTCGGACCTTCCATCGCGTCGGGAAGCCAGACGTGCAGCGGGAACTGTGCCGATTTACCAATGGTGCCGCTGAAGATCAGCAGGGCAATGCCAGTAGCGACGCTGATGCCAATGCCGGTTGTAGTTGTCGCCAGGCGCTCAAGCAGTTCAGGGTTGAAGACCTGTCCGGGTCCTGTGCCGAGTTCCAGGGTGCCGGCTTCGGTCCACAGCCACGCCAGACCGATCATGAACAGCACATCGCCGATCCGGGTGGTGATGAACGCCTTGATCGCTGCCCGACGTGGAGTGATCTGGTTGGGATCGGCATAGTTCTTATCGTACCAGAAGCCGATCAACAGGTACGAGCACAACCCCATGATCTCCCACGCCATGAAGAAGAGCAGCAGGTTGCTCGCCATCACCATTGCCAGCATTGCGGCGGTAAAGAGCGAAATGAACGAGAAGAAACGCGCCTGGCGCGGGTCGTGCGCCATATAGCCGACCGAAAACAGGTGGATGCAGGTGGCGGTGATCGTAACCATCACCAGCATCGCCGCAACCGCCGGGTCGATGATATACCCCATGGTGAATGGGATGTCGCCGCCGGATGGCGCCCAGCGAATGGTGCGGACGATGTTCGGATCATGCCACTCGAATCCATGACCACTGCCTTTTTCAGCAGGCTTCACAGTGTGCGCTTCATATGTGTTTTGCGCAATCGCGCCATTAATCGTCACGCCGCTGGCAACTTCGACAGCAGTACCAAGCGCAATAATTGTCGCACCGACCATCAGCAATGTCGCCAGCCACGCGCTCGCCTGCTTGTTGCGCTGGATCGGCGTCAGTGTAATGATGGCAAAGCCGATCAGCGGCAGGAGCGGGATCAGCCAGGCATTCTGCAAAAACCATCCCATACGCTGTCCTTGAACCAAGAACTAAGAACTGAGAACCGGGTGAGGGGGCTATCTGTCACCTTCCTGCCTATCACCTGTCACCTTCCTGGATGTGGCCGCGCGAGACGGCGGAGCCGCGTCTTGTCGTATCGGTCATCTTCCCGCCTGTCACCTGTCCACCTTCACCCCTTCCCGCTTGCACCCTCATCCTGCAAACCTCCTGGGCGCCGTTGTGTTACGCCCGGCGACGGTGCGATGCACCTTTCCACCTGCAATGTTCACCATACAATGAGCAACCCGTTGCGGGTGCCCGCGCAGAGGCGCCCCTGTTTCTGGCGCTTCGCCTAGGCAATCTATCGCGAAATGCAAAATGATGGAGCCACGTGCGTGCCGGGTGTGCGAGTGTCCCGCCCGCATGACCGCCGGGTACGCGGGCGTCCCGCCCGCATGACCGTTCCACCTGCAATGTTCACCACGCAATAGG
>JAGHYV010000024.1 GCA_017743475.1 Roseiflexus sp. | reverse complement strand
GTCCGAGCGCTGGTGTGCGGTCTGCGCAGCACAGGACGCCTTTCAGCGGGAGCGTGGTCGCGCCCAACGATCGACGGCGAGCGTCCGCGTGTTCCCATGTAGCAACGTGCGCCTGTGGCGACGTGGGCTGCACCGTTGCACCCGTTCACTGTATGCACCCTTGCCTCTCCCCCTAAACCATGCTATGCTACAAAGAAGAAAAGTTGACCAAACGATATCGATTACCACCTATGCGCATCTCCAGCAAAGGCGAATACGGTCTGCGTGCACTGCTCGATCTGGCGCAGCGCGTTGGTGAAGGACCCATTCAGAGTCACGATATCCATTTGCGTCAGGGAATCGACGAAAATTACCTTAACCAGATCCTAATCCTGCTCCGTCGCGCCGGATTGATCGAGAGCATCCGTGGTCCGCAGGGCGGGCATCGCCTGGCACGCCACCCGTCACAGATTACCGTCCTCGATGCACTGCTCGCTCTCGAAGGTCCACTCCTGGCAACCGACAGCGGACGCGATGCGCCAACCCCGACTGAGCCGATGGATCGCGAACTGGTACGCGAGGTCTGGGACGGGGCGCGTGAGATGCTGGAACGCTATCTGGCGAGCATTACCCTCGAAGATCTCTGCCAGCGCAAGGCGCAGCGTTCCGGGAATGTGATGTATTACATCTGACTTACGAGACTATCAATCCCTGCCCTTCAAGCCAGAAGCGTCCCCACGCCATCACCCCCAGCATGATGGCGGTCACCACTAGCGCGACGGTCGCCGGGCGCGCTAGTTCAACCACGCGCGTCACCCGTCCCTCGTAGTTCATTATCAGCGCAATAATCAGCAGGTTGACCGCGAACAAAACGCCGACGATGCCGGTCCAGGCAACAATGGCGATGGGCCAGTAGGTGATGGCGACATTGCCATAGATCGCGGCATGCACCAGAAAGCCAAGCAGCAGCGCACCGCCGAGTTCACGCCAGTTGCCGATTACAGGTTGATCCATATCGGGGTTGCGCCGGAGCGAAAGGTTCAGCACCAGCAGAATGGCAACCGCCAGGGACACGCCCATGCCCAAACCAGTGAGCGTGCGCAGTTCGTTGCGCGGCGTGTAGAGGTGGGGCAGGAAGAGATCAACGAACAGTGAATTGAATCCATCAACCGCCATGACAACGACCAGCGCCACCAGCGCGGCGACGATGGCAGGCGGCGGCAGTTTCGCGGCACGCTCGCGACCGAGCAGGAGAAGATAGACAAAGGTCAGCAGAAAGCCGCTGTAGATGCCAGTGTTGCGGGCGCAGAGCGGGAGTTGTTCGCCCCCCAGCGACACATTGTGCACCTGAGCGCAGACGCCGTGAACAGCTGCGTACATCTTCCAGTTGAGCGGCACGCCGGGCCAGAGCAACATGCCTGCCAGGATCGCTCCGAGAAGACCAATGAAGGCGAAGCGCCACGGAACCTCACGCCCATCGTGTTCACGCTCCTTACGCGCGGCAATCTCGCGCCGCGCCAGTTCGATGATCTCTTCGCTCGTACGCTCCATGAAACCTCACTGTCAGCGTAATCGCTCCACCTGATCCTGCATCATCTCGAAACTCATGATGCCGATCTGACGGTGGTTGATAGTGCCATCACTGTTGATAAAATAACTGATCGGAATATTCTTTGCGCCGTACCGCTCGGCAATGTCGCCGTCTGGATTGGCGATTAGCGTGAAGGTCAGATTGCGCTCACGTGCAAAAGGAATAATGACATCTGGCAGTTCAAGGCGGTTCACCCCCAGCACCACCACATCATCGCGCGCGTCAATCCGCTGAAGGTCGGGCATTTCCTCTTCGCATGGCGCGCACCACGTCGCCCAGAAATTGAGCACCACTTTTGTGCCACGTAGATCGCTCAGGTGGCGCGTCTCACCGTCAGCAAAGGTGAAAGCGAAATCTGGCGCAGGATCACCCGGCTCTGGCAATCTGCTGCCCTGGTCGATCATTCGCGATTCAATAGCAACACCCGGTGGAATATCAACTGGCACCCTGTCGATTGCAGGCGACAATCCGCGTTGTCCGCCGCATCCTGCCAGCGCCAGGCTCACGACCAACAGTGCCAACAGACAGATTGGTCGCCACACCCGCCGACTGCCGACATTGTGTGGTCGCATCATCGCGCCCCTCCGATCCCCCACACCTGCGCCGGAAGTTCACGTTCGAGTCGGGGATAGACGACCAGCACCATCGCCAGCGCTGCCAGCGCACCAGTGATCATGCGCAGCCAAAAATTGAGCGAGCCGATGTCGTCACCACCCCCGCGCCACCCAAGGTTTAAGAGATCGCTGATGATGTGCGAACCGACATCGAGTGCCATCGGGATGAGCAAGAGCACGCCAAGAGTTAACGACGCCGGACGGATCCAGCGCCGCACCATGGAAAAGAGTACTCCGACGATGAACAGACCGCCGTAAAACGCTGTGCAGCGATGGCAGAACGCCACCTGATACCCGCAAAAACAGAACGAACGCTCAGGGCGTTGATGACACAAGGGCGTATATATGCGGAAAATGATCTCACCCGCTACTGGATGCCCATTCGCCTTCAGCCAGGGCGACACCCACGGCAGACCTGCGTAGATGCCAGCAAGGAGATTCAACGATGCAAGCCAGTGGCAAAGTAGCCAGGCAACTGCTCGATCGATCCAGGGTGCAGGGCGGGATGGAAGCTCGGTCATCATAACACATATCATTATAGCAGAGAGGGCTTCGCCACGCACCACACGATAGACTAGCATGTTTCGTTAGGCTGCAAGCACAAGAAGATCGGCGCGAACAGGGTGAAGTGTTTGTAACTTATCGCTGCCGCGTAACTTTTTCGACAGAGATACTGTTCATGGTTGTAGAGAGAAATCACAACGAAAGTCGAAATCACGGATAGCCGCCAAGGAGCAGCCACGCACTGCTAATTGCCCCGACTGTCGGGTATTGTCGCAGGGAGAGGGAAGATATGTATATCCTGGTTGCTGATGATGACCTGCCGAATCTCAAACTGACCGCGTTTGTCCTGGAAGAAGCGGGTTACAAGGTCATTAAAGCCTACGATGGCCCATCGATCCTCCAATCGGTCGAGCAGTATAATCCAGACCTTATCCTGCTCGATGTAATGATGCCGAAGGCGAACGGGTTCGATATATGCCGTCAGATCCGGCGCACCTCTGATGTGCCGATCATTTTTCTTTCTGCTCGCTCACAGTTGCAGGATCGAGTGACCGGGTTGCAGATCGGCGGAGACGATTATCTGGTCAAGCCGTTCGAGCCATCCGAATTGCTGGCGCGGGTTGAAGCAGTATTGCGGCGGAGAAACAGCGATATGCTCAGTCCCTCGGCGCGCCTGAGTCTAGGTGGCCTGACGCTCGATCCGGTTGAGCACAAGGTACTCTTTGCCGATGGGCGCATTGTTGAACTGACGCCGCTCGAATTTCGGTTGCTCTACTATCTGATGAAGAACTCCGGTCGCGTACTGAACACCAGTCAGATCCTGAGCAAAGTCTGGGGGTACGATTACGAAGGCGAGAGCAATCTGGTTGCGGTGTATGTCCGGCGCCTGCGCATGAAGATCGAGCGCGATCCCGAGCATCCCCGCCATGTGTTGACTGTACGCAATCTAGGGTATAAGTTTGAGGCCTGAGACAGTCCAGGTATGTGCTGAGGCATTCTGAGAATGGACCGATAGGGGGAAGGTGCAGCCATGATCGCTGGAGACACGCTCACGCGACAACTTCCATACTGGTTAACCGAACGCCGTGCATATTTGGGTCAGCTGCTGGCACCAGCGCCAGCGCTAGCGCTAGTTATATGGTTAAGTGCTGCTGCACCTCCTGAGGCGCTCTGGATGGCGCTGATCACCTATGCGCTGGTGCATCTTTGGCTATTTTGGACGGCGTATCATCATCCTGCAGGCATCGATTCACGAGCGCTGGGCACCGGTTGGGCTGCTGTTGGTGTCGATGCACTGCTGGGCGCGATTGTGGTGAGTGGCACAACTGACCTTTCGTTCTTTTTGCCGGTCTATACGCTCATTGCATGGCGTGCTCTATCCGGTTATAGGCGCAACCAGGCTGCTCTTGCGCCCCTCTTCGCCATTGGACCGCTTTTCCTCTTCCAGTTTCTGCTGAATCGCGCGGGCAGCGCGCCGCTGACGGCGGGAGAACAGTGGAGTGCGGCAGGGGTGCTTGCGGGCAGCCTGGGGTGCGGCATCGTTGCCATTATGACAGGCACGCGGCAGCAACGAACGATCATGCGTCTGCGCAGCGAATTGCAGCGTGAACGCAACACTCGTGAAGCTCGCGTCGAAGAACTTGAGCATCTGGCAAACGAACTGCGGTTGCGTATGCGCGAACGCCACGCGCTCGAAGAAGGGTTGCGCGCCATTACCAGCACGCTCAGCCTCGACGACGTGCTCAATCAGATTCTGGATAGCACCGTACAAACATTCGGCGCCGAACGCACCCATGCAGTGGTGTTGACGCTGGCAACCGACGGGACGTTGACCAATCGCGTGTATGCCCGTGATGGTCAGATGCGCCCTCAGTGGGTCGAGCCGCTCATTCGTCGCGTAATGCACGATCAGGTGCCCGCAGTGATTGCCGATGCCGCTCTTGATGCTGGACTCGGTGCCATCAGTCGGAGTGGGTTGCGCTCAGTTATCTGTGTGCCGCTATTCGTCGGTGATGGTCCGCCACGTGGGGCGTTGACCGTAGTGAGCGCCACGTTCGCTGCGTTCTCCAGCAGCGATGCCCGCCATCTTGCGGCATTCGCCGCGCAGGCTGGCATTGCCATTGGCAACGCCGAACTGCACAGCCAGTTGCGAAGGCAACAGCAGTTGCTTCAGGCAGTGCTCCGCGACATGAATGATGGACTGGTCGTGCTCGATAATGAGTGCAATGTCGTGCTGGCAAATCCGATAGGTCAGGCGCTCCTCAACGATACATCGGCGCCGCAACCCTGGCTGGAGCGTATGCGTGAACTGGCAAGCCGCCTCTCCGAGGATGGTCGTCCAGTGGCGTCGCCGGAATGGGTTTTCGGCAGTCCGGATGCTGAGGAAGGTCAGATTGTCTATCAGGCGGTTGCGTCGCGGGTGCACACTGATGATGATCTGCCGGATCTGACGGCAATTGTGCTGCACGACATCACCGACCACAAAGCCGAAGAACGCGCCCGTATGGATTTTATCTCAATGGTATCGCACGAGTTGCGCAACCCCCTCCATACCCTCAATGGCTTCGTCAAACTGGTGCTCCAGGAACGCGCCGGTCCGCTGACATCGTTGCAGCAGGATTTTCTCAAGATGGCAGACGAGCAGATCGAACAACTGAGCAGTCGCGTCGCCGAACTGCTCGAATACAACCGGTTCAAAGCCGGTCGGCTGGCACTACAGCCAGAAGTGAGCGATCTTGCGCTGCTTATCGCAGGCACGGTCAACCGGTTGAAGCTGCAGGCGGAGCAGCAGCAACTGGCGCTCGTGAATCACGTGACGCAGCTGCCGCTCTGTCGGTTCGACAGTCAGCGGATTGGCCAGGTGTTGACCAATCTGATCGAGAATGCGATCAAGGCAACCCCACCAGGTGGCACGATCTCTATCTCTGCTGACGTTCACGATCAGGAAGTCCGAGTGCGCGTCTCCGATACCGGCGTGGGCATTCCGGCGAGCGAATTAGGAAAGATATTCCAGCGGTTCTATCAGGTGGCAAAACATCGTCGCACCCACGGCAACAATCTTGGTCTGGGTCTAGCAATCTGCCAGCAAATTGTTGAAGGTCATGGCGGGCGCATCTGGGTCGAAAGCGAAGAGGGAGTCGGCACGACCTTTACCTTCACCCTGCCGTTGGCAGACGGGCAAGCGTGAATGACGATTCTCTTACCAAACCATAGACGGGTGTTCACCTGGTCATCAATAAAGATGGCTATAATCTCCTCTGTGAAGATGTGATATGCCTGTGGCTTGTCGCTTGAGATTTGGTTGAGGAACCCGTGAAGATCGCTCTGGTTGCACTTCCCCGTCTTGACGAACCTCACGCAACGCCACCACTGCCGTTGTGCTATATTGCAGCATTCCTTGAACAGCAGCGACATATTGTGCGCATTTATGATCAAGCACTCTATCAGAGCGATCCTCGCGTAGATTATCTGGAGGCGCTCCGGGCATTCCGACCGCAAGTGACCATTGTTGCTGCCGATAATGTTGCGGAAGCCGCTACAGTTGCCGGGCGCGTTACCTTTAGTGGAACAGCGCTGCCATTGCTGCTGGGGGTGCGGGATCATCTGCCGCCCTGGCTGGCATCACATGCACTTGCTGAACTCAACCGTGTTCTGCCGCACGCGTCAGAGATTAAGCGCCTGGTTGCATGTGCGCTCCTGGCGCTTGATGACGACCTTGACCGGTTGCCATTCCCGGCACGGCATCTGCTTGCACTTGAACGCTACCCGTCGACGACGCCGGAAGGTGAGTTGCGAACGCCGGTCCTGATTGGGCGGTTGCGCAGAGACGGAACGCCAGCGCCCCGTCAACCAGCGCTGCTAATGACGGAACTGCGCTCTCTCGTTCAGGAACATGGAGTGCGTCATGTCGTGCTGAGCGGGTTGGCGCTTACCGATGATCTGGACTGGTTGTACGCTGTGTTGTCGCACCTCTCCGACATGCATCTTGGCATCAGATGGGAAGGACGTGTTTCGTACACGCGGCTCACTCCTACCCTCCTGGAGGCGTTTCGTCGCAGCGGGTGTGAGGCATTGACCTTCGAGTTCGCAGCACTTGCAGTGCTTGAATCCAAAAGCGAACGCGATGCAGTGATCCATGCCGTGCGTCAGGCACGTGAACTGGGGATGCGCGTCACTGGACACATTGCACTCGATCCCCAGTACCCTGCGATCCCTGCCGTTGTCGATATGTCAGCCACATTTGGGTTAGACGAAGTGCGCTTCTTCGTCGCACATCCGGTCGAGGCTTATCGGCACGAGGAGGCAGCGGACATCGCAGCGTTGATTGCGCTCGCCCGAGAACACTACCGTGCAAGCCGCAGTCGCCAGTATTTCATCGACCGGTTTGGTGCCTATCTCGGAACGATGATCTGGTATGTCGGACGAACTGGTCTCTTTGGTAAGCGCTGGGCGCACCCTCACGAGGCGCAAACCGAAATCGCGCTAGAACATGGACGCTGACAATCGGTCCTTCCTGTGCTTTTCCTTGCACGCCTGGGCGACTTTTAGGGAGGTGTGCGCTGCTATATCAAGCGCTTTTCCGTCAACAACGCCTGTGTTCTGTATCTCAATGCTCTTGTGCCCTGCACTGCCCGACGCTCTCATCCCGCTTAGAAATGGGTTTTCTAGCGCTATAACCGGTTTTGATCCCCCTGTTCCTCTGTATGTTATAATCATACTCACACCCCCAAATCATACTCAATGCCGTCAGGAGGACGAGGTATGCCTGTGTTCAAGGATTATGCTGAGCTGCATCTATGCCTGAGCACGTTGTACGACAAAGCAAAGTGCGATGCGCGCATTGCCCCAAAAATCCGCGACTCGCATCTGGTGATCCAGTTTCGCTACGAAGAACCGAGCGCTGTGGTGACCATCAATGCGGCAGCGCCGCCGACACAACCCGGTGCGTATTTTGATGTCTTATGGGGCGATGATACCGGATTGAAGCCGGATGTTGAGATGAGTATGAAGGCGGATATCGCTCATCAGTTCTGGCACGGCAAAATTAATCTGATGACAGCATTGGCGCGACGTCAGATTATTGCAAAGGGTCCGATTCCAAAAATCTTGAAATTGTTGCCTGCGGTTGAGCCTATGTACGAAATGTATCCACGTCTGCTCCGCGAAATGGGGCGCGCAGATTTGGTGTTGACTTAGAACGGTAAGCACACACGGTGATACAACATGTTGAGGCTGCTGATCGACCAGTGTTCCGGGTCATGACAACGGTCACAGGTCTCATGCACTACCTGAAGAAGCAGGTCCCCTGCCCGGCAATGTTGTATGCCCAATGATTACATGCCGGTTTGTTGTGTCAGCTAGTGGAGTAAACGTCTCTATGACATGGTGTATGCTGGTGGTTTGCCACGGTCTATCGTCATAAGTGGACCCTGATGGTCATCACACGAGCCGATGAGCAGCGAAGACATGTACGAACGTGGTGTGGCGGATGCTGAGCGTGGCGAGCTGCACCCGTTCTACTACCAGCATTACTACCATTACCGCCGAGGTTACGAGCAGGCACGGCGACGTATGCGCCGCACTCCACTGTCGTTCCTGACTAGGCGCGGCTGGTTGCTGACAATTGGTATCGTGCTCGTCATAGCGCTGGCGGTTGTCCTCAGAAGTGCGTTTCGCAGGAGCAGTGCAGAGGATCTGTCATCGCTTGCAGCACCGGAAGCAGAGACCGTTGCAGCGGAATCGTCGCAACCGACTCGCACGCCCCTCTTCCCCACGGTGGTTCCGAGCGCAACACCTGAACCAGTTGTGCGGACATTACGGGTTGGCGGGTCGGCGCAGGTGGCGAATACCGAAGGTCGTACACTCCGTGGACGCGCCGCGCCGGGTTTGAAGGCGCCAGTGCGTGTCGCCTTCGCAGAAGGCGAACAGGTGCGTATCCTGGAAGGACCAGTGACTGCCGACGGGTATGTGTGGTGGCGGGTCGAAGGTTGGAATGGCACAGGATGGGCGGCGCAGCAATCGCTTGAGGGCGTCGTCTGGCTTGTTCCAGTCGAATAGGTGGTCGTGCAGAGGATTTGTGTATCAAAGTCGCAACGTGTGTCCGGTGCATGTTTACTTCCAACTTCGGTCAAAACGTCGTATAATCGGTAGTGGCGCTGATGTTGATTGGAGGTTTCCTATGAACTGGGTAGTTGTCACCTTCATGTTCCTGCTCGTGCTGGTTCCGTTCCTGCCGCTGGCATGGTCGCTGGCGTATACCTGGGTCACGGCGCCTGAGACGAAATCTTCTGAAGAGTAGGTGCCCGGTCGGTCTGGAAGTATCCGGGTGGATGCCAGCGACGCTTGAGATGTTGGGTTTAGTTGAGCCCATTCCCTTGATCCATGAGGGAAAGTAAGAGGGTTTCTTTCCCGTTTCGTAGTGCGCAGCAGCCCGTGTTAGGGGCTGCATTTTTGTTGCCGATGATACTTATGCAAAACATGTGCAAGGTATTGACAAAAAATCGAGGGTGGAGTATGATAGTTGGCAAGTTTACTGAACAGTCAAGCAGAAGAAGGGGTTTATGAACTTGCGGTCGCCCAGACTCTTTTTGTTCCTAACCGTCTTGATCGACCTGCTCGGTATTGGCATCGTGTTGCCGCTGATGCCGTACTATCTCAAGATCGTTGAGCAGTCGAGCATTCCATGGCTAGCAGCCAATCGCGCGATCATCGTCGGCGCATTGATGGCATCGTTTGCGCTGATGCAGTTTCTCTTCACACCAGTGCTTGGCGCTCTGTCCGACCGGTATGGGCGGCGACCGATTCTGCTCATTAGCGTCCTGGGCAGTGGGCTATCGTATGTGCTGTTCGGGCTTGCCGAATACCTGTCGTTTCTTGGGGTCGAAACGGTTTTGGCAATCCTATTTATCGGTCGTATGCTGAGCGGAGTCACCGGTGCAAGCATTTCGACCGCGCAGGCATATATTGCCGACACGACAACCCCCGAAGAGCGCACGAAGGGCATGGGCATGATCGGTGCAGCATTCGGTCTGGGTTTCATGCTTGGTCCGGCGCTCGGCGGATTGTTGAGCACTATCAGCCTGGAGGCGCCAGCGTTCTTTGCTGCAGGTCTTGCGTTCGCGAATGTAATCTTCGGTTACTTCAAGTTGCCGGAGTCGCTACCGCCCGAGCGGCGCATGGTCACGCCAATACGTGAGATGAATCCGGTATCGCGTCTGAGTGCGCTGTTGCAGCGATCCAGTATTCGCCCGCTGCTGGTTGGTCTCTTCCTGCTCAATATGGCATTTTCCGGCTTGCAGAGCAACTTTGCAGTATTCAGTGATGTGCGTTTCGGCTTTGGTCCGCTCGATAATGCGCTGATCTTTACGCTGGTCGGGTTGCTGGCAGTGGTGATGCAGGGTTTTCTGATCCGCCGTTTAGTGCTTGCCTTTGGTGAGACGCGGCTGGCAATCGCTGGCATGACGATGATGGCATGTGCATTCATTGCGGTCGCTCTGGTGCCAGAGGCATGGATGCTCTTCCCGGCGGTTGGCGCCATCGCTATTGGTGATGGAATGGCAACACCAGCGTTGACCGGTCTGATCTCGCGGCGGGTAGACGCGCACGAGCAGGGAGCGACGCTTGGCGGCGCCCAGGGGCTGATCAGCCTGACGCGGATCGCTGCGCCGATCCTAGCAGGCACAGCGTTTGACCTGATCAGTATGAGTGCGCCGTATTATCTGGGCGGTGCACTGATTGCCATGGCCGTCGCAGTTGTCGGTTCAGCGTTGTTGCCAGCATTGCGGAGCAGCGTTGGTCATGATCAGCCACAGGGTGCAGTGATGATCGGAAGTGCGAAAGCAGAATAAGCGGCTGAACACTGCTCTTTATAGGGGTGCGCGCATAAGAGCGTTGCACCCCGATTTTGTTCCCCGCAAATGCCAGGCAGACTGGAAAACACGCAAGATCCATTCGTGTCTCTGCAGCGTACATCGGTATGTATGACGAGGTGACATCACACTTGCTCACAATGCAGGAGCTGCATGCGCGCTGTTATTCTGGCAGGTCGAGGACAGGCGGAACCCCGAACGGGCGCGACGCTCATTCGTCTGGCGGCGCATTGCCGTAAGGCCGGTATTGCCTCTATTGTTGCTGCTGGATTTCTCCAGCACCAGCGCCCTTTCCTTAGTGAAGTGCTCGAACAATGCATTGCCCGAGGCGCCCGAGAGGCAGTCATCGTACCATATACATTGTCACTGGCGAAGGAGGACTGGGTGGATCTGGAACGCACGGTGCAACGCGCGCGCCAGACTTACCCGCACCTCGCGCTGCGTGTGGCTGAGGCGCTTGGGCATCACCGCGCGTTGATAGAGGTGCTCATCCAGCGCGTGATCGAAGCCGATTATGTGGCTGCGCATCATATGCATCACGGTCGCATCGCCTGGCCCGGATGGCATAAGCAGCGTGCCATTGGATTGCTGATCGTCGGAAAAAGGCTGCCCGACATCCCTGCGCCTCTGGAAGAAGCGATAACCACGTGCTGCCCAACTGCAACGCGGTATACTGCTGTGCGCTTTTACGCTGCCGATCAAGACAGAGAAACCCTAGAATCATCTCTCGAGGCGTTGATTGAGCAGGGTTGCCACGCAATCATTGTTGCGCCATACGCTCTGGAGCAATGTGGGATGATGGTACCTTTCATCGAGCGCGCTATCGCCTGCGTATCTGCCAAATATCCTGAGGTGACCATTATTCAGGCAGAACCTCTAGCGTATGATCGCCGGTTAATTACAGCGATTGCCGACCGGGTGCGTGCTGCGCTCGATGTGTCGTAGGCCGCTAGCACCATTTTCCGGTCAGGATTGTTCATCCACCGGCATTTCGGCCTGACGGAGCGCGTGTTCCAACAATTTGCGCAACTGTGCCAGATGTTGCTGTTTGCGCGGTTCTCGCAACGCGCGCGCCGTCGCTGTCCAGTAGCGGTGGTTCTCTATGAACGCTACCTGCGTCATGTACCACTGGACATCGCTCATCGGTCCGTCGAACGCTTCGTTTTCGGCGCGCAACTTTTCGCTCTGCTTCCAGAAATGCTCACTGCCAAGCGTATCAAGGTCAGCATCTGCCAGAATCTGTTCCGTCAGCGTCTTCGGCGACTGAGGAATGCGCGTTGCCATAATCATCCGACAGATTTTGTCGATCTGTGCTGGCGTGTAGCCAAATTGAGGTAGAACCCGGGCAGCAATCTCTGCACCTGCCTGTTCATGCTCTTCGCGGCGCACGACGAATCCTAGGTCATGAAAATATGCAGCCGTGCGCAGGAGCAACAGGTCTTCGCCGTTGACCCCCTCGGCAAGTGCCAGGCGCTCGACGGTCGGCACGACATCATCGCGCGTGTGATGCACTGAGTGATATGTTACAGTTTCTGGCAATTCATGTGTCAGTCGCATGAGGGCGTATGTTCGCGCACCCTCGAAATCCGGTTCAGTCATGATTATCTTTCCTCAGGCGTAGATTCCTGAACGGGGAAAGATCATTCAACGCCTTTGTTGTATCGGCAAACGATCTCACCCAATGCCTGTCTGTCATTATATGCTACCTGACAAGCTTGTGCATAGGGCAATATGTAGTATCTTGTGCGATCAGGCGATTGAATGGCGCATTGCCGCAAGTGCTTGACGCGCCCCTGCACTGAAGAATTGCGCATCGCTGCCGCTCATTATCAGGGTCATACCACGCTCTCGCCATATAGCCGCCTGCTGCGGGTCACTGCTGTGGATGCCGCATGCGATGCCAGCACGCTGCGCGGCACCCAGCACCCGCGCGATTGCCGACTCAACTTCCGGCGCGGTGACGCTCTCCGCCCCTAGTGAGATCGTGAGGTCAAACGGTCCGATCAGCCCGGCATCGACGCCCGGCACGGCAAACAGATCGTCGATGCGCTGCACGGCAGCTTCCCGTTCGATCTGGAGAATGATGAGCGTATGCTCATTCATGTGACGCACCAGATCGCATGGCGCGACGCCACGGTAGTCGGTGTGACCGCGACCAGCAGCTGCTCCACGTACACCCTCTGGTGGGTACTTTGCGTATCTGACCAGCGTCTGCGCCTGTTCGACAGTCTCAACGCGCGGCAGCATGACTCCCATCGCACCGGCATCAAGGGTGCGCGCTACCAGATCGTATGCCAAGTCGGGAATCCGCACCAGCGGCGTGAGACCAGTCAGGCGCGCCACCCTGATCATTTCGGCAACAGCGCCGAGATCGTAGACGCCGTGCTCCATATCGATAAACACGAAGTCGTACCCGGCGTGCGCCAGCATCATGACATATGCCGTGGAAGCACTCTCGACGAGCATGGTTCCGTATACTGGCTGGCCAGCTTTGAGCGCCTGTTTCACGCGGTTGATCGGCAGCATTTGGTTTCTCCTTTCGTTTGCATTCTACCGCGCTTTGGCATAGGATACGCACCGGACAGCGGG
This sequence comes from Roseiflexus sp., assembly GCA_017743475.1. GTDB lineage: Bacteria > Chloroflexota > Chloroflexia > Chloroflexales > Roseiflexaceae > Roseiflexus. The sequence goes on along the minus strand of JAGHYV010000024.1, from coordinate 42,690 downwards.
AAAATTAACAGGCGCCGGGGCAGATCAAAGATGTGCCGTAATCGACCGCTGCAGGGAGGGATGTTGCACTGTAACGTCGCTCCCTGCTGCCAGTGCGACTGGCGCGAACGAACGTCGAAGAAGCATCGTCTCTCACAGGTCTGGCATTGTATCAACCCGAAAACATCCACGAGAAGCGATAATGTGGGGAGAGGAGGTTCACCATCGTATGCAGGCATCATTTAGCGGCACGTTGACTGAACGTGACTGGAAGCGGCATATCAGCCATCCTTTCGAGGTTCCATCCGGTGCGACCCGGCTGTTCATTCGATTGCGCTTCGAGCCGCCAGCGTTCGATGGTATCAACACCATGCTGTGTCTCTCACTCTTCGATCCAGCCGGTTTCCGGGGCGCCGGGCATCGTGGCGGCGCGCAGCATGATGTGGTCATCGATGCGTTGCACGCAACGCCAGGCTACATGCCCGGTTCGCTTCAGGCTGGTCAGTGGGATGCAGTCATCGATACCCACATGGTTGCTCCCGGCGCCCCCTGTCACTACACACTCGACATTTCGACGACCGATGAGCCGGTTGCACCGGTTGCACCACCTACACCGACGCCGGTCACCCACCTGACGAAGACTCCCGGACGCGGCTGGTATCGCGGCGATCTGCATGCCCACACCATTCATTCGGACGGCAAATGGGATATACCAGCGCTGCTCGAAGCAGCGCGCGCCCGTCACCTGGATTTTGTGGCGCTGACCGACCACAACACCATCGCGCAACTGCACAACCTCGACGCACTGACAACCGATGATCTCCTGGTGATGGGGGGTATGGAGTTGACGACATTCTGGGGACATGCGTTGAGCCTGGGGACGCGCCGCTGGATCGACTGGCGCGTCCGCACTGGTGAGCGCAGTATGCCGCAGATCGCTGCCGAAATTGAAAAAGAGGGCGGGTTATTCGTCATTGCACATCCGCTTGCGCCCGGCGACCCCCCCTGCACTGGCTGTGACTGGCGCTATGTCGATATGATGCCGGGAACGGCGCGCGCCGTCGAGGTGTGGAATGGATTGTGGAACGGCGACAGCAACAACGAAGCAGCGCTGGCGTTGTGGTATGAATGGCTGAACTGGGGCTTGCGGATTACCGCAACCGCCGGAACCGATGCGCATGGTCCTGCACCAGCCGAGGCGCGCCCTGGATTCAATGTTGTCTATGCAACCCGACGTGACGAAGGAGCGATTCTGCGCGCTATCGCTCATGGCCGACTCTATCTCAGCAGTGGTCCGGCGCTTGAACTGACTGGCACCAGCGGCACGACGACCGGTATGATGGGGGATATACTTCCCAGGGGTGCGGCAACTATTCAGGCGCGCTGGCGTGATGTTCCTCCTGGCGCGCGGTTGCGCCTGATTGCCAATGGCGCACAGATCGACGAGGATATCGCCACGCCAGGCGGGGAACGCTCATGGATGCTGAACGGGAGCGAAGCGCAATGGTGCGTTGCGGAAATTCGCGCAGCAGACGGCGAATTGCTGGCAGTGACGAATCCGATCTACTTTGAGCCGGGAGAGTAATCAGGACGCCCACACTCCCCTTCTCCCCTTGCGTCGCACGCGGAGATGTAAGATGCGATGGTTTCAGGCATCAGGATGCCCACACTCCCCCCTTCTCCCCTTGTGGGAGAAGGGGGTTGGGAGGATGATGGGCAAAGGTGCATGGGGAAATCGTGTCGGCAGGCTGACGCCTGCAAATAGCGGAGTGCACAGCGTTATCGATGCCTGGCATCCTGTTCGCGACGGTATGATTCGTCGAGCACTTCGACGACGTGCATAACTCTAGCGTTTAGGCCCACCTTGCGCACCCCGGCGATCAACTGTAAATGGCAACCGGTATTACTCGTGACCACCAGCGTCGCGCCAGTTGCTGCGACATCCTTCATCTTCGCATCGAGCACCTGATCGGCAATATCTGGTTGCATAATATTGTAGACGCCAGCACTGCCGCAGCAGCGATCAGGCTGGCGTAGTTCGACCAGTTCCAGCCCCGGAATGGCACGCAGCAGGTCGCGCGGCTGGCGCGATACTCGCTGACCATGGCGCAGGTGGCATGAGTCAACATAGGTTGCGCGTATGCGCATTTCACCACGCGGCGGACGGTGGAGATGGTCGGCGAGGAACTCGTTCACATCTCGCACCAGCGACGCAAATCGCTTTGCGCGTTCTGCGTAGAGCGGATCGTCTGACAGCAGGTGCGGATACTCCTTCAATGCCAGACCACATCCGCCAGCATTGACAACAATCGCCATTACATCTTCCGCCAGGAACGCATCGATATTGCGCCGCGCCAGTGCGCGCGCAGCGTCGCGTTCGCCGATGTGCACATGCGCTGCACCGCAGCATGTCTGCTGCATTGGCGTGATCACCTCGAACCCATTGCGCCGCAGCACCCGTCGTGTCGCCTGATTGACCGGCGCCAGAAACGCTTCCTGCACGCACCCGATGACGAACGCCACCCGTCCGCGCTGTTCGCCGACCGGTGGAGCAGGCGTGCTGTAATCCGTATAACGCGGCGTTAATGGCGGGATGATCGCTTCCATTGCGCGAAGATGGGGCGGAAGCACATTCAGGCGGCGAACGAGACCCTGGAGACCGGTCTTTTGATAGAGCCACAGCGCCGACGCCATCAGTTTCAACCGCCTGCGATGCGGCATCAACTGGTGCAGACCAATCCAGCGGAGCGCTCGTTCTACGGGAGACGGATCACGGTGATGCTCGACGAGTTCTCGCGCCGGTTCAAACAGCGCGCCATACTGCACGCCGGAGGGACAGGCTGTTTCGCAGGCGCGGCACGCCAGGCAGCGGGTGATGTGGGTGGCAAATGCGCCATTGATCCGATCTTCCCCGATCTTTCCTTCATGAACTGCCCGCATAAGCGCAATGCGCCCGCGAGGAGAGTCCATTTCCGTTCCGAATACATCATACGTTGGGCAGGCTTGCAGGCAAAGACCGCAGTGGATGCACTGGTCCAGTTTTTTGCGGTATTCCTCGCTGCGCAACAGTTCGATGATCTGGCTCATAACGCTCCTGGGTGATCGTTACAGGTCAGGCGAGCACGCACCGACACACCAGCGTCGCAGTGCGCGCTGCCAGCGTGTTCTTTAACATACACACGCACGTTCAGGCATAATACAGACTGCCCCTGTTCTTGTAAAACCGGGGGATTCGATCAGGCTGTGGTTTCTGGAATGGTGTATCGATGCTTCCCACCATTGTACTACGAATCGGTCAAGGCATGATAAGATAGCAGCGTGTATTTCTCCGAGGTTATGCCATGAACGATGATCAACCCGACTGGTGTTTGCAGACCAAACTGGTGCATGCAGGCGAACGCGCGCCAGCGCCCGGATCGACGCCGACTGCTACTCCCATCTACACGAGCGCAACATATCTGCACCCCGATCTGGCAGCGCTCGATACAGCGCTTGAAAGCGGCAGCGGGTATGTGTACACCCGTTATGGAAACCCCACGGTAGCTGCCCTGGAAGAGGCGATGACGGTCGTTGAGCGTGGCGCGGGCGCGACGGCGTTCGCTTCCGGGATGGCGGCGCTGTATGCAGCGTTGCTGGCGGCAGGCACGCCGCGCGGCGCAACCGCGCCCGCGCCGCGTGCTATTCTGGCGGCGCGCGATATGTATGGCGCGACAACCCTGCTGTTGCAGGAGTTTTTCGCCGCGCGCGGAACGCGGATTGCCACGTGTGATATGTGCGATCTGGACGCGGTCGATGCGGCGCTGGAAGCGCACCGTCCTGATGTGCTGCTGGTTGAGCAACTCTCCAACCCGCTCTTGCGCGTGATCGACATTCGGGCGCTGGCGCAGCGTGCACGGGCGGCAGGCGCTCGACTGGCAGTGGATAGCACTATTGTGACGCCGGTGTTGCAGCAACCACTGACACTCGGCGCCGATCTGGTCATTCACAGCGCGACGAAATATCTCGGCGGACACGGCGATGTCGCTGGCGGCGTGGTCGTGGCGCGCACCGGTCTGATCCGCGATACGTTACGGCGCCAGGCGCGATTGCTGGGCGCATCGCTGGGACCGTTCGAGGCATATCAGATTCTGCGCGGCTTGAAGACGCTGGCGCTGCGTGTGCGCCAGCAGTGTCGTTCCGCTGCTGAGATTGCAACCTGGTTAACCACCCACCCGGCGGTTGCAACCGTGCACTATCCGGGTCTTGCCAGCCATCCGCAGCATACGCTGGCAACCGAAATGTTTGGAGGGTTGTTTGGCGCGCTTGTCACGTTTGAGTTGCGCGCAGCCAGCCGTGAGGCGCTGCATCGTTTCTTCGATGCACTGCGTCTCATTTTGCCTGCCACGACTCTCGGAGATGTCTACACCCTTGCCAGCGCGCCGTCCATCGCGTCGCACCGCGAACTGACGCCGGAACAGCGCGCCGAGCGCGGTATCAGCGATAGCATGGTTCGTCTCTCGGTGGGAATCGAGGAGACTGCTGACATCATTGCCGATCTGCGTCACGCGCTCGACCGCCTGATCGACGGAGAGACTCCATATCCGTGGGTTTGATGAAGATTGGAGAATAACAGCATTTCTCAGAGGGTGATCAGAAACCCGGACTTGAGGTATCATGATAGCAACCATGCCGTTCTGATGAGGAGTAATCTGTTATGCCGCAACGTGAGCTTCGATCCTATCCAACGAAGTATGCGACCGATCTGACCGATGCGCAATGGGCCGCCATCGCGCCGCTAGTCGTCACCTCGTCGCCAAAAGGCGGGCGTCCGACCGAAATCGATCGCCGGGCGATCGTCAACGCGCTGCTCTACAAGGAGCGTGATCAAAAACTAACATTTCGGATAGAGCCGATTCAGAAGCATTGCGATAGAACTAAGATAAAGAAAGGCTTCGCTTGATTCTGGATTGCGGTTGTATTCCTTACTCGCCAAACGATTGCGTCTCGCCCACGCAATTGAGCGTTCCACCACCCATCGCTTCGGGATGACGGCACATCCCTTTTGCCCAGTCGGTTTTTCAATTATATTCAGGCTTATCGCAGTATTTTTTTAGCGATTCATCTAACCCTTTTTTACCCCTCATCCACCCGAATCTCTTGCATTCGCGGAAATGAGTGATGATGTGCGGCGAGAAGCCATTCTGCACCCTCGGTATCTGAAATGTCCGCCGGATGGACGAGCACGAGCGACAGAAACCCCTTTGTATCAACCCAAAATTGCCGTTTGCGCCCATTGACCTTTTTTTTCCGTCATAGCCGCGCTCTCCGCCTACTTCGGTCGTTGTGACAGATTGGGAGTCCAGGACGCTGATAGACGGCTCTGGATCGCGATTTAGCGTTGTCGCGCCAGTTTCCGCAGCGTATCATTGATTTTGATGAAGGTTTATCACGATTCCATTTGTCGAAATAGTATCGAACCGAACTCATCGGCGGCGCAGCGCATATCGACCAGATAAATGAACAAATCGGTGAGCGCCAGCGATTTTGCCCGAACCTGCTGCACATCGGCTTCGAGCAGCAGATCGACGCCGGATTCGAGCGCTGCCACGCTCAGGATCGGCGGTGTGCCGCACAGGTAGCGACCAATCCCCGGCGCTAGCTCATAGATCGATGTAAACGCAAACGGGTTGGCATGACCCATCCATCCCGAAAGCGGTTGCCACCGGCGCGCAACGAACAGGTAGGCAGGCGCCCAGGACCTCCGTTGAGATATTTGTAGCCGCACCCGACCGCAAAATCGACGCCAGCGCCGTTCAGATCCATCGGGATCGCCCCTGCAGAATGCGCCAGATCCCACAGCGTGAGCGCACCATAGGCATGCGCCCGCTGCGTCAGGGCGGGCAGATCGAACATACGCCCCGTCTTATAGTTGACGTGCGTCAACATCAACACCGCAATCCGATCGTTCAGATATTCCGCGATCCTTTCACCATCCACCATCCGCAGTTCATACCCTCCGCCGAGATGCTGGATCAATCCCTGTGCAATGTAGAGAAGAGATCGGTCGGGAAATTATCGCGCGTCGAGAGGATCACCCGGCAACCAGGATTCAGGGTAAGTGCGGCTGCCAGCGTCTTGAAAAGATTGATCGACGTTGAGTCGGTGCAGATCACTTCGTCCGGCCGCGCTCCGATCAGGCAGGCAATCTTCGCGCCAATCCGCGCTGGCGCGTTGATCCAGTCGCATGCCGTCCATCCCTTGATCTGCATGCCGCCCCTTTCTTCGTGCAGCGTCCGATGCATTCGCTCGACGGTTCGTTTTGGCAGTTGACCAAGGAAGTTGCTGTCCAGATAGATCAGGTTGTCAGGAACATGGAAGTAATCGCGGGAGTGCGCCAGCGGATCGGCGGCGTCGCGCGCCACGAGCGCAGCACGAGAGATGGTGGGCTTTGCGACATAATGATACTCTCCTATCCAGATGCGGGCGCCGGTCGCGAGATGGTGGCAGCCTCACCGACTTGTGTTTGCGTTGCGGCAGAGCGCTCATACGGGGCGAGTCGCGGATTCTTCGGGCGCAAAGCGTGGGCGGCATTATAGTACGAGCGAGGTTGAGCAATGCAAACGTTGTGTCGGTCTATTTTCACTGTTTTATCTTGACAAATCGATTTTATTAGGATATGCTAACCAACGTCATGCGATGGATCGATTTTCTGCATTATGTCCTGCCAAACCGCTTTAGGTGGTGGCGTAAGGTGCAGTATTGGGCGTCGCATTGGTGAAGCAAAAGGTCTGTCCAGAACAGGAAACCATGATGAACCACGTGTCTCGCCTTCTGGTTGCCAGTTTCCTCGCGCTTGCAATAGTCGCCTGCGGGCAGGCGACGATGCCAGCGGCGACGTCCGATACCGCAGAAACTTCCGACCTCAGCGGTATAAAGACCTATCTGATCGAACAATGCCGTGCACTCACCGAGGCAGCAACAGAACTCCAGGTCGCGTCTGATCGCTACTATGCCATTGCCAGTGAAGTCGGATTCGATTACGCAGTACTGTGGAGTACGCGCAAAGACGCAGCAATTGCCGCGCTCGACGACGCTCGCGCCACCTGGATGAAAGCCAGTGCGCTGTACGAAAAGATGGAAGGTATTGTCGCCAGAACTTCCAGCCTGTCACAGTTCGATGTTGATCTCGATGCGGGCGCAGCAGGCGTTGATGATCCAGAGAATGCCGTATCGTTCGACCTGAAGTTGCCGGACGGTCGTGTGCTGCCCAAACCCGGCAATCTCTTCGGTGTCACAGAGAGTGCGCTGTGGGGAACCGAACCGGCGTATGGCACAGATGTCGCTGCTGACTGGAATGGCGATGGCATGATCGCCTTCGGTGAAACGCTGCCGGATGCCAGCGTTTTGAAGGGGAGCGTCGATATGCTAGCTCAGATGGCGAACGATCTTCAGGCGGCTGCTCAAGCGTGGACACCGACCGAGTCGGATGCGTTTACCGCGCTGGTGGTCATGGTGCCGACGATGAGCGAATATTTCGCGTCCTGGCGCGACTCGCGTTTCGTTCTGGGGGATGCTTCAACGCAACGAGACTTCAACGTCATTTCGCGTCTGGCTGACATCCGGGACATCCTCGGCGGATTAGAGGTCGTCTACGCGCAGGTTCGTCTGCGAGTCGAAACGGTCGATGCTGATCAGGCAAATCAGATCGTAGAAGGACTGCGCGATCTCAGAGCGTTCTTTGCCGACATCTACGCGCAGGAGCAGGGCGGCAAGCGCTTTACTCCCGAAGAAGCTGATCTGCTTGGTGCAGAAGCTCAGAATCGGGCGACTGCGATCACCGGTTAGATCAGTCAGGTTGCCGGTGTGCTCGGCATCCGTATTGTCGAGTAACAGCAAGGTGAACTGGTCGCAACATCGCGAGCGTCGAACCCGAATAATGCAGTAATTCGAGGGAGTAATGCGTCGGTTATCTTTCTGGACAGTACTCTTTGCCCTTCTCATGTTGCTGACGGCGCGTGTAGCGCAGGCGCAACAGTCGCCATCGCCCGGACAGGCAGCGGAAGCCATTCGTACCACGCTGGTTCAGATTCTGTTGCATATGCGCGACGATCCGGCGGGCGCGCGCGTGCGCCTTGACACAACTCGTACACGTTACACGACGACGCTGGCGCCAGAATCGCCGCATACGCTGCGCAATCCGATGCGCACGCGCGCGCTGGCTTCTCTCTTGCCGATCAGGTGCTTGTTGAAGGAGATGAGGCAGCATTTGCCGCTGCTCGCGCGCAGATATGGACGGCGATCCTTACTAGCGGATACCAGGTTGTGATCGGTTCACTCCAGGCAGGGGAGGTAGAGCAGGCGCAACAATGGTTGCTCAGGGTGCGTTGATAGCAATGGCGCGCTTGGTGAGATGCTTGAGGCGATTGTGTCGCTCATCGCGGTTGCTGTGCTCTTGTTGATCACCAACTGGTTCTTTCACGATGTGTACTGGAAAGACTGGATGGCTGCGTTTCATCAGCGGAAAAAGTGCATCCTCGGCAAGCATGCCGGTCAGTGGCTCGGACTATCACGCTTGGTTTCGCCAGTATCTACCAGGAAGGATTTGAGACGGTGCTCTTCCTTCAGGCGTTGACGCTCGAAGGTGACGCAATGGTTATGCTCGTCGGCGTTGCGCTGGGTCTGTCGGGAACATAGTCGGACTGGCGGTGTTCGTGATGCAGGCGAAACTGCCGCACAAGAAGATGCTAATCGTGACCGGTATTCTGATCGGCGCCGTGCTGCTTCAGATGGTGGGGAAAACGGTCAATATGTTGCAAGTCATCGGTTAGTTGCCGCTCCACCCGATTCGCTGGCTGGAGTTGCCGTACTGGACAGGATTCTGGTTCGGGTTGTATCCGACATGGGAAGGGATGGGGTTACAGGCTGCGGCAGCTATCTTCGTCATCGGCAGTTACTATCTGGCGGAATACATGCAACGACGGCAGCGTCGAATCGCGCTGGCATCGGAGATGGCGCCACGCGGTTGAAATTGTGGGGCAGGGATGATGATCGCAGGCGTGTTTGATGATCCGGGTGCGGGGATCGACTGGATCGCCCTGATCCAGATTGCGCTGGCATTCGCTCTGCTATCAGTCTGCTGCTGGTTGATCGGGGTAACCTTGCAGATGCGATGGCAGAACCGCCGCAGGCAGCGTCGCGCTGCAACCGATACCACCCTTCCTGCCTCGGCTCGACCGCCTGCTGCCGCCGGTCATCGACAACGCTGCCCGTTGACCGACATCGATCCGCTCGACGCATCTCGCCCGTCTGATCCTGCCCGGCATCGCTCGATCTCTGGGGATCTCTCGTAGGAGGATACTGCATATGATCAGGGTTACACCGCGCAATCGGCGCCTCATAGCGCTTGTCGATCAATTGCTCGATGAGGAACTCTCCCGGCTCTCCGTTGATTCTCAGAACGACGGTGTCTCACTGTCGCCTTCCGCGCGCGCTGCGGTTATTGAGATTGTGACCCGTACCATCGAACGTGTCGCACGAGAAAAGATGACAGCACACCTTTGCAAGCGCGCCAGCGCATCCTGACGATGCGCCGTGTCTTTCGCGCCTACCAGGATCACTTGATGGCAATCTCGCTGGTAGCGGTTAAACCGGAGGTCGTATGAATGCCACAACGTTTCTTGATCTGGCGGAGCAGGTTACTATTCCTGAAGACGGTACGATCAGTCGTACACTCTATCAGGACAGCGGGTTGAAGGTGGTGGTGTTCGGCTTTGCAGCCGGACAGGAATTGCCGGAGCATACGTCATCCTCGTCGGCTATCATGTATTTCATCCAGGGCGAAGCGCAGGTGACGCTGGGAACCGATATGATCGATGCGCGTCCCAATACCTAGGTTCATATGCCAGCGCACCTGCCCCACAGTATTTATGCGAAGACGCCGGTTGTTATGCTGCCGCTCCTGTTGAAAGGCTCCCAATGATGCCATCTGGCACATTGCGGCTTGTCTCTGCATAGTGCGGAAAGGCTCGTCTGGTGCTGTATCTGACTATTCTCACACTGCACAACCTGATGCGATGGGTGGTTTTGCTGGCAGGGTTGTGGGCGTTATATCGCGCCTACCATGGCTGGATTGGCACCCGTCCATGGACTTCGGATGACCAACGTGCCGGACGCTGGTTCGCACTGGCGCTCTCGCTCCAGTTGTTGATCGGCGGCGTCTTTTATTGTCTGCCAGAGTCTGTTGCCTGGCTGGCATGGACGAATCCAGAGACTGTCACGCGCGAGCCTTCACTCCGCTTTTTTGTGGTAGAGCACACAGTACAGATGTTCGTCGCCCTCAGCCTGGCGCACGCAGGAAGTGCACTCGCGCAGAAGGGACGCAATGACATTCAGCGTCATCGACGGGCAGCGCTCTTGTTCTCGGTCAGTCTTCTCATCACCTTTGTCGCTATCCCCTGGCCCTGGTCGCCATACGAACGTCCACTCGTGCGGTTGGGATGGGGATAATTATGGAGGGTGTGTATGGCAGAAGCAACGACTGGTCCGGTTCGTCTTCGCCCCATCGCCCTGCCCGTCGAGCATGGCGGATGGGGGTTTCTTGGCGCGCCTATCGTACTTGGTCTGTGGGTTGCGCCGTCGGTCTCCGGAGTCTGGCTTGGTCTGGCGGCGCTGGGCGCTTTTCTCACGCGTCAACCCTTGAAACTTGCGCTTGGTGATCGACAGCGCGGCAGGCGGTATCCGCGTACCGTGTGGGCGGAGCGGTTCGTTGCGCTGTATAGTGCTGGCGCTCTGATAGCGTTGCTGACCGCCTGGTCAACAACGGTGCATCCGTTCTGGTTGCCGCTCCTGCTGGCAGTTCCACTCGCAGTTGTGCAGTTACGCTATGATCTGCTCAAGCAGAGTCGATCATTGCTGGCAGAAATATGTGGCGCCAATGCGCTTGGTGCGCTTGCGCCCGCAATAGCGTTGTGCGGTGGATGGCGGATGACGCCAGCGTTTTTGCTCTGGCTTTTGCTGGCGCTCAAAGCCACAAGCGCTATCATCTACGTGCGCGCCCGGATTCGTCTAGCGCGTGGTGTACCTGCCGGTCGCGCACCGGTCTATCTGACTCATGCTGTGGCGCTGGCGATTGTTGTCGGGTTGGCCGTGATTGACCTCGTTCCCTGGCTGGCGGGCGCTGCATTTGGTGTATTGCTGCTGCGTGCTGTGCTTGGGTTGCTTCCGCGTAGTCTGGCGACGCCAACGCCAATCGTGGGGGTGCAGGAGCTCGGTATGAGTCTTCTGACCGTCTCAGGCATTGCGGTAGGTTTCCAGATGGGTTGGTAGGCCGCGGTCACCTTACCCCTGGAAGAAGCGTTCGACCGGCACGGGCAGGGTGACCGCTGACGACGGCAGGCGCGCCTGCCTGCGAAAGACGCCGTGTGAACGATACCCACCCTGATTGAGCGTCAGGAGTTCCACCGTCTGCGCGCCGGGATCGACGATCCAGTACTCACCCACGCCTGCCCGCGCATAAGCGTCCTGCTTTTCGCGTCGGTCGTACCCCGCCGTGCCGGGGGAAAGGATTTCGACGACCAGGTCGGGCGCGCCGATGATGCGACTGGGGGTGATGCGATCGAGATTGGCGCTGAGAACGACCACAATATCCGGTTGCACGACCGTATCCGGCGCCAGTTCAACATCGACCGGCGCTGCGAAGACTCGTCCCAACCCCGCAAACTCAACGTGAGTTACGAGAAATGTCACCAGTCGAGCGCTGACACTTTGATGCCCGGTACCGGGGGCTGGCGTCATATAGAGCACTCCTGCGATGATTTCGTACCGGTTCCCATCGTCGGGGAGCGCCGCATAGTCGGCATATGTCCAGCGTCCCTGGGGCGGACCGACGAGGGGGGCGGCAGCCGTGACAACCGGCAGGACGTCGAGCGGAGCGGACGTCGTCATAGCGCTCTCCTTTCGCCTAGTGCTTAGGACATTGTAGCACACGCGCACGTGTCCGTCCGGGAGGGTAGAGTTCTTTGGAGAAATCAATGGATCAGCAGTGCTGGCGTCTTATCGACCATACCCGGACATACTGATGCCAAGCAGGGTTGCGGCTGTTGCAAAACGCTCTGTCCAGATGCGCGCGCGCTGATCACCTGCACGTGCACGCGCTGCCAGTTCGGCGTAATGGGTTGCACGGATAGCGAAGACATCATTCTGGGCACGCCACAGATCTATTGCGAAGGGCAGCGCGCGCACCAACCGTGCCAGATTCAACAGGCGGTCGAGCAATGCAGACGACTCCGGGTCGGTCAGGAGACGCGCAGTTACCTGTTCGATGGAGCGGCGCAGTTCGCCGATCAGCGGTTCACGTGCCAGTGATACCCCAGCGCGATGTGCCGAGTCGATCAACGACCGCGCCCGCTCGAAGTCGGGAGGGTCTGCCGTGAGCGCCCGATAGATTGCCATGCTCATAGCATACTCCGCTGCTGTAGCCACCTCAGGCGGCAGCGGGATACCCTGGTTGGTCAAGAACGAAATCAGCGGCGTATGGCGGTCGTAGAGCCGCTGGTAGGCAGCAGCAGTCTCTTCAAGAGCGGGCGCCAGGATCGCCCGAACAATAGCCCGCTGTTCATCATAGAAGACCGACTTGAGTGAGTAGTCAAGGCGCCCGAAATGTCGTGTTAATGTCTGCACGACCTCAGCGAGATCGGCACGTTCGAATGCTGGCGAAATAGTGTGCAGCAGATCGGCGTAACTCTCAGCACCATCCTCGGCGCGTACAGCGCCGATCAGGTTCTGGTCGCCGAGATGCAGCACGCCATAACGCAGTTCCGCCGATTCGAGCGTAATCGTTGATGTGACTCGCGCCACTCCCAGCGCCAGTTTTGCATGCCCGGCTTCCATCACCCGGTGGCGTCGCTGCTCGACAGTATAGCAGTAGACCCGCTGTGGATCGGTCTGAATGTTGAACAGCGACGTCGCGGCGTAGTGCGCTGCCACCTGGCGCAGGTCGACCACGTGAGGTAGAACCAGTTGTTCGTAAACGCCGCGACCATTGACAAACTGTGGTATGTTACTGGGCGCTTCTGCAAGCCGCCGCAAGAACTCTGGTTCCAGATCGTCGCCGTCGAGCGCACGTGCAAGCTGAATTGCGCGTGCGGCGTATTGCAGCACCTGTACCGTTTCGATCCCCGATAGTTCGGCAAAGAACCAGCCGCAACTGGTGTACATCAGCATTGCCTGGCGCTGGATCTCAAGCAGATGCAACACTTCAATCCGTTCTTCAGTGTTCAGTTCACGGGTCGCATGCTCGGCGAGAAAAGCGTTAACCGATTCAGGCGATCGGTCGAGCACAACACGGATGTAGTCGTCGCGTGCCGTCCATGGATCGAGCAGCAATCGCTCGGCGGCAGTCTCGAACCGCGCTGCAAGCGTATCGCGCAACCAGTCGAGCGCGGCACGAAGTGGCGCGCGCCACGTTTGCTTCCATCCCTCGCGCCCACCAGTGCTGCAGCCACAGTCACTTCGCCAGCGCTCAATCCCGTGGAAGCAACTCCATGAGGTGCGTTCAGCAATCTGCACCTCGTGCGTTGGCGGATGAAGAGCCAGGAACGCAGAATAGTTTGTCAGACGAGCCAGGCGCTCGCGTTCGATATAGTGGAGTGCATATGCCAGCGCCATATCACCGCGAGGATGGTGATGTCCATAGGTCTCACCATCGGTAGCAATGTGTACCAGTTGGGGTCCCATGCGATCGTGAAACCCGCCGATCAAGCGATGGGCAAAGTTGTCGCCGTTGTAGAGCAATCCCTCGAATGCGACTGCGCGCGAGATATGACCATTGTAGAAAAAGATGACGATTGTGCGACTGGACGGTAGATGCTGAAGATACGGCATCGTCGTGTCAATTCTTCCACCGCTCACATCCTGCCAGGTCGTTGCACCAATCTTCCGAACGGCGCGCGCCTGATAGGGCGACAGGATGGTGAAGCGAATACCGCACTCCGCTAGCGTTTCGAGCGTTTCGATATCGACAGCTGTTTCTGGGAGCCACATACCTTCCGGCGTCCGCCCAAAGCGACGTTCAAAGTCACGGATCCCCCAGATCACCTGCGTCCGCTTATCGCGTCGGTTTGCCAGAGGCATGATTATGTGGTTGTACGCCTGGGCAATGGCGGATCCATGACCGGCGAAGAGCATCCTACTCTGCCGGTCTGCCTCGATGATCGCGTGATACGTCGCGGGAACGTGCTTTTCGAGCCAGGCGAGCAGGGTAGGACCGAAGTTGAAACTGATGCGACTGTAGTTGTTGACAATATGAATGATCCGACCGTCGCCATCAAGAATGCGAGACGCCGTATTAGGCGTGTAGCATTCGGCAGCGATGCGCTCGTTCCAGTCGTGGTATGGATGGGCTGAATGTTGGGGTGCTATAGTTTCGAGCCACGGGTTTTCTCGCGGCGGCTGGTAGAAATGTCCATGAATGCAAACGTAGCGTTCCACTCCTCACTCCTGCTTCTTCCGCTCTTCCCACAGTTCGGTAAATGTCTTTGGCGCAAACGGTGGAAAATCACGTTGTTTCGTCCATCCGTCGAGTGGCGGTGGCAGCCATCGCACTGCTCCGTTCCACCCAAGCAGGCGAGTGCCGAGAGAAGCCATCTTCCCGCCCAGGCGATAGAACGCCGGGTTGGTCATCACCTGGCGCCAGCCGAACATTGCCAGCGGTTCATAGACTTCGTAGTTGCCGTTTTTCACTGCATCGGCGCGTAGACGCAGCAGCAGGTCGGGAATGGCGATCTTAACCGGGCACGCCCATTCGCACGCGCCGCAAAGACTGGAAGCGTGTGGCAGTTTGTGTGCATCGGGAATCTCCGGTTGCAGCAGCGGCGTCAGGATCGCGCCGATCGGACCGGAGTAGACTCCACCATATGCATGCCCGCCGATTGACTGGTAGACTGGACAGGCATTCAGGCAGGCGCCACACCGAATGCACATTAATGCCTCAGCGTATGGTCCGCCGATGATCTCCGAGCGGCGATTATCGAGCAGCACTAGGTGGAACTCATCTGGTCCATCCGGTTCGTGCGGACGGCGCGGTCCGCTGATGATCGAGGTATATACCGAGAGACGCTGCCCGGTTGCTGAGCGTGCAAGTACCTGCAACAATACGCCCAGGTCATCAAGGCTCTCACAGATGCGCTCGATCCCCATAATAGCGACATGGATACGTGGCGCAGTTGTCGTCAGGCGCGCGTTGCCCTCATTTTCGATGATGACGATCGCCCCTTCGTTCGCTACGCCGAAATTTACTCCGCTGATGCCCATATCTGCCTGGAGAAAGCGCTGCCGCAGAACAGTACGCGCTGTGCGGGTCATTGTCGGGATGTCATCAGTTGGCTCCATGCCCAGATGGCGCACGAACAGGTCGCGCACCTGCTCGCGGGTCTTGTGGATTGCTGGTGCAATAATGTGAGATGGCGTCTCACCAGCGAGCTGGATGATATACTCTCCGAGATCGGTTTCAATGACTTCCAGCCCAGCCTGTTCGAGCGCTTCATTGAGATGGATTTCTTCCGACGCCATCGACTTTGATTTGACAATCGTGCGCACCCCACGCTGCCGGGCAAGGTCGATGATGTACTGGCGCGCAGCAGCGCCGTCCTCCGCCCAGCAGACGTGCCCGCCGTACCGTTCGACATTTTCGGCGAGACGAACCAGCAGTTCATCGAGGCGCGCCAGCGCCCCAGCGCGAATGGCGCGCGCTTGATTGCGTAACGCCTCGAAATTATCAACATCGGCGACGGCTCGCGCGCGATTGCTGGTGAAACGAGTCGTTGCCCGCTCCAGAGCAGTTTGCAGTAACGGATCGTGCAACGCGCCATCCACTCGCTCAACGAAAGCAATTGTCTGTGACGACATACCTGCACGTCTTTCTAGTTGCTGTTCGAACCACTAAATCTTTACCCGATTTGCCAGCACTTCGGCAAGGTGGCACGCCCGCACCCGCGATTTCGACCGACTGAGACCGCCAGCAATCTGCGTCATGCAACTTGCATCGCTGGTGACAACCAGATCGCATCCACATTCCATAATGTGCATCAATTTACGGTGCAGCATTGCTTCGGAGATCTGGTGTTGCTTGATCGCAAACAGACCGCCAAAGCCGCAGCATTCGTCACTTCCTGGCAGGGCAACGATCCGCGCGCCAGCAACATGATTAAGCAACGTGCGTGCCTGTCGCCCCAGCCCCATGTAGCGCATCCCGTGGCATGCATCATGAAACGCAATAACGCCATTGTATCGCGCGCCGACATCGGTGACGCCAAGCACATCGACCAGATACTCGCTCAACTCGTAGGTGCGGCTCGCCAGTTCTTTTGCTACTGTTGCATGGCGAGTGCCATGAAACAGTTCGTGATACAGATGGCGAATCATCGATCCGCATGATCCGGAAGGGAGCACCACATCTCCCTGGTTGCGCAGGATCTCGATGGTTCGCCCTGCAACAGCATAGGCATCGTCGCGAAACCCGGCATTGAACGCCATCTGCCCGCAACATGTCAATCCACGAGGAACGTGCACCTCAACACCCTGACGTTCGAGCAATTCGGCAGCAGCGAACCCAATGTCAGGATAGATCTGATCAACGATGCAGGTAACGAACAGTGCGGCACGTCGGCGCGGCTGCGCGGTCATCAATGACCTCTTCTCTTGCTGATACAAAACTCGTTCAAATCGCATTATAACAAATGTCGCCTAGTATAGTGCGCAACGCCAGTTCTCATAGAACTCTCATCTTCTGATAGCATCCTTTGTACCGCCTGGCGCGTCAATCATAGTGAATATAGATGTCGCGGCGGTTATCAACTATCAGCAAGAATTGAATCATTGACCAGACCGACAGCGAATGCCGCCGCCATATCCCCTCTTTCACGGTCGCTCATAAGCGACCGTTTTTTGATTTGTTGGGAACGGCAACGTACTACGGAAGTCCGTCCTAATCCAGCATGTGGCGTAGGCTTCTAGGAGGAACGCTGCATCATTGGCAGCGGCAGTGGCGCATCAAATGGCAGGAGCATGCTGGCACCCGCAGCAGAAAGGGCGAACGCTGCGCTATTGGCAGTGGCAGTGGCGCATCAGACAGCAGGAGCGCGCCCGCATCCGCAGCGCAAAGGACGAACGCCGCATCATTGGCAGCGTCGGTGGCGCATCAGATGGCAGGAGCGCGCCTGCACCCGCAGCGAAAAACGCATCGAGATCACGCCCCGGTATGAACGCCCCTCGTGTGAACGACCGTACTCTCCGCTCCCAGTTCTCGAGTTCTCAGTTCTTGATTCTCAGTTCTCCTCATCCAGCGACTCGATCAGCAATTCTGCCATATCCTTCCGTGCCAGTTGCTCATCAACGCCAGCATTCTTTGCCGCATCCTCGAACATGATCATGCAGAACGGACATGCGAGCGCCAGCGTTTGCGGCTTCTCCTGCATTAACTGCTCCAGGCGGATTGCGTTGACGCTACGCTTTCCCCATCCTTCCATCCAGACGTTGCCACCGCCGCCTCCGCAACACATCGCCCGTTCACGGTTCCAATCTGGCGCTTCGACGAGTTGCACGCCGGGTATAGCTCGCAACACTGCGCGTGGCGAGTCGTAAATATCATTGTAGCGCCCAATGTAGCATGGATCGTGGTAGACGACCTTCTGATTGATCGGTCGTTTCGGTGTAAGTTTCCCTTCGCGCACCAGTTGCGCCAGAAAGTCGGTATGGTGGACGACCTGATAATCGATGCCAGCGCGCCCGCCAAATTGCGGATATTCATTCTTGATTGTATTGAAGCAGTGTGCGCAGGTCGTTACGATCTTCTTGAACCTGTACTGATGCATGGTTTCGATATTCGTCTGCGCTTGTGCCTGGAACAGGAGTTCCTCTCCCATGCGACGCGCTGGATCGCCAGTGCAACTCTCCTCCTCACCGAGGATTGCAAAATCGACGCCAGCGCGGGTCAACAGTTGCACCATCGCGCGGGCGACACGTTTTGAGCGTTCATCGTAGGCGGGAGCGCACCCAACCCAGTACAGCACCTCAGCGCTCTCCTTCTCCGCCATCGTTGGCACGTCCAGACCATCCGTCCAGGCAGTGCGCTCACGTGCTGGCAGGCGCCACGGATTGCCAGCGCGCTCGATGCCTTCCAGCACACGCTTGACATTCGCGGGCACCTCACTCCGGATCATGGTCAGGTTGCGTCGCACATCGACGATCAGGTCTACATGTTCGATCATTGCCGGGCACTCTTCCATACAGGCGCGGCATGTCGTACACGACCAGATCTCGTTCTCGGTATAGATTCCGTGTTCAATCAGCGGCAGCGTCTCGCGGTCACCCTCGATCGTCGCGTAGACTGGTGTACGTTCGGCGACCGGTTTGGGGGCTTCGTTATACTGGTCAGTGCTCAGAACCGCATGCGCTCGCCCCAGACTGCCGTCATGCAACAGCACTGGCTCGCCGCGTTGCAGGTTCGCCATTTTAGTGATCAGAAACTTGGGCGACAGTTGTGATCCCGAAGCATATGCCGGACACTTCGACTGACACCGCCCACACTGCATACAGGCATCGAAGTCGAGCCGCTGTTTCCAGGTGAAATCCGCCAGCGTCGCTACGCCAAGCCGTGGTTCGTCCTTCTCAATTTCGGCTTCCAGATTGGGAATGGGAGTCAGCGCCCCTTTTGGCTCCAGATCGCGGAAGAATATATTAAGCGGCGTATAGATAATGTGTTGAAGTTTCGAGAACGGTATCGACGCAATGAATGCGAACGATGCCAGTGTATGACTGAACCAGAAGAACAGGTGCAACCCCAACCCAACCGGGCTTCCATCGCCAAGGCCGATATTGCGAAACACGATTGCCAGTCCATAGCCCACAAACGCACGCGGTGCCCAATCCTGGGTGAACACCGGCACGCCGCCGATCGTCTGGTTCGCCAGTCGCAATCCCTCGATGAAGTACCCGCTGAAGCCGATATACCCCAGCACTGCCAGCGCCCATAGATCGGTGCGCCGGTTGTGCAGCCGGTCGGGATATTTGGTGTAGCGACGGTACGCCATCCAGATCAGACCGGCGATAAAGAGCAACCCCATGAAATCCATGATCAGTTCGTAGTTCTTGTAGAACTCACCGACCAGAATTTTCCCGGCGTTCTCTCCCATGAGCGGCACGGTAAAATCTTCCTCGACAGCGATGATATCGGTGCCGATGAAGAGCGCGATGAAACCGAAGAAGACGATGGCGTGCATGATGCCCGGTCGCCGGTCTTTGAGCGTCTTTTTCTGCCCGAACACCTGTACCACGAACTCGACTGCGCGTTTACGGAGATTGTCGATCCGCATATCGGGGCGACCTTTGCGCCAGCGATTAATGTCGCGCAGCACCCCCCACGTCATCACTGCCAGCACGATGAGTGCAGAACCATACACCGTCAGCGAGCCGACCGTCTCGCCGACATTCCAGTAAATCTCACGGAAGGCTTCGGTCATACGGAGCTCCCCAGGGCCTCAAGGCCAGAAACAAGAGATAGTCACACGAAACCGGATCGTCGCTGCTTATTGAGGATTGCTGCCGCTCAGCGGAAGCGCTGTGCTGTCCGAATGATAGCAGATGAGTCGACGCCAGTGCAGCATATCACGTAGGGTGCACCGCGCTAAAATGGCACATACAATACACAGAACATAGGCAAATGCTTTACATGACGTGGGTGTCCTGTGCAGACTATTCTCATCGTCATTATGGCATATCGTCTCGTCGCATGGAGGGAAGAGGAAATGTCAGGGAGTTAAAGATTCGTAACCGGTTTCTAACATGGGGTGAGTTACACAGAGGTCGCTTGCAGGAAGTCTGGCGTGCTCTGAGACGGTCGAGCAATCACCATGCTCTGCACTGGATGCAAACCGGCTTGACGCGGCATCCCGGCGAGCTTGGTCAGATCTGGCAGGCGATCATGAGCCACTGCGCCGCCCGTCTGCTGATGTATCGTATTGATCGCCTCACGACTGCTGGCATGACAGATGACCAGGGTTCCATCCGGCGCCAGACAGCGTCGCAGAGTGCATAACACGCCAACTTGAAATGCGGCAGAACCGCATTACAGATGATCCAGTCGAACACATGATCGTGGATCGGCGGCAACCTGGCATCTGCCTGAATGCACAGATCCGCTCCGCTTCTGCTTACGGCGTGGCTCAGCATTTGCCTGGAAACGTCCAGCCTGATCAATTGCCCGCTAGCGCCAATATTCGATCGAATCAGTGTGAACAATACTCCTGTGCCGCAACCGACATCGAGCACCCGAGAGCCGGGGCGAATCCTGAGCCTGGTGATAATCTCGGCCAAACGAGCCAGCGTTTCCTGATCTGTCCTGGCATCCCAGGTATCAGCCAGTTGGTCGAAGAACGCCTGTTCGTCGCGCCATCCCATGGCAAACGCCTCTCTGCTGAGATGGTTTCTTTCTAGCAACAGCATTATGGGGATGATTCCGTCAATCGGTACGCCACAGCTCCCTTTGGTCGAACATGATGCGCAGTATATCGATTGTTGAGCATTTACTCTTCAGGCTGCACAGGCGGCTTCGCCTTGCTTGGTCAAGGGGTGCACCCCAATGGCATGTACCAGTCTGCGCGGGCGAGCTTCGCCACGCCTCACCGAGGGCTTTAGCTCTGCGGCAAGAGATAAATACCGGTTTATACTCTGCCCAATGGGCGAATTCTCAATCTCCATTAGCCCTACGGCAAAGGAGAATACCAGTTTATTTTTTCATTCTTCGCTAGCCCTACGGAAAGTTCGCAGCATACCGGATTATAGCAGTTCTTACAAAGCCTTTGAATAACTGCTCCAGTATAGCCCGCTCAGGTAGGCTTCGCCCTGCATAGCCGAGGGCCTTAGCCCGACAGCGAGAGGCGCATACTAGATTGAATTCTCAGTCTCCATCATTTCGGTCTACGAGAGAAGTGCGCCGAAGTGTATTTCGGCATACCGTAGTTTTCCCAGAGACTGAACAATATGCCAGAAGCAGGCGCCTCGTGCGATACGACAGACGTGAACGATGTCTCTGAGAAATACGGTAATTCTCGATATTTCCTCACATTTGCGCTATTTTTTTGTGGCGAAGGCAGGAATGCCTCTACGGGGCAGCCGGAGGTATGATTTCGCTCCCGTGACAGGTTACACCGCATCCATGCTGGCAGGACGCCCACATACCCGGCATGTCGAAACGTCGGGAATGTGTGCAGCAGACGAACATGTGGCAGAACACCTGTGCATCCAGTACGCATGCGGTTCAACGCTGAAGCGCTCACCTTAGAAAAAGAATACAGGGAGAGGTAAAAACCTCTACCCACCTCATTGACAGCGATCACGTGCAGTAGTGCGCCGTTACTCCCCTACCGGGATTCCGGTTTCCCTGACATGATCATGGATAGGAAGAAGAGGGTAGCAATAATGAGCACAACGGTGAAGAAAGCCGCCAGAAACACTCCCATAGATAACCCCCTGGATAATAATGGTATTTTACAGGAAATCCGATCTATTTCTCCACAAAGGAACTCATTACTTGCACTTTCCAGTATATCACAAACCTCATGAAGGTGCAAGGCAATGTGACGTTCGATCATCCGGTTTTATGCCTTTTTTTACACTTCTAACAAATATCAAACACAATTCTAACAAAACGAGAAGAAGCCCATTATCTTCCATCAGTGTATTCCAGCGCGAGACAAAGGGTGTAGTCTCCGCAGCTGAGGTGTTACGCGACGCGCAGCACGATCTTCGCCGCGTGCGTTGCGCCCGCCAGCAATTCTTCGAATGCTGCCGGTCCTGTCGCCAGCGGTCGCTCTTCGAGCCAGTCGCCGTCGAGCGAGACGTGCCCTTCTGCTAGCAGCGCAAGCGCGCGCGCGAAATCATTGTCGCTGTAGGTGAAACTGCCAGTCACAGAGATTTCCTGGCGAACGATATAGTTGGCAGGAAGCATCGATTCTTCTTCGTGGAGACCAATGAAAACAACGCGTCCGCCAGGGGTAACGGCGCGCACTGCCTGATCGCGGGTAACAGTGAGACCCACTGCGTCGATGACGGCATCGGCGCCACCGGGAGCAAACGCCTGCACTGCGTTGAGGACGTTGTGACGTGCATTGACGGTCGCAGTGGCGCCCCAGGCGCGCGCCACTGCCAGTCGCCGATCAGAGACGTCGGTCACCAGGATGTATTCGATCCCTGCGGCGCGCGCGGCAACCAGGCAGAGTAGCCCGATCGGACCGGCGCCGAGAATAGCCAGGCGCTTCGGTGCTCCGGTGTGCGCTACAGCGCGGACACTGCACGCTAGCGGCTCGGTGAGCGATCCCAGCGTCAGCGACACGTGATCGGGCAGAGGGACGCAGAGGCGTGCTGGCACTGCCACGTAGGTAGCGAATGCGCCAGGACGATGAGCGCTGATCAGTTGTCGGTTGCGGCACAGATTGCTCTTTCCTGCCCGGCAACGATCACACACGCCGCACGTTAGCAACGGATTGAAGGTTACGCGCACGCCAGCGCGCGCTGGCGACCCGTCACTCAGCGTGGCATTGCTGTCGAAGGCAATCCAACCCGCCGCTTCGTGCCCCATGATCAGCGGTGGTTTCCGCAAACTGTTCTGTCCAAGGTACCCGCTCAATTCCGATCCGCATATGCCAACTACTGCCACTGCCACAATCACCTCACCCGGTTCGGGCGTTGGCACAGGCTCGCGACGCAGCTCCATCTTGCGCGGTCCAAGCCAGACCAGCGCTTCCATCGTAGGTGTCATCATCAAATATACTCCAGCTGACTCACCCGCCGTCGCCACTCCGTCTTGATCTCTACCTGCGTTCCATTGCTTGCCTGAAAATCCATCAACAGACGGTTGAACACATTCGGTTGATCGAGGAAGGGAAAATGGTTGGATCGCGGTAACCTGATAACCTGTTGCATGGAAGCGTGGTCTTCGCACAGGAAGCGCGCCTGATCAGGCGACACGATCACGTCCTTCTCGCCAAACACTGCCAGTAGCGGCATCTCCAGCCGTTCGAGATCTTCGCGCAGATCGGTCTCCGCAATCGACGCGATCACACGCTGAACGACTGTTTCGGAGAGGCTATCAGTGTCCTCGATAATCTCGTTCAGGATCTGCGGATAATCGACATTGAGTTGTCGCATCAACCGTGTCCAGATATTACTCGGGGCAGTACGTCCGAGGAGGCGTGACAGGGCGCCCGGTTTGACGTGGTTCTGGATCTGTGCACCCTGGATCGGCGTACTGACGATCATCAAGCGCGTGAACCGATCCGGATGCTGACTTGCAGCACGCAGCGCCACCATGCCGCCCAGTCCATGCCCCACCAGAGTCGCTTTTGCGATACCAAGGTGGTTCATGAAGTCTACCACCATGCCGACATACTCAGCGATTGTAAATGCTCCATCACGTCGGTCAGACTCACCAAACCCCCAGAAATCGATGGCGAACGTGCGGTAGCGTTCCGACACATGCTCCATCGTCGGCAGCCAATAGCGCCACGAGCCAAGCCAGCTGTGCAGAAAGATCATCGGTGCGCCACGCCGACCAACGACCTCATAGTGCACCAATCGGTTGTCGATATGGATCGCGCTCATGACCAACTTTACTCTGGCATCCCCGATGATGCTTCTGACGTGGATGGTCTCAGCGGGATGATGAAACTGAATGTGCTTCCTTTACCAAGATCGCTTTCGACCCACATCTGGCCGCCATGCAGTTCGACGAATGATTTGGCGATCGACAGCCCTAATCCCGTGCCGCCAGCTTCGTCGCGCAGCGGGTTGTCGGCGCGGTAGAATCGGCGGAACAAATGCTGCTGCTGTTCCGGTGAGATACCGACGCCATTATCAATAACATCGACCTGCAGCAGACCCGCCGGGTTCAAGCCAGCGCGCAGTTTGACGATCCCTTCGGGATAGGTGTATTTCACCGCATTTGACGCCAGATTCAGCACGATCTGCGTCAGACGGCGCTTGTCTGCGAAAACAGGCGGCGTGTCTGCGGCAACCTCGAAAGTGAACGACAGGCGTTTTCGTTTGATCTCGGCGCGCAACGTTTGCTCCACATCCCGGAAAATATCACCAATGACCACCTTCTCAAAGGTGAGCTGGATTTTATCGCTATCGATCCGACCAATCTCCAGAATATCGTTGATCAGGTCCATCAACCGGTTGGCATTGTTCTTAACAACGCCCAGCGACTTCTTCTGCTCTTCGTTGAGCGGTCCGTTGGCACCGAGCAGCATTAGATCGACGTATCCCTTGATCGAGGTAAGCGGTGTACGCAATTCATGGGAAACGCTGGAGATAAAATCGCGCTTAGCGCGGTCGGCTTCAACTTCGCGGGTAATATCGTGCAAGACGATAACGCTGCCGTAGATTGCGTTGCGTGGACCGACCCAGGGTGCAAAATTCAGCATGATCGACTGCGTCGGCTCTGGAAGTTCTAACACCCGATTATGGTTTTTTGGCGTTTCGGTCAGCGCTCGCAATCCCTGTTGCAAACCCTCATAGATGCGTTTCGCGCGTTCAGCGACTGCGTTGCCGTTGCGGTATTCAGTGATCCGTGTTAGCGGTTGATCAACGACGAATGTTGCTGGTATCCCTAAGATTTGCTCGGACGCTGCATTGTAAATCACAATCTTTTGCTCTTCATCGACTACGATAACGCCTTCACCCAGGCTTTGCAGGATTGCCTGGTTCTTACTGTTTTCCTCGCGCTGCTGCAACAAGAGATCGCTGCGCTCGGTGGCGATTTCATTGATGATGGTGTAGAGCGTAGCGTTGTTAATGAAAATAGCCACTTCGTTGGCAATCGTGGTCAGCAACTGCATCTGATCCTGATTAAAGAAATCGACTTCTGCGCTGGTCACAATCAGCACGCCAATCGGATCCTCCTGCGCCATCAATGGGGCGGCAATGACCGAACGTACATCTTCAGCGCGTCCTTCTTCCTGTAACCAGCGATCATCCTTGCGCACATCGCCAATGCAGGCTGCCTCTTTATGACGCATAACCCAATCGGAGAGTCCCTTATTTTTTTCAAAGGAGACCGGGAAGTTCTTCGCCTCGACCGAACCATCGGTGTTGAGAACGGCACGGCAAATGAGTTTGCCGCTTTTGAGGTCCTTGAGCATAATCGAACCGCGTTGGGCGCCGACCGCCCTGGATGCCAGTTCCAGCGCGCGGTTCAGCGTGGTTTGCAGGTCAAGGCTGGCAGTCAATTCCAGGGTAATGGTGTGCAGTGCCTGCAATCGGTCGCGCTCGGCGGCAACCCGTTCATTGGCTTGCTTCAGTTCTGCTGTGCGTTCCTGAACTCGTTGCTCGAGTTCAGCAGTTGCGCGCTGCACTTCGGCAAACAGGCGCGCATTGTGGATCGCCTGGGCTGCCTGACTTGCCAGCGCGAATGCGACTTGAGCATCCTCGTCATCGTAGGCGCCGACGATGGTACTATCGACGTTAAGCACTCCAATTACTTCGTCGCCGATGATCAGCGGTGCGCCGATCCATCCGCGGATGTGTTCAGTGCCATCATCAGCGCTGGAAGGTGGTGCATCACGGGCATCGGAAAGGACGAGCGGACGGCGGGTGTGCACTACTTGCGCCAGTGAAGGATCATCATCAACCGGCAGTTGCAGGTGTTCGACGCGCTCCCGGATCGACTCATCGAAGCCGCGTGCAGCCACGATCCGCAGCATATCTCCTTCACGCAGCATGAGCGATGCCGTATCGTAGGGAACCACCCGCGCCAGCTGATCGAGGATCAGCGCGAAAATCTCATCGAGCGCCAGCGTACCAGTCAGTATTTTCGCAACCTCGCGCAGCGTATCGGCGACCTGGCGGCGCTCCTGTTCACTCTGGAATAGACGGACGTTGCTCAACGCGATCGCTGCCTGATTGGCAACAGTAACCAGGAAGCGCTGTGCATCCTGGTCGAACTTGCCTGGCTCATAACTCTGCACATTCAGTACGCCGAAGATCTCGTCGCCTTGAATGATCGGCACGCCAAGCCAAGAGCAAATCGGCGGATTATTGCAGTTGTGGGGAAGGAGAGCAACGGCTTCGACTTCCTGTTGCGTGCGCAGCAGGAGCGGTCGGCGCTCGAGAATGACTGTTGGCGTCAATCCACCTGCCAACTCGTCGATCACAATAACTTCTTTTTCCCGGTCAGGCGCACGGCGACCGTGCTCATAGACCAGCGGGAACGTCAGGCGTCGTGTCTTTGCGTCGTACAGGGCAATGAAAGATTGCGACGTATCGAGCACCTCGCTCATGCCGCGATGGAGCGCTTCGAGGATTTCTTCGGTGCTGAGCGATACGTTGATCGCCTGACTGATACGGTTCAGTGTAGTCAGTTCCGCGATGCGCCGCTCGCGTTCAGCGAAGAGGCGTGCATTCTCCAGTGCAATCGCTGCCTGGTCGGCGATGCCTGCAAGCAACGCCACTTCATCAGCGCCGAACTCGCGCTCCTGAACAGTCATGACGCTGAGCACGCCGATTGTCTGCTCGCGGTACACAACTGGCACGCCCATAAACGATGTGTACCGGTGCTCACGATTGAAATCCGGGTAGAGCGATGTGCCGTCTACTTCTACATTTGCTACCACCAGCGGTTGGCTGCTGGCAGCAACACGCCCGGTTAATCCCCTGCCCAGTGGGACGCGCAGAATCCGCGCCATATCCGACGGAATGCCCTGCATGGCAGCCGGGGTAAGGAACCCATCAGCGTCGATCTTCCAGAGCGCTACTGTATCGACGCGCAATTGATCGGCGACAATTGCCATCAGCGATTGCAGCACGTCTTCTGGCTTGAGCGAAGAACTGAGCACCTGCGCCGTGCGCAGCAGCGTCGATAGTTCGCTGACTTTACGTTGCAGCGCAGTTGCGCTGTCGCGTGATTCGGTAAACAGACGGATGTTCTGCACGCCAAGCGCCACCTGCACGGCGACTGTGTTCAGGAAAGCGAGTTCGCGGTCGCCGTAGGCACGTGGCGTCGAACTCTGTAATGTCAGCACCCCGACAACTTCCTTGTCACCCGCTACCAGCGGCACGCCGACGCACGATGCCGGGGTTTGTCCGGGGTCAATGAGATGAATGAAGTCCAGGCAGACCTCAACTGACGCCAGGGACATATCCTCCAGACGCACTGATTGCTGCGCCGCGATAACGCGGCTGAGCAGACTTTCCGGTGACGGAGCGCGACCGATGTAGCGGTAGGAACGCTCGTTGCCAGCAACAATGAACGCATTACCGATAATATTGCGCTCCGCTTCATAGAGGCACACAGCAAAGATGTCAATCGGGAGGAAACCAGCAAGCGCTTCGTAGACCCCGGTGAACATCCGCTCGATATCAAGCGTCGAACTGGTAATATGCCCGACTTGATTGATGAGGTTCAATTCATTGATGCGTTGTCCGCGTTCTGCGAAGAGTTGGGCGTTCGATAGCGCAACAGCAAGCTGGTTTGCGATGGTCGACAACCACTTCACATCGCGTTCGCTGAAAGCATACGGCTCAAAACTCTGCACCGAAAGGACGCCGATCGGCTGGTTTTGACGCATCAACGGGATACCGACCCACGAGCGGATCGGTTCTCCCAGATTGACTGGCGACGCTGGCAGGCGATCCTGCTCTTCCAGGTAGTCCTTGATGTAGAGCATTTCGCCATGCTCAATTACCCATCCGCTGAGTCCACTCCGTGGCAGGGTGCGTTTGTGCAGGTGCGTTGCCGTCTCGCGTTCACGCTTGAACATCTCGAAGCGGAGTTCATCGCGAGACTGGTTGTACGATGCAACGAAGCAGAACGACGGAACGCCGACGTGCGCGATGATCTCGGCGTAGATCCGTTCGAGCAGATCATCAAGGTCAAGCGACGAGACCATTGCTGCACTGGCGCGGTAGAGCGACGCCATCTGTTCCGCCTGCGATCGGGCTTCGCACAGGAGCATGGCATTTTCGATGGCTATCGACGCCTGATCGGCAAAGATTTCGAGCGTTTCGACTGAACGCGGCGTTGGGGTATGACGGTCATACGGCTCGTCCACCACCATCATCCCGACCAGACGCGATTGACTGCGATAGAGGGGGATGATCAGAAGATCGTTCGCCTGCCATTCATCCGGCGTTCGTGCTTCATCAGTTTCGAGGGTTGGCAGCAAGTGCCGATCAGCTTCATCGATCAGTTCACGCATACGCCAACCTGGCACGAAGAAACTTCGTCCGACACGAAACTGCGGATCGAGCAATTGCTCAATCAAGGACATTGGCAAACGATGCAGGCGGAGACGCTCGATCTCGGTCAACGGCAACCCGGCAGCAGCAACCAGCGATGCCGTTGTTCGGTCATCGTTGTTGATCAGGTAGAACGCGACTGTGCGGTAACGCGCAGTTTCGGCGACGCTGAATGCAATCTGTTCCAGCACATCGTTGAGGGAACGATCAGCGCGCATCTCCTGACCGATGCGCAGCACCTCGTTGAGAGTTGTAGCGCGTTGAGCAAGCAGGTCGCGCTGGCGACGCTGTTCATAGTATCGCTCTTCGTTGCCAATGGCGAGTGCGATCTGATCGGCAACTGCGCGCATAAAATCGAGGGCATCGCGGTCGAAAGCGTGCGCGCGCGTGCTATGTAGGTTAATGACACCGACCACCTGCTCTTCGTAGTAGATCGGCACTGCCAGTGTTGACAGGGGGAACGGTCCGATCAGCGCCGGACGATCATCGTGCGCCAAATGATCGATGACCCGCGCTTCGCCGCTGACGATCACATATTCTGCAATGGTTCGTTCACCATCGAGTACAACATTGATGAGTCGCCCTTCCTCTTCAATGTTGTACCCTCCGGCGACGATCAGGCGCACTGGTCCGTTTTCGCCGACCGATCGCAGCGCAATGTAGGTTTGCGGGGTAATGGCGACGCTAATCGCATCGGACTGCTCCATCTCGAATGCTTCACGCTCCACCGTATAACCGCGCAGTGCAACGTATCCATGGGTGGCGCGGGTGGCGCGCAGCGCCTCTTTCAGCGCAAAATCGAGGATGTTGTGGAGATAGAGCGTCGATGTCAATTCACGACTGATGCGTTGCAGCGACCGCAGTTGCACCAGGCGCGTCTGAAGATGTTCATCGTCCGCCGCATACCGTTGCGCACTGGCAAGCGCCTGCGCCGCCTGCGCTGCGAGGATGGTCAACAGGCGCTCCTCCTGTTCGCTGAAGCGTCCTGGTTGCACATCCACCAGTTCGAGAACGCCAAAGACCTGGTCGCCTGCCTGCAATGGCAGCGCCAGATACGCCCCGATTGCGCGTCCATCGGTGAAGGTGGCGGAGCGCATATCGTCAAGACGGAGCGCACGTCGATGCTGCGCGACCCACTCACTCAACGTCTGATGGTCGTTGAACGGATGCACCAGTGTTGCAAAAGTGGCGCCGACCGCAGCTGCCCGCGTGATGCGTCCTGTTTCAGAGTCCATCCTGGTGATCGCTGCGGCAGTGCAGGGCACGAGTTGCTGTGCCCACTCGACCACTACAGTTGGAAGGTCATCGGATGCGAGACCGGAACTCAAGTGAAGACTGAATGCACGCAGGGTCTCAATTGGATCGAAAGGCGGGCATTCGCGCGATCCGTCCAGATGCACAGCAGACGACGCCGTATTGCGGTGCAGCAGCGTGATCAGGAGTTCGATCTGATGGCGCAGTGTCGTGAGAAATCCTGGCGCAAGCTGTTCGTGGTGGGCTGCGGGCATGCCGAGCCAGAGGAAGCCAACCGGTTCATCACGATGATAGAGCGGCAGCTCAATCGTCTGGTCAGGAATTGGAACCGTGCGCTCGATCAGGCGCTGCTGCTGCTCTGGGCTGATCCCCCAACCGGCGCTTGCCGTCACTCCGGTGAATTGCACTGCAATAACGCCCCATGGGCAGGGTAAATGATCCTGCGCCAGTTCGGTAATTCGTTGAACCATGTCCTGCGCACTGCCACATCCAGATCGGCCATATTCCGCCAACCCTGTTAGAATCTCCCATGCGCGGACCTGCGGTGACGTAACAGTTGTGGCGTCCATTGATGGGGACCCGTTGCACTCCTGGCGACAGTACGATTCTTATTCGCCTGCGCCGATGATCTCTCACGCCCGTCCAATGCTCATATGGCTTTTGCGCCCCTGCTCGCGCGCTTCGGCAAGAGCGCGCTGCCGGACTTCCTCAACGCTCTCGCTGAGTTCGCGGATGTCATAGAATGGACCATCATCGCTGGTCAGGATGCCAATCGAGAGCGACATCAACGGCAACTGACGCACGCTGCCATCCTCTCCCTGGATTGTGATGTATCCATTGCGACGATCCTTGTAATCGTAGTGCAACCCAATATCCGCATCGAACCGATCGCACAGGCGCTGACAGATAGCCTGAATAGTATCAGGCGTCGATGTGATAACAAACGATGGACCGACAATCATCTGCCCGGCAAAATCTTCGGGATGCCCCAATTCATTGATCGCCTCACTGATCAGCAGGGCAGTGAATTTCATCACCTCTTCGCCCACCATTGCACCGTATGATTGCGTGAACGCTTCGAAGCCGTTGATATGCACCATTGCCAGCGCCCACCCGCTGGTTGCTAGCAGGGCGCGGTACTGCTCATTGATCAACTCGGCAGTCGGTAGGTTGGTCACTGGATGGGTCAGGTTCTTCTGACGCGCGCGGTCGAGGGCGCCCTTGACAATCGTGTGCACCTCTTCGATATCGAAGGGTTTGACGATATAGTACTCCGCCTGAACTTCGCCAAGCCCTTTGAGGCGATCCTGCTTCTCGCCGCGGGCAGTCAAAAAGATAATAGGAATATGGCGCGTTCGTGCACTCTGGCGGAGCGCCTTGCCAATCTCATACCCTTCCATATCGGGCAGATTGACATCGAGCAGCGCAAGATTGGGCGGCGTTTTACGGCAGATTTCGAGCGCGGTCTGACCACGAAGCGCGGTCATCACTTCATACCCCTGCGACGTAAAGTAGATCTTCAACAGACTGGAGATGTCGGGGGCATCTTCGACGACCAGGATTTTTTCTTTGCTCACGGAATAGCCTCCTAGCGTCGCGCAGGAACGGGTGGCGCAAATGACATAGATACCAGCATTGGACCGTGCGGCTTATCATCGCCGTTCAGGTTCGCAAGATCGTAACGGTGGGGCCAGCGATAAACGGTGCGACGCGGCTCACCATTCTCGTCCACATCGTCATCATCTCCTGCAAGATGCACGACATTGTGCCCAATGGCGGTGTCCGGCGCTGAGTAGAGCAGCACAGTATTGGATTCTATCATACGTGCGGGGTAAACGACAAAGCCGCTGCCGATTTTGACATTATGCCCAACTGCCGACCCCAGCACTGGCAGTCCGACCTCGACCAGTTCCGGTTTCTCAGCGCCTTTCCAGCGATGGAATGTGCGGATGGGGCGATTCAACAAATGGAAGTCAGTAAAGATATTGCCAGCGCCGATAAACGTATTCCTTCCTACCACGCACAGTTGCAGGCAGCTGAGTTGGGCAACCATCGAATTCTCCATCAGCGTGGTCATGAACAAACCAGCGTTGAACGGCAGGTAGCAGCGGTCGCTCACTACGCTCAACATCACCTGCGATCCCTGCATGATGTTGACATTATCGCCGATCAGACTATTCGTAATAACCACGCCGGCGCCAATGTAGACATTGTTGCCAATTACAGTCGGTCCATGAATGATTGCCGTTGGGTCAATCGAGCAGTTCTTGCCAACTTTCACCAGGCGCGAACACGACAGAAAATGGTTGCGCCAGGGCGGTGCAAAGGGATTGAGACGGTCTGCGAGCGTTGTTAGCGACACGGCGATCTTTTCCTTCCAGCTTTCCTCGACCAATTGCTCGTGGATACGTCCCCATGAGAAAACGCCGAATGGCGAGTTTGCCATGAAGAGATGCACCCAGTTCTCGATTGACAGAAACGCACGCATTGGTACCTGAAACACTAGGTCTCCGTGCCGCGCCATGTAACTGGGAATATGATAGTATCCCATCTCACGTGGGAGCGTATCGATCACCAGTGGCTCTGGATCGGCTTCGGGCCCACGCGGGAAGTAGAACATATCGGCGACATAAACGCCTTGACGCTCGTCAAGGCGAATACCCTCTTGCAGGTGCAATGCATGAGTGACGATTGCAGCGTCGTCTCGCGCAAACGCAATGCGGCAGGCACGCCCCAACGCGCGCGCTGTGCGGATGAATGCAGCAATCAGGTATTCGTTAAAAAACAGATTGTCGCGATAGACAAGCAATTCTTCATTGCTGGGTGGAATCTCTTCAAGCGAATCGACTTCCAGCGCGCCACGGCAGTAGGGCGCGAGCAGGTCGCGTTGCAGCACCCAGAGCGGCTTATTCAGCACTCGCAGGTCACGCGCCGGCTCGCCGAACGGGGGGATGAGCGTGCGCTCACGGATAACAATGCGTTTCATAAATGTGACTCCCCGCTACGATAGCCGGAGATTATGGGTGGACGAGCCTCCTTCCAGTCTTTGCCCTGTACTATACAGAATAGGGAAGCATCCCTTCAAGGGCATGAGATTACAGTCGAATTACGCGCTGGGAAGTCGTGGAAACGAATCAAAACCGAGCGTTAGTCGTGCGTAGGACGGGGAATCATATAAAACGCACGCTGTGGAAGATACGACACAATATGGCCGATCAACCGCACCGTGTGTTCCTCAGATTGTTCGGAGCGTGCCCGTCCCATTCTGTTGCACAAGACGCCACACCTCCGAAAAACGCTACGAGTCTTCTGCCAGGATACAGTCAGTCAATGGGATCTTTGTCAATTGCAAAGATGCAGCGTTCACATCCCATGCCCTGGCACTCGGTCTGTTCGATACGGAACGAATGTCCACCTGTCACCCAGGTTAGCGCTTCTTCAAGGATGCCCTGCGCCAGGTACCCGACTGGGCGATCTGCTTTGCGCCCCCAGCAGATTGGACATTTTTCAATGATGTAGAGAAATTGCCCTTTACGCTCCTCGACATGCGACGGTTGATCACTGAAGCGGTCAAAGGTTTGCGCTGTCGCATTGAGGACGATCTTCATCTTCATCGTCATCGGCATAAGCTTCAGCGCAAGGTCAGCCATACCGAGGAGCGGACCGAACTCTTTCAGCCCCAGGTTGAATGCATAGCGCCCGGCACGCAACTCCATGCCACGGGCGCCGCGTGGCCCATACATCGTCTCCGTGGCTTTGGAGATCGCCGACAAATCCGAGAACGGAAATTCTCGCTTGAGATTGTTCGGCGGATAATTATTGACCAGATGCCGGGTTCCGGCCAGATTCAACAGCGCATTGACGCCATTTCTACCCATGACGTCCTCGAGGCTGATGAGATACAAGCGGCCGATAAGGTTGGGGTAGTATCGCACCTCAAGTTCATCTGCGCTGCCACGCTCTTCAGGCATTGCCCGGCTCCTTACGGGTCTCAGGAGTAAAGGATTGGTTAACGCTTGCCATCACTTCAATGGCTTGCACCATTGTACACGAAGGGATAGGGATCGTCAACAGCGTTCACGGGGTTTCTTCGTATGATGCAACCCCATACGATGAAGATTCGCATTGCTGTGATCGAGAGCGTGGTCATCGATGGGAATAGGATGGCACGCAGCCAGGTTGTTCTGGCATGCATTGCCAGTAGCTATAATGCCTGGCAAATGGTGCAAAGGCGCCTGAGATTGCGCTGCCCGCAGTTTCACACATATCTGCTGAGTGACTGGTTGTTGTATGCGTGTTGTGATGCTTGCTCCATTTGGTATCCGCCCGAAAGGGACGCTGGCGGCGCGCATGTTGCCGCTAGCACAGGCGCTCGTGCGGAGCGGCCATCGGGTGGTTATCGTCGCGCCGCCAGTGCATAATCCTGATGATGCCGCAACGTGCGTCGAATATGAGGGTGTGCCGGTGATCCATACCGCTGTGCCAGCAGCGTTAGGTGCGGTGCAGCAGACGCTGGCGCTGCTGCAGGAGACGCTGCGGCAGCGTCCTGATGTTGTGCATCTCTTCAAACCGAAAGGGTACGCTGGTTTGGCAGCGCTGGCACTGCGTCATCTTCGTCCGGCGCCGCCGCTGGTAGTGGACACCGATGATTGGGAGGGTTCTGGCGGCTGGAATGATCTGCTTCCCTATCCATCAGCAGCGAAGCGGCTGTTTGCCTGGCAGGAGCGCGATCTGCTGCGTCGTGCTGACGCGATCACTGTTGCCAGTCGCACACTCGAAACGCTGGTGTGGAGCATGGGAATCGCACCTGAGCGCGTCTTCTACCTCCCTAATGGTGTCAGAACTTCCATACTCAATACTCAACGCTCAGCGTTCAACCCTCAACGTCCAACCTTCAACCTCCTCCTCTACACCCGTTTCTGGGAACTCGATGTGTGCGAGATTGTTGCGGCGCTGGTTGGAGTTGCCGTTCGTTGCCCGACTGTGCGCCTGATTGTCGCTGGCAAGGGTGAACGCGGCGAGGAGAATGAGTTGCTGCAACTGGTTCAACGCGCCGGTCTTGCTCCTATCGTCGATTATCGTGGATGGTTGACGCCGAATCGCATTCCGGAGACGCTGGCAGAAGCCGATATCGCGCTTATGCCAATGCGGGATACGCTGATCAATCGCGCGCGTGGTCTGGCAAAATTGCTCGAATTGATGGGCGCTGGGCTTCCGATTGTCGCCAGTCGGGTGGGGCAGGCAACCGAGTATCTGGAGCACGGGATAAGTGGTTGGCTTGTGCCGCCGGGGAATCCTGGAGCGTTGGCAGAGGCGGTGCTGCAACTGATCGGCGATGCAAATCTGCGGCAGCGTTTGGGGGATGGCGCGCGCTGTGTGGCCATGCGCTACTCCTGGAACACGCTTGCCTCGATTGCAGAACATGCGTATATGCGAGCAGTGCAGCGGCGTTCGCTAGACAGTGGCGATTTGTAAGGTTGCTTGTGTTAAAACCTGGGAGATTCAAATAATCCGGTCTAGCCCGCGTAGGCGGGCTTCGCCTTAAAGAGCCGAAGGCTTTAGCCCTATGGCAAGTTCGGTATACCGGATTAAATGCTCGATATTAGCCCGGCGGCACGACGTGCATACCGGATTACAGCATTTCGCGGATACATTGACATCGTTCATATCTGCCGTGTTGCACGAAACGCCCACTTCTGGCGGAGTGTGGACTGAAATTTGTTTCCGTCACCGCTTGGTGCGTGCCATTCCCAGGAGTCTTCAACCTCGTCCAACGAGTTCAACCTTTTGAGAACTGCTATAAATTCTCAATCTCCATTAGCCTAACAGCACAAGGCGCGTACCGGATTAAGTTCTCGATCTTCATCGATAGATGATACGAAGAGCTTCCGTAACGGAAGCGGAGACTCCCGCTTGATTCCAGGATCACACTGGCAGCGTGACGCGAATGCTTCGGTCTTATTATCAATTTGACTCCATGTCGATCAATCGCATACCCCGACATCGCCATATACTACAGAGTGGCAACCGAATCGCGAGGAGGTGGACTGGGGATGTCCGAAGGTGATGTCAGCGTCGGACAAGCATCGCGCACGCACGAGACGCGCGATACACGTATGGCGATTCCCACCGGCGATCCTCAGGCGGCGCTGGCGTTTTGTCGCCGACTGGCAGGGTTGCTCATAGATCATTCCGACAATGGCGTCGTGCCGCCGTCGCGTCCACATCTCTCCGTTGTCTTGCCAGTCTTCAACGAGCGCGAAAACCTGCCTGCGCTCTACGAACGGTTGGTGCGTGTGCTCGATGCCGGGAACCAGTCGTATGAACTGGTGTTTGTCGATGATGGGAGCCGCGACGGGAGCCGTGATGTGTTGTACGCCCTCGCAGAAGGAGACCCGCGCGTTGTCGTCGTTGAACTGGCGCGCAATTTTGGGCATCAGATCGCAATCAGCGCTGGTCTTGACCATGCACGTGGCGATGGCGTGATTGTGATGGACTCGGATCTGCAAGACCCGCCGGAGATGCTGCCGGAGTTCATTGCACGCTGGCGCGA
Organism: Roseiflexus sp.; assembly: GCA_017743475.1. Lineage (GTDB taxonomy): Bacteria > Chloroflexota > Chloroflexia > Chloroflexales > Roseiflexaceae > Roseiflexus. Next base: position 6,638 of record JAGHYV010000024.1, on the reverse strand, counting down.
GGGATATGATGTAGTCTACGCAGTGCGCGCGAGCCGGAAGGAGAATCTGCTGCTGCGTGCGGCATATGCGCTCTTTTATCGCATGCTGCGGAGGATTGCCAATATCGACATTCCGCTCGACGCTGGCGATTTTTGTCTGATGGACCGGCGGGTGGTGGATGTGTTGACTGCCATGCCGGAACGCAACCGGTTTGTGCGCGGCATCCGCAGTTGGGTTGGGATGAGGCAAATCGGGCTACCGTATGATCGGCAGGGACGTTACGCCGGAAAGCCGAAGTATACGTTGAGCCGATTGACCTATCTGGCGCTCGACGGAATCGTGGCATTCAGTTTTGTGCCGCTGCGGATCATCACCATCCTTGGCTTCATTGTCTCTGCCGTGTCGATTGCACTGGCGATTCTCTACGCCGTGCAGCGCCTGGCGTTCGGGTTGACGCCGCCTGGATTCCCGACGTTGATCGTGGCTGTTTTCTTCCTGGCAGGCATTCAACTGATCACAATCGGGGTCATTGGTGAATATGTGGGGCGCATTTATGAAGAAGTGAAACAGCGCCCGCTGTATGTGGTTCGACGTGTGACGGGGAGGACGGGTTGAAGGTTGAAGGTTGAGGGTTGAAGGTTAAGGTTGTTGAAAGTTGAAGGTTGAAGGTTAAACGTTACAAGGTCAGGTGTCGAACAAAAGGCACTGATTGCAGGATCAGGAGGCTTTGGAATGAGCCAATCATCTGCGCCTGTGTATGTGTTGAGCAGGTTTTGGAAAAACGAAAAGCAGCTTCAACGTGCTCTGCATCTATTGTGCGCGATTACGATTGGGATCGCTGCTGCATTGCTCTGTTATCGCGCCAGGACACTGCCAATGTATTATCCAGGTCCGGGTGATTTCAACTGGGCGCTTGATACTGCAACTGCGCTTATGCAGGGAAAAGATCCGTATGCTTTTGAGCCGTCATCCCTCAAAGTGCCCTATCCGCTGCCGGTTGCGTTGTTTGGAGCGCCGTTCGTCGCACTGCCCAAACCGCTAGCTGCAGCGATTTTTTTTGGTGCATCGTCGGGTTTGCTGGCGTATGGCATCCTCCGATCCGGTGAACCGTGGCGCCTGGCGGTTTTTGCGTCGTTTCCCTATATCTATGCGTTGATGTTCGCGCAATGGTCGCCGCTCATTGCCGCAAGCTGGTTCTTTCCCGTGCTGGCGCCGCTCCTCGTGTTGGTCAAACCAAACATTGCGCTTCCTGTCGCGCTGAATCGGCTGACCTGGCGTGGCGTGGCGTTCGCTGGAGGGGTGCTGCTGGTCTCGCTGTTGATCTATCCCTCATGGCCATGGCGCTGGCTGGAAATGACCGGAGAGTACGCCCGAATCGTACCAATCCTGACGCTGCTTTTCGGTCCTGTGCTGACGCTTGCTCTGGTGCGCTGGCGGGATGAGCGCGCGTGGTTGCTGGCAGCGATGTCGGCACTGCCATTTCGTGGAGTGTATGATTTGGTGGCGCTCTGGCTTGTTCCACGATCACTTCATCAGGCATTTCTCCTGGTGATGCTGAGCTGGTCTGTGCCGCTTTTTGATTTTGGCATTGGTCTCCAGGTGCGCCCGGCATGGTCTGTTCCACTGCTGTTCCTTCCGGCGCTAGTGTTTCTTCTGTACGATGCACAGCGTGAGAGGCGGAATCGTGCGCATTCTGATGCTCAACAATGAGTTCCCGCCGCTCGGCGGCGGAACAGGCTCGGTCAATCAGGCGCTGTTGCAGCGACTGGCGCATATTGTCGATCTGGAGATCGACCTGTTCACAGCGGCTCTGGGACGCACGCCAGAACGGGAGCAGTTCAGCGAACGCATCCACCTGTACAAAGTTCCGGTCAATAACCGCGATATCCACCACTCATCGAACCGGGAGTTGCTCACGTATGCGGCGCTGGCGTTGCCGGCTGCGCTGGCGCGCCATCGGGCGCTGCCGTATGACTTCTGCTTTGCCTGGAGCGCCGTTCCCGCTGGTGGCGTGGCGCTGGCGCTTCGCCGCCTGACCGGACTGCCCTATCTGGTGCGGGTAAGCGGACCGGACATCCCCGGTTTCGAGGAGCGCTATGCGCGGCTCTATCCGGTGCTGACGCCGATCATTCGATCCGTGTGGCGGAATGCGACGCTTGTCGTGGCGAAGTGTGACGGCGAAGCCGCGATGGTCCGTCGGGTTGATCCGTCAATCACGCCAGTACTGGTGCCGAATGGCGTCGATGTGCATGCGTTTCGGGTGGCAGCACCGCGCAACAACGGTCCGCTGCGGATCATCTGCGTGGCGCGCTTGATCGAGCGCAAAGGGCAGCGTCATCTGCTGGCGGCGTTGCGTCGTCTGCGCGATGCTGGTGTGACTGCGACGGTCGAATTCGTCGGGACAGGTGATGCCGCGCAGGCATATCGCGCTGAGGCCGATCGTTTGGGGATCGCCAATCAGGTGACGTTCGCCGGGTACGTGCCGCGTGAACGGATTGCCGACCATTATGCTGCGGCTGATGTCTTTGTGCTGCCGTCGTACAATGAGGGGATGAGTGTGGCGACGCTTGAAGCAATGGCAGCCGGGTTGCCGCTGGTGGTCACCCGCACCAGCGGCACTGCGGAACTGGTGCAGGAGGGGGAGAACGGGTTGACCTTTGCGTGGGGTGATGTCGAGACCCTTGTGCGGCACCTGGCGTATCTTGCGGCGAACCGTGAGGTGGTGCGGCAGATGGGGGCAGCGTCACGGCGTCGCGCGGAGCGGATGTCGTGGGATGCGGTCACGGCGCGCTATCTGGAGATTTTCGACTGGATGCTGAACCGGGGTGTCTACGGAACAGGGTGCATGGTAGAATTCCCGCGGGATCGTAACGCGAGGAGGGACGAGGATGACAGCGACTGCGGCGACTGTTCCGGCGACCTCGCCGGAGGTAGACCCGACCAAACCGCCGCCAGCGGCGTATCTGCCGGACTATGAGCAGTTTGTGACCGAGGACGATGCGCCGGTGGACAATTTCTTCTCCGAAAAGCAGCAGCGCCTGTTGACCGAGCCGCTCTACAGCGCGCGGGTGGCGGAACGGCTGGGACGACCGCTGCTGGCGGCGGCGAATGTGGGGGTGTTCTATGGCGAGGGACAGCCCGCCATCGTGCCGGACGCGCTGGTGAGCCTGGACGTGGAACTGGCGGCGGATTTGTGGCCCAAGGCGAACCGGTCGTACTTCATCTGGCGGTTCGGCAAGCCGCCGGACGCGGTGGTGGAGATTGTGTCGAACCGGGAGGGGGGCGAACTGGCGCGCAAGCGGGAGCGCTACGCGCAGTTGGGGGTAGCGTACTACGTGGTGTTCGACCCGCAGCGGTTGCTGGGGGAGGAGCTGCTGCAGTGCTACGAGTTGCACGGGCGGACGTATGCGCTGTGCGCGGGGGGCTGGCTGAGAGACGTGGGATTGGGCGTGCGGTTGTGGGAGGGGGAATACGAAGGGGTGAAGGCAGTCTGGCTGCGATGGTGTGATCAGGAGGGGCGCGTGATCCCGACGGGGGCGGAACTGGCGGAAGCGGAGCGGCAGCGGGCGGAAGCGGAGCAGCGGCGCGCCGAGGCGGAGCGGGCACGGGCGGAGCGCCTGGCGGCGCGGTTGCGCGCGCTGGGGATTAATCCGGACGTTGAAGGGATATAGGAGCCAGCGGTTATGTGCGGCATCTGCGGTATAGCCTCACCCGATCTCGTCCAACCGGTCGATGCCGACCTGCTGCAGCGCATGAACGCGCGCATTATTCATCGCGGTCCCGACAGCGACGGGTTCTATATCGATGGTGGGTTTGGGATGGCAATGCGGCGCCTGGCGATCATCGATGTGCGCGGCGGGAGTCAACCGATCAGCAGTGAAGATGGACAGGTGCTGGTCACGTTCAATGGCGAAATCTTCAATTTTCAGGAACTGCGCCGCGATCTGGAGCAGCGTGGGCACCGCTTCGCCACCTCCAGCGATACCGAGGTTATCGTTCACGGCTACGAAGAGTGGGGTGATGATGCGCTGCTGCGCTTCAATGGGATGTTTGCATTCGCGCTATGGGATCGGCGCAGGCGACGGTTACTGCTCGCACGCGACCGCATGGGGAAGAAGCCGCTCTACTGGTGGCATCATCCAGCGCACGGATTGCTGTGGGGGTCGGAAGCGAAATGCATCCTGACTGCCCCCTGGGTTGAGCGACGGATCGAGCCGCTGGCGCTACATCACTACCTGACGCTCCAGTACACGCCAGACCCGCTGACCATGTTTGCCGGAATCTTTCAGTTGCCAGCTGCGCATAAACTGGTCTTTGAAGCCAATCACCCGCTGCGCATCGAACGCTGGTGGCAACTCGACTTCGAGCCGAAACTACGTTTGAGCGACGGCGAAGCGATTGAGCAGGCGCGCATCCTGCTCTGCGAAGCGGTTGCGCGGCGCCTGATCGCCGAAGTGCCGCTGGGCGCCTTCCTGAGCGGCGGCATTGACTCATCGATCATCGTGGCGCTTATGGCAGAACAGACGAGTGCGCCGGTCAAAACCTTCTCGATTGGCTTCAGTGAGCCGCGCTTCTCTGAGACGCAGTACGCGCGCGCTGTCGCCGAACGGTATGCGACCGACCATCATGAGTTTATCTTCCGTCCTACCGATCTGACAGCAACGATTGAGGCAGTGATCGATGCTTGTGACGAACCGCTGGCAGACCCGGCGGCATTACCACTGTTTGAATTGTCGCGTCAGACGCGGAAGCACGTGACCGTGGCACTGTGCGGCGATGGCGGCGATGAAACGCTGGCAGGGTATCAGCGCTACGCGCTCGATGGGCTGTTGCAACCATACGCAGCGCTGCCGACATGGATCACCCGGCGAGTCGTTCCAGCAGCGGTCGGCATACTGCCCGATCCGGCGTGGATACCGGAGGATCGCAGCCCCATCACTGGACTGAAACGCCTGGCGCAGTGGTCAGCGACGAACCCCAAAGCGTCGCTGGTGCGCTGGGGGTCGTACTTCAGCCATGATGCAAAACTTGCGCTGTACACCGATCAATGGCGTGATACGTTTGCGCATATTGATACGGCGGATGTCATTGCCGCTGCCTACGACGAGGCGCATGCTGCAAGTCGCCTGGATCGGACGCTCTACGCCGATCATGTCACCTATCTGGCAGGCGATCTGCTGCCGAAGACTGATCGCATGAGCATGGCACATGCCGTTGAGGTGCGTGCACCATTTCTTGATGACCAGTGGGTCGAATGGACGGCGCGGCTGCCGGAGCGCTTCAAGGTGCGCGGCAGACAAACAAAATGGTTGCTCAAAGCCGCTTTCAGCGACAAACTGCCGCCGGTTATCGTAGCGCGCGGCAAGCAGGGGTTCAGCGTCCCGGTGGGGCAATGGTTGCGCGGCGAGTTGCGCGCCTGGGCGCGTGAGCGACTGCTGGACAATCCCATCCTGCGCGGATGGTTCCGTCCTGAGGCGATTGCCCGCTTGCTGACCGAGCACAACAGCGGTCGGATCAACCATGGGAAGCGCCTGTGGGCGTTGCTCTTGTTCGGAGTGTGGGGGGAACGTTACAGTGCCACATATTGATTCTAGCAGGGAATCCAATGACACTACCTGCAGTCGATGTAGTAACGGTAAACTACAATCATAGTCGTTATCTTCCAGGATATCTCAACTCACTGCGTAGCAGCACATACCCTATTGCCAGCATCATTGTGGTCGACAATGCATCCACTGATGATTCGCTTGCAATTCTCCGCTCTTTTCCCGAAGTAACCGTCATCTCGAACCAGTGCAATGTCGGATACTCTGCCGCACTCAATCAGGCGATGCGATACGCGCAGTCATCGCTGGTATGCGCAACGGGACCGGATGTTGTCGTTGAGGCAGACTGGCTCTACCCGCTGGTTGAACATTATCTGCGCAACCCAAAGACGACTTTTGCAGTTGCGTCGCGTGTACTGACAATGGACGGCTCGCACGTGCAATCAGCAGGCGGAAGTCTCCATTTTTGTGGACATCTCAACGTCTACGAGATGTGGACGCCGGTTCAGGAGACAGCGTGTATGGCGCCACGTGAAGTAGGAGCGATTGATTCAACTTCGGTTTTATTTGATCGCAACAAGTTTCTGACCATCGGCGGATGCGATCCGGATTTCTTTGTATATCACGAAGAGTTTGATTACTGCTATCGTGCGCGTATGCGTGGATGGACATGCTGGTACCATCCATGCTCCGTTGTTCGTCATGGCGAAGGATCGGCGGAATTCTCGGTTCGTGGCAGCGGAGCATACCCACGCAGACGCCCCTTCTTTCATACCCGGAACCGATTGCTGTCGGTATGCAAGAATTACCAGCTGCGCACGATTCTGGCCATTCTTCCAGCGCTTATCCTGGTCGAAGCATTGACCTTGCTTACGCTACGACGTATGGGATTGCACAGTGCATACAGCGACGCACTGCGCTGGTTGTGGGAACACCGGAAAGAGACAATCCTCAAGCGAACTATCATCCAGCGAACACGTCAGGTGCGTGATGGGGAATTACTGTGCGCCGACCCCCTGACCATTTCGCCAGCAGTGATACGTTCGCCATCGATGCGTCTAGCAAAAACGCTGCTTGATCGCGCACTGGCGCTCTACTGGCGTGGCGTGCGC
>JAGHYV010000097.1 GCA_017743475.1 Roseiflexus sp. | reverse complement strand
ATGGCTGCCGCCGCAGATGCCGCAGATGCGCGGCGTCACGATCAACCCTGCCTAGGGATCTTTCCCTTTCAGGATCATCTCGAAGCCGCGAAACATCCCGGCTTCCGTCCACGCCTGCGTGACCACCCCATCCTCGACGGTGACACGCAGGTCGAGGTCGCCTTCCACGCGCCCCAGCGGACTCACGCGGAGATCCATGCGTTTTGTGCTCACAGTTGCAATCATTGCAATCTCTCCTCTGGAACGTTGCGGTCAGACGACGAACATATTTCGCCCACTGCGGCGTGGCGACACGCGCAGCGGCGGCAAGCCCCATGTAACTGATCGATCGAGACCGGCTGGCATATCCTTCGGGATTGTGCCGCTGATCTTTTGGGTCTTGAAGACGGTGCCGGGTACCAGATCAAAGAAGGGGAATTCCGGCTCGGTGCATCCGGTGCAGGGCATACCGGCGCGGGTTTTGCTCGACTGGCGGTTCTAGAGGATGCAGTTGCACGGCGAACGGGTCATCGGTCCGCGGCAACCGAATTCGTAGAACAGGCATCCTTTGCGCGTTCCCTGTCCGAACTCCATGGTCGATTGCTTGTACTCGAAGTACTGGTTGCGGGTGCAACCGGTCTGCGTGAAACTGGTGAAGAACGTCTTCGGACGGTTGAGTTCATCGAGGACGATGTCTTTCGCCCGTCCCGTCGCTAGCGCCACGACGATCTGGGTGATCCAGTCGGGATGCGCCGGGCATCCGGGGATATTGATAACCGGCAAGCCCTATTTCGAACGAAAATTCGCACCCAGAAAGCCGCCAGGTTCCCGCCTGTGGAATTGCAGTCCGGTCGAATCCGACGGGTTGGGCGCGACTGCCGGAATGCCGCCCCAGCAGGCGCAATCACCAATGGCAACCACGATGCCTGCCTGCGGTGCAAGCATCCGCACCCACTCCAGCATTGGGCGCTCAGCGAACATGTTGTAGCGCCCAGTGCCGCCCGGCGCCCGAATGACCGTTCCCTTGAACACGAAGATGTCTAGCGGTTTCTCACCGCGCGCCAGCGCATGGAACAGCGCCTGCGCCTGCTCCCCCAGTTCCATGCCAAGCGAGGGATGCCAGAGGAACTCGATGCCGAAATCGGTCAACAGATCGCAGACCGTCGGTTCCTCGGCGTTGAGAAACGACATGGTATTCCCACTACACGCGCCGCCCTGGAACCATAACAGAGCTGCCATACCGTCACGCACTTCTTACTAGTCTACATTGGACCTTCACGTGAGCCAGGAGAAGGCGTTCCCACCGCCATCGTTTCATACCGCCGCGCATCGAGCCAGGCGATCCAGTCGTCCAGCCCCGCGCCGGTGCGCGCCGAGGTGTAGAGCAGCGGGACACCGGGATGGACTAAGGCAATGTTTGCTTCGACTGCGCGCATGTCGAACTCAACCGCCTCCGCCAGATCGATCTTGGTCACCACAATGCAATCGGCTGATATGAACGCGCCCGGATATTTCAACGGCTTGTCCTCACCTTCCGTCACCGAAAGGATGACCACGCGCGCCGCCTCTCCCAGGTCGTACCCTGTTGGACAAACCAGGTTGCCGACATTCTCGATGAACAACACATCGAGTTCGTCGAGATTCCAGCCTTCCAGATGCTGCTCGATCAGGTGCGCTTCCAGGTGGCACATGTCGCCGGTCTGAATCTGCCGCACCGGAGCACCGCTACGCGCCAATCGCTGCGCGTCGTTATCGGTTGCCAGATCACCGACAATCGCCGCCACGCGGAGCCTACCGTGCATTCGCCGCAACGTTTCCTCGAGCAGACGCGTCTTGCCGGCGCCGGGGCTGGAAAGCAGATTGACCACGAAGACGCCAGATTGGAGGAAGCGAGCGCGCAACCTGGCAGCCAGACGATCATTCTTGCTGAGCACCCCCTGGCGGATTTCAAGGAGTCGTGGCGTTGCCATTGTTCTGCACCCTCCTGTTGTTGTTCAGCGACTTGCCAAAGCGCCGGGCAAAATCGACCAGCAGTGCGGCAATCCGCTGTACATCCGGATCGTACAGCGCACGCACGAGACCAACCGGTCCGAGTCGCCGTTGCGCCTGACGATCTTCATTATAGGTTGCAACAAACGCATCGCTGGCGCGCCCCACCAGGGTGACGGTATCAGGATCGAAAACGCCAGATGTCAGCAGCGTGCGAAACTCTTCGGAGGCGACGAACGGACTGATCTGCTCCACCAGTTCGGTAAACTGCGGGATGACGGCGATCAACCGCGGCACATAGTCGCGGTGACGGTGCAGCATATCGATCAGGGTCAGCAGGCTCTCACTGGCGCCGGGTGTGCCTGCCGCAACATCCTGAAGCAGCGTGCCCACATTCTCAATAATGGTCTCACTGCGGCGGATCATTCCATCGATCGCTTCGACAAGATACGCCAGCAGTTCGGCATGCTGCAACAGGCGATGAAGCAACGTCATTGTCGTCGGGTTGCTGAGGAGTGCCAGCAACGCCTCGAACTCTGGCGTTGCGCTCAGCGCAGTAAGGCGGTTGGTCAGTTCCAGCAGGCGCGGCAGATCGTGCAGCAAGCGCGCCAGTGCAGCCATGTCTACTTCTGGCGCTGGCGGCAACGCCTCACGCACTTCGGCGATCGTTGATGTGACATTATCGACGATCACCTCGCTACGTCGCACCAGCCCATCGAGTGACGCCGCCGAGAATGCCAGCAGTTCGGCATGGTCGAGAAGGTGATTCAGCGCCTCAAGCGTCCGCGGTTCGTTGAGACGATCAAGCAGTTGCTCGACCCCGGCGCGGGGCGCGCCGTTGCGGTGATGACCTTCGATCATGGAGGTCATAACACTCCCCTCTGATGCAGTGAGCGACCGGTATCTATCAGTGCTGCGCCGGATCAACGCAGGTTTAGCGCCATCCGAGAGTCTGCGGATGAGATGATTGGAACATCTATCGCGCGGAGAGAGTATGCTTGATTATAGTGACAACTCGCACAAAATACGAGTTAACAACTCTATACTATTGGAAGAAAAATTAATAACAGTTTCCCGCGAGGGTAGAGCTTCGGGAAGCCACGACCGGTCTGCCGCATCCTTTGGAACAACCTGCCGCTGCCGCGTTCACCCCTCTCCCGCACTCGCTAGTACCCGGCGCAGGTTTGCCATCTCAAGTGCTGCCAGAGCTGCCTCTGCACCGCGATTGCCCGCCTTCGTGCCAGCTCGCTCGAATGCCTGTTCGAGATTCTCGGTGGTAAGAACGCCGAAGGTGATCGGTACGTCGGTCTCGAAGGCAGCTGAGGCGATTCCGCTCGCAGCCTGCCCCGCCACATACTCGAAATGCGGCGTCGCCCCTCGAATAACCACGCCCAGGCAGATAATCGCGTCGTAGTACGCCCGCTGAACAGCGCCCTCCGTGCGACGCGCCATCCACCGCGCCGCCTGCGGCAACTCAAACGCGCCCGGCGTCCATGCCACATCAATGTCGCTCCTGGCGACGCCGTGCCGGATCAGCGTATCCTGCGCGCCGCGTAACAGTTCTTTGCCGATGGTGTCGTTGTGCCGGGAAATGACAATGCCGAACTTCATTCCTGCGCCGATGAGATGTCCTTCAAAGGTTCGCCCCATGACGTGCTCCTGTTGGTTCGATTGTGATCCGTTTCTCTGTGCTGCACCTGCAACCGGTTCCTTTACCGCTATCGTCCACGTGTCGGCAGCAGGGGACGTAGCCTGATCTGTATGCTGTCGCGTTGAACCGCAGGCGCTTACTGCGGTGTGATGGATCGCCTGTGTTACGGCTCGGAGGGGAGAACTGGCGTCGCGCTCCTGGCGTCGCCGATATGCGATCAGATCGGCAATCGCAACGATCCTGATCCCATGCCGCGCAGCGAACCGCTCCAGGTCGGATCGCCGTGCCATTGCGCCGTCATCCCGCATGATCTCACAGATGACCGCTGCAGGATACAGACCCGCCATCCGCGCCAGATCAACGGATGCTTCCGTGTGACCGGCGCGGCTCAGGACTCCGCCATCAGCAGCCCGCAGAGGAAAGACGTGTCCCGGTCGCACCAAATCCTCTGGACGGGTGGCTGGATCGATCAGGGTGCGAATCGTTGTCGCCCGGTCGAAGGCTGAGATGCCAGTAGTCACACCATGACGCGCCTCGACCGGGACGGTAAAGGCGGTGCGAAATACGGCAGTGTTGGTCTCCGGCGACGTAATTAGTGGAATCTGTAACGCATCGAGCCGCTCACCGGTCATAGCGACGCAGATCAACCCACGTCCCTCACGTGCCATGAAGTTGATCGCCTGCGGGGTCGCGTATTCGGCGGCAATCGCCAGGTCGCCTTCGTTCTCCCGATCTTCATCATCGATAATGATGACAAACCTGCCAGCCCGAAAATCAGCCAGTGCGGCTTCAACGCTGGCGATTGCCATAGTTCCCCTCATGCATGAACTTCTCGACATATTTGCTAAGAATATCAACCTCCAGATTGACCCGGCTTCCGATCGGCTTGCGCGGCAGCGTAATGTGCTGTTGGGTGTATGCCACCAGCATGAAGGTGAAGGCGTCATCGAGAACATCGACCACCGTCAGGCTCGTGCCATCGACGGCGATATACCCCTTGGGCACGATATAGCGCAACAACGCTGCTGGCGCAGCCACGGTGACCCACAGCGAATCACCTTCAGGATGAAAGGCGCGCACCACGCCAGTACCGTCGATGTGACCCTGTACGAAATGCCCGCCGAGTCGCCCATTCAACGTAAGTGATCGTTCGAGGTTCACTCCGTCGCCAGGTTTCAGATCGCCCAGATTGGTGCGCCGCAAGGTTTCCGGCGAAAGTCCGACTGTGAAGGAATGGTTGGTCAGGTTTGTCACCGTGAGACATGCGCCATTGATAGCTAGGCTGTCCCCAAGACGAGTATTCTCCAGCACAGTGGTTGCCTGCACGGTGAGTGACCAGCCACCGGCGACTTCTGCCAGTGTCTCAACAGTTCCGATCTCTTCGATAATGCCTGTAAACATGAGCACTCCTTTGCAACACTATCCAGCGTCCTGATGGAACGTCAATTCCCGGCTATGACGCTGGCAAACGAACATCCCGAAGGCAATGCGCACCTTCGGGATGCCACAATCGACGCAACTCGCGGACTACCTGCCAGCATGCTGGTCTATGGATCACAATACCCCGAACAATCGCATTGTTCGGGGCTTTACAATCATAAACCGACACGCTGCCACAGGTCGCCTGCGCGCGAATCGATCAACCTTCTTTCATCCCGACTGTACGGTCGGCTCCGGAGTTTCACCGGATCGTGCGCGTTGCCTTGAGGTATTGCGCTCGTGGGCTGTACCACCGATCGGGAATTGCCCGGCAGCCCTGCCGGACTCACCCTGCCCCGAAGGTTTTTGTATTCTGTTGTGATGACCTGGTTATCGCTGGATGCCGCCCGCACTGCACCAATAACGGGCAGGCGTGCTGCACCCCTTATAAGTAAAGCATATCATTTGCGTGGTTGTCAAGACAACGCGCCGCTTTTATAGCCATCCGCCGGAGAGACAGTTGATAGCGTACAGCAGGACATGCTGCACTGCTTCGAAGGACTTCGATGCGATAAGGCAGCGCTTCTGGTCTGCTGATGTGCCAGCACAGGTGGATGCTGGCTATGCAGGTGAGCATGCGGGAGGTTTGTATTGCATGCTGAAGGCAAAATGGCAGGCTTGTCCATAGCGCAGTAATGGGGTTGCAAGGAGGGTGCAAGAACAAAAGGCAGACGAACGTGCTTCGGTTCTCAGTTCCTGGTTCCCGATTCTCGGTTCTCAGTTCTAAGTCCTCATTTCTCAGTTCTCAGTTCTCGGTTCTCGATTCTCAGTTCCCGACACACGGCGATCAATCTCGACCAGCGCCTCCTCAAGGAGTGCCGCAGTGCCATAGTCGCGGTGGGACAGGAAAATGCTGCGCGCGCGGATCAGGCAATCACGGGCGCAGTCGAAGCGCCCAAGGTGGTAGAGGGCAGTTCCTTGATTCGCCAGCACACGCCCATATCCGATCGGGTCGTGATCCTGATCGCAGTGTGCCAGCACCTCATCGTACAGTCGAACTGCCTCGATTAAGTGTTCGTTTGGCAACGCAGTGGAAGAAATCCGCAACGCATTGGCAAGAGTGATCTGTGCATTGAGCCACTGATTGTAGTGCGTCTCACGGGCGTACACCCTGAGCGACTCGCGCAACGACTGGATCGCCCGCTCACGAGTTGCCTGATCGCCGTTGCCAGACGGGGCGAGCGCAAGGAGTGTCAGCGCCAGCCGGTAGTGTGCCAGCGCGTAGAGATCGGGCGTGCGCTCGACCGAGCAGCAGCGCAGCGCCTCCTGAAACCACTCGTTCGCTTCGAGCAGCAATGCACGCTGGCCATCGGCCTGATCCTGACATAGCATTCCTAATCGCAGCGAGAGATACGCGCGCAGATCGAAGAGTCGACCTCCGACGGCCAATGTCGCTGCATCACGCAATGCCTGCAATGCAGCCGACGACTGATTGGCATTGAGATACACCGTTGCCAGATGATCGAGCAGTTGTGCCGCAAACAACGGCGAAATCTGGCGCACCTCCTCGATTGCCTGTTGTAATGCGGCGATAGCAGCATCGTATTGCTGGCGCGCAAGCGCACAGGCAGCGTGCGCCGGGAGAATGCACGCCGCTATTTCGCCGCGCAGCGTCTCCACACCTGGCGGTGAATCAATCAGCCCGCCCATATATGCGACGAGATCAAGCAGTGCTGCCAGGTCGCCGTTCAATTGCCGACGCAGGTGCGGGTATGCCTCCGGATCGCTACGCAGCACAAAGCGATTGTAGTACGCTTCTGGCGTTGGATCGTTCGCTAGCGCATGCCATGCTCCCTGTCGATCGTTTGCCAGCGACAGTGCGTAAAAGCGGAGCGGTGCTGGCATTTGTTCGGGAAGGCATCCCGCAAGCAGCGAAGCGCACACCTCCTCCGCGCCGTCAACTGGTGGAAGGACAAGATACCCGGTCGGCGGAGGAAAGATACCGAGCGGTTGTGGACGAAGCGATAGATGTGCCATAGCGTCTCCTTTGGAGGGTTTTAACCCGCACCGGTCGAGCAATCAGATCTATCGCTCCAGGCGCCATTGTCTTTCGCGATCCGCGAGCGCCAGAAGAGTCACGACGCTGTGGCTTCCGGCGTGTCGTCCTCATACTCCAGGGCTGCCAGTTCGATCTCCTGACCTGTCACGATCCGCTGGCACGCTGCACCGCACTGTGGGCAGCGGAAATACCGCACATCCGGGAGCGCCACAACCGTGTCGCACGTCTCGCAGTACACCTGCAGCGGAACCTCTTCGATCTCAAGCCGCGCACCTTCCAGTCGTGTGCCAGTGCTGGCAATATCAAAGCCGAAAAGGAGAGCATCCCGGACAACACCTGCGATGACCCCCAGACGCAGGTGAACAACTGTCACCCTTGTGACGCCTGCCTTCGCAGCCGCCTCTTCCGCAATTTCTACCAGGCTGTGGGCAATTGACAGTTCGTGCATAGATCATATCGGTCGATTGCGATGCACGCACATCCTGGCGATTGCACGCCTGTCAACGCCAACGTCGGCAGCCTGTATGGGTCGGTACGGAAACACGCACTGTACAGAAAGAATACGGAGATGCGATTCATTATAGTCAGCCACTCACGTTCAGGGAGGTTAACAAACCGCAACCAGGAAAGAGTAAATGACAACCAGGCGAGTTCAGTCGAATAGCGCCAGTTGTTTGCCGTGCATATCGCTTGACCAGTGCATCAGGGTATGGCGCGGCAGGGCAGTGACGCTTACGCCCTGTACCCCGGCGAGCGCAAGAATGCCGCGCACCACCTGCTCGGCGATCTGCGGCGAATTGGCTTCCTGCGAGAGATGCGCCAGCCATGCGCTCCGGCGTCGTCCATCCGCCCCCAAACGGGCGATCAACCTTCCAGCGGCGACATTGTCTAGATGACCAGTGGGACTGGAGATGCGCTGCTTGACCACTGCTGCGTAGGGTGCGCGCCACAGGCGCTCCTGATCATGGTTCGCTTCAATCACCACCAGATCGGCAGGCATCAACCCTTTCACAACCGCGTCGTCCCATTGCCCCAGATCGGTTGCAATACCGACACACCATCCGTCAACACTGATCGTGTACCCCACCGGCTCGGCAGCGTCGTGCGAGACAGGAAAGCTGCCCACGTGAATATCAGCGATCGTGGTCGCGGCGCCGGTTGCCAGTTCCTGCACTGTAGCGCCCATCAGATCGTGCTCCATCGCTGCCAGAGTCGCCTGATTGGCAATCAGCGGAACGCCGTAGCGCCGCGCCAGCGGACCTGCCGACATCGTGTGATCGCCATGTTCATGCGTGATCAGGATGGCGCTCAATTGATCGGGGGAAAGACCGCTCCGCATCAGCGCCCGCTCGATAGTTCGCAACGGAACGCCACAATCAACCAGGATCGCCGCATCGCGGGACCGCACCAGCAATGCATTGCCGCTGCTCCCGGAAGCCAGCGAGGTGACTGCGAGCGTTGCGCGAGAAATGTCTTGAGTGCCGGGCATGGTCGATGATAACTATCGCGGAAACAGCACGCTGATACTTTCGCGATAGTGAATCCGGCGTATCGCTTCACCGAACAGCGGCGCCACCGATACCACTTCGACCTGCGGCGTCAGGGTGACTGGTTGCGTCTCGACCGTGTCGGTGATGAACAACCGCCGGATTGGGCTGTCTGCCAGTCGCTCCATTGCTCCGCGGGCAAAAACGCCATGCGTCACGGCGGCATACACTTCTTTTGCCCCGCGTACCAGCAGCTGTTCGGCGACTTCGACCAGTGTGCCCGCTGAAATGGTAAAATCATCAACGATTAGTGCGGTTTTGCTCTGTACATCGCCAATAATTTCGACAATATGCGCGTGCTCATCGTGCGCAACACGCTCTTTGTCGCCAACTGCCATCGAGACCCCGAGATAGCGTGCGTACTTGCGCGCTTTCTTAGCAAAACCGCTATCCGGTGCGACAACGATCAGGTTCTCTAGATTCATCTGCCTGACACGATCACAGAGCACTGGCAGGGCGTACAGATCGTCCACCGGTATTTTGAAAAAACCCTGAATCTGCGGCGCATGCAGGTCCATCACCACAATCCGGTCGGCACCTGCGGCTTCGATGGCGTCGGCGCAGACCCGCGCGCGAATTGAAACACGTGGTTCGTCTTTTTTATCCCCTTTGGCGTAACTGAAGAACGGAACCACCGCTGTCACCGATGCAGCGCTGGCGCGTTTGAATGCATCGATCCAGAAGAGCAGTTCCATGAAATTATCATTGGCGGGGTACGCGGTCGATTGCACAATGTAAACGTGCCGTCCACGTACATTTTCCAGAATACGCACGAACAGATTCCCCTCCGAAAATCGCAACACTTCGCATTTCCCCGGCGTCACTCCCAGGTATGCGCAAATGTTTTTCGTCAACTTCGGACTCCCTGAGCCAGGGAAGATGAGCATGTCATCGGCGCTCATAGGCTACGCTCTCCACTAACTTCCGGTAGATGCGCCAGCAAATGCCTCGTGCATGCCGTCGAGTCAACTACTCTGCAACGTTGATGATAGATGCGCTGCATGCACTCTGCCAGTCATCCGTGTTTCATCACAGGTATGAGTATACCACGCGCTCTTCGACAACAGCGTGCCCGAAAGCGCCTTGACCATTTCGCTGTTCGGCAGCATCATGAAGGGACGCGCGGTTGCCCATTGAATAGCGAACGTGCAAACGTCGCACATTGCAGGCGACAACGTGCCGGCAACGCGTATCAACATCACCCTGCGACACCTCCGTTACAAGGCAGGTTGCAGGCGGCAAGGCGAAGCAACGCGCGAGGCGCGCGAAAGTTCCTGGTTCTCAGTTCTTGGTTCTTGGTTCTCGGTTCTTGGTTCTCGGTTCTCAGTTTTCAGTTCTCAGCCAACAAGGAGGACAACGATGTCTTCAAGACTGGCAATTGACGGTGGCGAGCGCGCTGTAAAGACACCGCTGCCCCCTATGTTTCCTGGCGGTATGCGTATCGGTGTTGAAGAAGAACAGGCAGTGCTCAACGTGCTACGCAGCAGACGTCTCTTTCGCTACTACGGTCCCATGTCGGGTCTATCGCAGACCGATCTGTTCGAGCAGGAATTTGCCGCTCATATGGGCGCAGCGTATGCACTGGCAGTGTCGTCCGGCACGGCGGCGCTAATGTGCGCGATGGCAGGTCTCGGTATCGGACCGGGCGATGAGGTGATCGTACCAGCATACACATGGATTGCCACTGCCTCAGCAGCCGTTGCGCTCGGCGCAGTTCCGGTGATCGCCGAGATCGATGAGTCGTTGACAATCGATCCAGCAGACGTGGAACGCAAGATAACGCCCTACACTCGCGCAATTGTGGCAGTTCACATGCGCGGTTCACCCTGCCAGATGGATCTTCTGACCAATGTGGCGAAGCGCTATGGCGTGGCGCTGATTGAAGATACAGCGCAGGCAACTGGTGCGAGTTTTCGAGGGAAGCGTCTTGGCACATGGGGCGATGCTGGCGCTTTCAGCCTGCAATTCAACAAGATCATAACATCCGGCGAGGGTGGGGTGCTGATAACCAACAATCACGCACTCTACAAGCGCGCGATAATGTACCACGATGTCGTTGGCGGGCAGCGTCATCATATTCCGCCAGATGAGGTTACACTAGGGATCAATTTCCGCATGAGCGAACTGCAGGCAGCGGTCGCGCTGGCGCAACTCGGCAAACTGGAAGGTCTCCTCGCCGATATGCGCCACAACCACGCCGCAATTGCTGAGCGTATCGCGGATCGTGTGCGGGCATCTGGATCGGCTTTTCGCCGCCTCAACGATCCAGCTGGCGACGCTGGCCTTGCGCTGATTATGCTGCTTCCCACTGCCGAACGCGCACGCTGGGCAGTCGAAGCATTGCGCGCTGAGGGGGTTAGCGCAATGGCACTCTATCACCCCGATATTGAGGATTACCACGTCTACTGTTACTGGGCGCCGATCATGAACCGTAAAACCTGGTCGGAACAGGGCGGTCCATGGCGCTGGGCGTCGCGTGCTATCACGTATACGCGCGATATGTGCCCGCGCTCACTCGATCTGTTGAGCCGCTCGGTACACATCGACGTTAGCCCTGATCTGAGCGAGTCGCAGGTTGAGGAAGTTTCCAACGCGCTGAAGAAAGTGCTGGAGGCGCTGTGAGCAGTTACGATGTCGTGATCTGTGGTGCGGGCATTGCTGGCATTGCCACTGCCGATGCATTGACGGCACGCGGCGCGTCGGTACTGCTGGTTGATGAGCGCCCGCCACTCTCGCTTACCAGCGACAAGTCGAGCGAGTGCTATCGCAACTGGTGGCCCGGTCCCGACAATGCGATGGTCGCGCTGATGAACCGCAGCATCGACCATATTGAGGTGCTGGCTCGTGAGACGCAGAATGCGATTGCGCTCAACCGGCGCGGATACCTGTATGTGACCGTCGATCCGGATCGTGTGGCTCTGCTGCGTCGCACAGGGGAAGAGGCAGCTGCACTGGGAGCGGGGTCGTTGCGGATCCATACACGCGCCGACACGTATACGCTGCATGCTGCCCATGGTTTTACCGCACAACCCGATGGCGCAGACCTGATCCTCGACCCGGCTGCGCTGCGGCATTATTTCCCCTATCTCACCGAAACCGCCGCTGCCGCGTTGCATGCACGACGCTGCGGCTGGCTAAGCGCGCAGTAACTTGGTATGACGTTGCTGGAACGGGCACGTCGGCGCGGCGCGCACCTGGCGCATGCCCGCGTCGAAGCCGTTGAGGTGCGGGATAGTCGGGTATCAGCAGTGCAACTCAACGCCGGGCGCGTTGTGACGGGAGGGTTCGTCAATGCCGCAGGACCATTCCTGCGCCAGGTGGGACGTATGGTTGGCGTCGATCTGCCAGTCTTCTCAGAACGTCATCTGAAAGTTGCGTTTGAAGATCATCTGGGCATCATCCCACGTGACGCACCATTGCTCATTTGCGCTGATCCCCAGACTATTTCCTGGACTGACGACGAACGCGCAGTGCTCGCCGACGATCCAGAAGCGCAGCCGCTCCTGGGCATTCTTCCGGCTGGGGCGCACTGTCGTCCAGAAGGAGGGACTGGAAGCGCGTGGGTTATTGCGCTATGGGCATACGATACCGCACCGGTCGAAGAAATCTTTCCCTTACCATCCGCACCCTACTTCTTTGACGTGACGCTGCGAGGTCTCACCCGCATCATTCCAGCGCTCGAAGCATACATCTACCGTCCCCCGTGCCCAACCATTGACGGTGGCTATTACACCAAAACGCGCGAAAACCGTCCGCTGATCGGTCCGACAGGTCCGCGTGGTTCATTTGTGATGGGTGCCTTTTCGGGGTATGGTATTATGGCAGCCTGTGGTGCAGCAGACATACTGGCAGCACACATCAGCGGTGAAGCGCTGCCCGCCTGGGCAGCCGCGTTTCACCCTGCACGCTATGAAGATCCTGCCTATTGCGCTATGATCGATGCCTGGAGTGATACAGCACAATTGTAACTGTCCGCAAACGAGGATTGCATTCTAGTTGAGGCATTGTTGATACCAGGACATTGCAACGATGAGTCTATGCCTGACCTCACGGATGCAGAGCATAGAAAGAGTGCACAGTAATACCCAGGGTAGTGTACAATACAGGTGTATGGAAGAACATAAGCGACAACCAGGGATCAATTGGGGATCGATCATCGGCTGGCTAATCTTCTTTGCGGTGATCGCGGGTGGTCCGCTGCTAAACATGCTGCAAAATGCGTTCGGCGGCACGATCCGCATTTCTGCAGGGCTGTTGCCGTTCATCATTCTGGGACTGGTCATCCTAGGAGCGCTAATATCAGTTATTCGTGCGATCACCCGTCGAAGTGAAAGCCCTCCTACCGCTGATCGCTCAACATCCCGACCTCAATCGGCACGTTCACCATTCCCATCGTCCTACCAACCCCCGACCTACGACGATGATCGGAGTCTGCCGCAGTCGGTGCGCTCGCCGTTCCCATCGTCCTATCAGCCATCGACATACCGCGACACCCCCCATCAACCGCAGTCGGTACGCTCGCCGTTCCCATCATCGGCGCCCGATATGGAACGGATCCAGACACAAGCGCGCCGTATGTCGCTCTCCGATCAACCCACGCTTCCTTCTGCACCACGGTTCGACCCGGTCATCAGTCCGCTGGGGGTTGCTGTCGGTGTTATTGGGCTGATTCTTCTGGTCGGGATGGCGCTCTACATCTTTGGCGTTACACCATAGCGTTATGAGCGACTACGACGCCATTGCCCGCTTTTACGACGCCGATCATAGCGGTTTTGCCGATGATCTTCCCTTCTACCGTGAACTGGCGCGCCGCACCGGTGGGCACGTGATCGATGTGATGTGCGGCAGTGGGCGGTTAGTCGTCCCGCTGGCACAGAGCGGCATCCGTGTGACCGGCATCGACTCTTCGGCAGCGATGATTGCGCGGGCGCGTGAGCGCGCTGCCGCTGCGGGCGTTGCTGCGCAGGTTACTCTCCATCACGGCGATGTGCGATCCGACCTTCCTTCTGATCATTACGATCTGGCAATTGTGGCGTTGAACAGTTTCATGCATCTGACCACAATTGACGATCAACTGGCTGCGCTTACCCGTATCCACAAATCGCTCAATCCCAACGGGCTGCTGGCAATCGACGTGTTTAACCCGCATGCGCGCAATCTCGCTGGTTGCGACGGCGAACTGACGCTGGATCGTACGTTCCGCCTGGACAATGGCGTCCGCGTCTGTAAATTCGTTGCGCAGCGAGCAGATATGGCACAGCAACTCAACTACGTTACCTTCGTGTATGACGAGATTGACGACGAAGGTGGCGTGCGACGCACCCTGCATACCATGACGCTACGCTGGTTCTACCGCTACGAACTCGAACACCTGTTAGAACGTGCCGGTTTTACGGTTGAAATCGTGTATGGGTCGTATGACCTCGACCCTTTCGTAACCAGCAGCGAGATTATGCTGACTGTCGCCCGGCGGACGGGGTGATGTCGGAAAGCCTCCGGCGCGCAGAGACGCAGCGCCGTTGCGTCTCTCTCAGTCTCCCCGGTCGTAGCCAAACATCTCCAGAAACGCCCGCACCACCTGCGGATCGAAGTGCGTTCCCGCCAGCGACCGGAGATAGGCAACGGCCTGCTCCTCCGTCCAGGCAGCACGGTATGGACGATCAGAGCGCAGGGCGTCCCACACATCGACGACGGCAAAGATCCGCGCTGCCATTGGGATCTGCTCGCCCCGCAGACTGCGCGGATACCCGCTCCCGTCCCAGCGTTCGTGATGGGCATACGGGATGTCGAGCGCCGGTTGCAGAAAAGGAATAGCCGAAAGCCAGCGAAATGCATAGACCGGATGCTGACGCATAATTGCCCACTCATCGACGCTCAATGGTCCCGGTTTCAGCAGGATCGCATCGGGAACTCCCATCTTCCCAATATCGTGGAGCAAAGCGCCACGCCGGATGTGTTCCATCTGATCCTCGGGCAACCCCATCCAGCGCGCCAGCCGCAGCGTCAGTTCCGTTACACGCTCACTATGCCCTTCCGTTTCATGATCACGCAGATCGAGCGCGCGTGACCAACCCACGATCGTTGCATCATAGGACTGCTGCAATTCTGCGTGGGTCCGTCGTAACTCCTCGAAAAGCACGGACGTTTCGATAGCGA
The DNA here is from genome assembly GCA_017743475.1 of Roseiflexus sp. Taxonomy (GTDB): domain Bacteria; phylum Chloroflexota; class Chloroflexia; order Chloroflexales; family Roseiflexaceae; genus Roseiflexus. The sequence continues at coordinate 1,746 of JAGHYV010000097.1, read as the reverse complement.
TTGCCGCCTGCATTGCCAGCGCCTCGAGAAACGTCCACCAGTGGTCATCGGGAGTGAACGACTCGCGCAGCATAATCTCGAGCACGCCCTTGATCTCACCACGCGCACGCAGCGGTATGGCGAAATACGCGGCAAATAGCGCAGCCAGCGCCCGATCGCGCTCGCTGAGCAGCATTTCTGCCGGAACGCTTGTCAGTGAAACTGTCTGCTGTGTGCGCAACGCCATCCCCGCCAGTCCCTCCTCGGAACAGAGCGGCACCTGGACAATCGGCGACGGCAAACCACGACTGCACGCTGCTTCGAGATTCATCGTCCGCGGATTCAACAACAAAACGCTCGCTGCATCGACGCGCAACTCTTCAATTAACCGGTCGAGCAATATGTTTAGCGTTGCCGACAACTCCAGGCTTGCTGTGATAGCCACTCCAATAGCGTGCAGGCTGGTCAACCGGCTGACCTGGCGGTGAATCTGCGCCTCCGCTCGCTTACGCTCTGAAATGTCACGAATGATAATCTGCGCGAACGACCCGTTCTGATCGTGAAATCTCCCCAGGCTGATCTCCGCCGGAAGAGTACGCCCATTGACGCCGACCAGCAAGACCTCGATCTGTGGAACCTGTTGCACTCCTTGTTCCAGTGCCTGCATCCCTGCCTGATACCGATCAAGCGACGCGATATGGATATAGGTATGCAGTGTATTACCCAGCAGATGCTCGACGGAGGGCGCTTCGAGCAACGCCGCCAGCGCCGGATTGATCAACAGCAGACGACCTTCCGCGTTGATCGTTGCAATACCTTCCGGGGAAAGTTCGATCAACCGCTGAAACCGCTCCTGTTCTGCCAGTAACCGACGGTAGCGGTTGAGACGGGTGATGGTGCGCACATGCGCCAGCAGTTCAGCCATATCAAAAGGCTTGCTGATGAACCCATCGGCGCCGACGCTCAATCCCTGCACGCGCGACTGATGATCACCGAGCGAGGTGACGAGCAGGATGGGTATCTCGCGCAGTCGGGGATGACGGCGTAACTGGCGACAGACCTCGAACCCGTCGAGTTCGGGCATCAACACATCCAGCAGCACCAGATCCGGCGTATGCTCAATCGATTGACGCAGCGCTTCGGCGCCATTCTGAGCCATCAGAACGCGATGTCCCTCTCGCGCCAGTAATCGTTGCAGGATGAGACGCGCACCCGGATCATCGTCGGCGATAAGGATCGTGCTTGTTTTTTCCATAGCAAAATGGCGCTATATCTCCATTCGTGTGCGGTAACTGGCGCGTTTGAAGAGCAAGAACATGCGCATCCGAACACACAAACCATTGCAATCCGCACTCAAGCAATGGCAGATACATCTGAAGCATTGTGCTACTACAACACGTTTGCGCGAATTGCATGCGAATTGTGATTGGTGATGGTACTACCTCAGTTACCATGCTATTATATGTCGGGATACGCTTTGAACACCAACTGTTGACTCGGATCGAGCGAACATGCTAGAATGATGCGCATTTCGCATATGCTCACGGCGCTGACAGGCGCGTAATTGCTGCCGGATTCCTATGTCTCAGCATAGAAGCGTATTTCGCATATGCTCACGATGCTGACAGGCGCCCTTCAAGACGGATGATCGTTCATCGGAAACAGATCGCACGCTCTTCCACTCCACCTTGTAATAACGCTCTGCCTGACACACGAGAAAAGAGATCACATACCGGAAATGGAACCGTCTGCCTGTGGATCTTTACG